>JAVFAO010000182.1:0-13323 GCA_034002465.1 Myxococcota bacterium
TCGGCCCCTGAATGAGCCGACGCTCACTGACTTCGTCATTCACCACGAAGGGCGGCAGCGCAGACACTCCAAGGCAGGCGCCACAGCGAAAAGTACCAGGCGATTCCCAGGTCGCTTACTGAGCACCTCGAAGAGCTGGAGCGCAGCCGCACCACCCTCGAGCGCAATGCCCGTCTCTTCCCACAGCTCTCGCCGCGCCGCTTCACGCCAGTCCTCGTCATAGTCGACGAAGCCTCCAGGCAACGCGAGCTGCCCCAGACATGGTTCGATGGCCCGCCGAATGACCAGCAACGCCATGCGTCCCGTGTCCTCACGAACGGGCTGCAGCACCACGGCAACCGGTACCGGGTTGCGGTAACTCCACTGTTCACAGCCCTCGCACCACCGCGGCCAGCCCTCTCTCTGGCTGAAGGGGTGACCGCAAAATGAACAGTAGGCTTCGATCGCCTTCGCTCGCTCTCGGGTACCGACCTCGCTCGATGACTCGCGAGGATGGAGTACCCTTCGCTCGCTTTCGTTTGCAGGCGTTGTCATGACGAAGCTCGAGGCAAGGCGGGCTCGAGCGCAACCACGGCAGCGCTGCTCGAGCCAGAACAGCAGCGCACACTGTGCCACGAGATGCAGGAGAGGTCGACCGTTGCCTGCATCGACCCGTGCTCAATCGTCATCGACGAGCGCGCGCTCTTCCTGATCGAAGCGCGCATCGATCGCTTCCAGCTCGGCTTGCTCCTCGGTCCAACGCTCCATCAGGGCTTCGAGCTGAGTGCTCAGGGCGTTGCGCTCAGAACCCAGGCTTTGAGCTTGTCCGGTGCGCGTGTAGGTCTGAGGATCAGCCAAGGCGCTCTCGATCTCGCTCGAGCGCGTCTCGAGCTGTTGTATCTCTGCCTCCAACTGAGCCACGCTGCGCCGCAGCGTGTGGCTCGCCGCTCGCCGCCGCTCTCGCACCTCGGCCAAGGCTTTGCGTCGAGCTTTGCGCTGGTTGGGTGCGCTCGGCAGACTGTGCGTCGGACTCAGCGAAAGCTCGCGTTCTCGGCTCGCCTCGTACTCGGAGTAGTTACCGGGGTACTCGAACAAGGTTCCGTTTTCGACATGAACGACCTTGGTGGCAAGCCGATCGATGAAGAAGCGATCGTGGCTGATGAAGACCAGCGCGCCGCCATACTCGGCCAACGCCTCCTCCAGCGCTTCTCGGCTGGCCAGATCGAGGTGATTGGTAGGCTCGTCCATGAGCAGCAAATTGGGCGTCGAAAGCAGGATCTTCGCCAGCGCGAGGCGGCTCTTCTCACCGCCTGAGAGCACGGCCACCCGCTTGTCCACGTCGTCCTCGGAGAAGAGCAGCGCCCCCAGCAAGCTGCGCACCACCGTGTTGCTGTGCCCAACATTGGCGCTGAGCATCTCCTCGAGCACGCTGCGACCGTAGTCGAGGGCATCAACCTGGTGCTGGGCGAAGTAGGCGGCCTCGACATGCTCTCCAAGCTGGCGTTTCCCTTGAAATTCAACGACCCCGGCGAGGAGCTTGAGCAGCGTCGATTTGCCGGCGCCGTTGGGACCGACGAGGGCAATCCGATCCCCTCGGTAGACCCGAAAATCGAGCGAATCGTAGACCACGACTTGCCCGTAGCGCATGTGGATCTTGTCCAGACTTGCGACGACGTGTCCACTCCGCTTGGCGGGTGGCAGCTTGAAATCGACAACCGGAGCATCGTCGTAGAGCTCGATACGTTCGAGCTTTTCGAGCGCGCGCAGTCGACTCTGGACCTGCTTTGCCTTGGTGGCCTTCGAACGAAACCTCTCGATGAAGGCCTGGGTCGCCGCGATTTTCTTGCTTTGTTGCAGGGCAGCCTTCTCGAGCTGCTCGAGCTCCTCGGTCTTGGCGGCGATGAAGGCGTCGTAGTTGCCGCTGTAGAGTCGAACGCTACGGCGCTCGAGCGAGGCGATGGACTTCACGCTGCGGTTGAGAAACGCGCGATCGTGGCTGACGATGAGCAGGCTTCCAGGATAGTTGTCGAGGAACTTCTCGAGCCACTCCAGTGACTGCAGATCGAGGTGGTTGGTGGGCTCGTCGAGGAGCAGAAGGTCTGGCTTGGAGAGCAAGAACTTGGCGAGCTGCAGGCGCATTCGCCAACCGCCGGAGAAGGCAGTCGGCGGACGCTGCAGGTCTGCGCTCGAGAAGCCCAGTGAGGAGAGGATTTCCTTGGCCTGACTGACGAGTTGGTAGCCGTCCTGCGCTTCGAAGTGGGCTTGTGCTTCGCCGAGCTTGTTGCTGAGCTCGGCGATACGCGCCGCTTCGCGAGCGTGGGCGAGCTGTTCGTGAAGCTCGTCGATGAACACCGAGAGGCCAATGATCTCGCTTCGGCCTTCCAGCACCGCGTCGAGGGCCGTCGCTCCGGAGATGATGCCCATCTCCTGAGCAAAGAGGCCGACCCGGATGTTTTTGGGGATGAAGACCTCTCCGGAGTCGGGCTCGAGTTGCTTGGCTAGGATCGCGAGCAGGGTGGATTTGCCGGAGCCATTGGCGCCAACGAGGCCGATGCGTGCTTGTTCGTCGATTTGCCAGGAGAGCCCGGAGAACAGGCTTCGATCGGCAAATCCTTTGGAGATTTCGTGGGCTCTGAGCAACATGGTGATATCCGTCGCAGCGGTTTGGAGGAGCTGCCGCGGGCAGCATTAGCGAAAAGACGACTCCTTGTGAATCCGAAAACGACGCAGGCCGCTGCGACAAGTCGGGGGAATCAGGCCAAGCGCCCAATCGACAAAATCTTGGGGGAATCAGGCCAAGCGCCCAATCGACAAGATCTTGGGGGAATCAGGCCAAGCGCCCAATCGACAAGAACTGCTTGCCGCTCACTCCCAGAACGCTACACTTCGTTGGTCGACGCAGGCAACGCCCGTCATTCGAGCGTATTCGTTCGCTCACGGGCACACTGCTCCTATGGAGCGGACAATTGAGGGAGAGAAGAGATGAAGCTCGAAGAACTTGCAAAGATGGGGAAGCCCATCGAGGTCATTTTCGTGGATCTGGACGGGGTCTTGGTGGATTTTCACCGTCCCCTTGCGGCGCTCTATGGCCTGGACCCAGACACCCTCTCGGATGCCGAGTGGGCGCAGATAGGAGAATGGGGCTTGGGCATTCCCAAGGATGATCTTTGGCAGCGCGTTCAGGCGGAGGGGAGCAGGTTTTGGGCGCAGCTCCCGAAGCTGGCTTGGACGGATGCGCTGTGGGCGGCGTGCAAGGCCGCTGCACCGCAGGTGGTGGTGCTCACCACCCCTGGTCCCTTCGCCGAGAGTGCAGCGGGCAAGTGGAGCTGGGTCAAGGAGCAGCTCGGCACGCAAGATATGCTCATCGGGCGGCCCAAGGAGGTGTGCTCGAAGCCAGGCCACGTGCTGATCGACGATCGCGCAGGCTATGGGCCAAAGTGGACGGCAGCGGGTGGGGTTCTGTTGCCGCTGAAGCGACCTTGGAACCCTGACGGCATCGCGCCGGAGCAGCTCATCGCAGGGCTCGAGGCCTACGCCGAGCAAGGTTGAGCTGTCCTCAGCTCGCCGAACGGATGGAAAGTGCAGCCCTACGAGTAGGCCACCGGGGGTTTCCTTGGGGAGAGAGTACGTATGTGGGGCTCTGCCCCACACCCCGCCAAAGGGCGAGCCCTTTGGAATCCCTTTGATTTCGAATTGTTGCAGGCGCGCCTGAGTTAGAGGCAGCAGGCGTAGCCGTAGCGCTCGCTGAGCGGGTTGGGATCGTCGACCATGCTGGAGAGCAGACCGCCGACATTGGTCGCGTCGTTGTCGGCACCGCTGTTGGTCCACGCCTTCACGCCAGCGAAGCGACCGGCGTTGCGCAGGGACTGCATCTGGCTGTTGGAGCAGACATCGGCGTTGAGCCGCCCACAGGCGCGCGCAGCGTCGAGGAAGGTGGCGTCCTCGGTGGCGTGGATATCCATCACGCAGATGTTGTTGACCATGGAGCCTGGGGCAGGACAGGAGTTGTCGACAGGGCGCTGAGAGGCGCAGCAGGCAAAGGCCCACAGATTGCTGAGGGCTGGGTTGTCGGCGGTGTTGGTGCCGACGATCGAAGCGAAGCGGGAGATGTCGTTGTCGGAGACCTCGTTGGTGAGGCGACGCACCGATGCGGAGAACTTGCCGGCGTCATTGAGGATGACGTACTGCGATTTGGAGCAGAGGTCGCTGCGCAGAGAGTTGCAGATCGCCACAGCGGCCTCGCCGCGGGTGTCCTCGTTGTTGTGCAGATAGGTGACGCGCACACCTTCGGAGACGGCACCATCGGCCGGGACCAGGAGGCTTCGGGCGAGGTAGGATGGAGGTGTGGAGTCCTTGCAGCAAGCGTAGCTGTAGACGCTGCCGATGGTGGGGTTGTCTGCGGAGTAGAGGGGATAGTGAATGCGACTGCCATCGTTGTCGGAGAAGGAGCGGGACCAAACGCCGCGGTTGGAGTAGAAGAGCCCGGTATTGCTGGCGTAGAGCCCGTAGTCGCGGATGGCCACGTACTGGGTCACGGAGCAGAGGTCGCCGCCCAGGCCCATGCAGGTGTTGACAGCGGTGTTCCAGTCGGTGCCAGCGGAGCTGTTGTCGTAGCCGAGCACGCAGACGCCGTTGATCAGGACCATGCCGAAAGAGTCGCATCCCTCGCTCCAGCCTGGGCCAGCGGGTCCTTCAGGGCCTTGTGGACCTTCGGGACCAGCAGGACCTTGGGCGCCGTCGGCGCCAGCGACACCAGCGGGCCCCTGGATGCCTTGGGGTCCCTGCGCGCCATCGACACCAGCGGGACCAGCAGGCCCTTGAGGGCCTTGCGGTCCCTGTGCACCTTGGGGTCCCTGCGGGCCTTGGGGTCCCTGGGGACCGACCAGACCCGAGCTGTCGCCAATCCACTGGCCACTGGCGTCGATGACCGTGGTGCCATTGATGGTCAAGGAGTTGAGATCGACGTCACCGCTGACGCTATCCGCGACAGCGGCTCGGAAAGCGTAGGGAACCGAGGAGATCTGGATGCGAGGGCTGAGCTCTGCACCGCCAGCCACCACGATGCCCAGGTAGCGCTGGCTGCCGTCGAAGAGCGCCAGCGGGATGGTCTCGCCCTTGCCCAAGACGACGGTGTAAAAACCGTTATCGAAAGCGACGTTGAGGCTCTCCGCCCAGAGTGGGGTGCCGCCAGTCTCGCTGGCGTAAAGATTGAAAACCATGCCCTGCACGCCGCCCAGGGGCGTGCCAGTGCCGTCGACCACGCGTCCCTGCTGGGACAAGGTCAAGGGCACCTGAGCCTGGGCCTCGGCCGAGAAGCCGAGCGCAGCCAGCAGGCCAAGCAACACGGCGAAACGAAGCGCGTTCTTGTGTACGGCGGTCATAGAGTTCTCCCAGAGAAAGGTTCGAAGAACACAAATTCTTGTCGATTGGGCACTTGGCCTGTTTCACCAAGTTCTTGTCGATTGGGCACCTGGCCTGTTCCCGCAATTTCTTGTTGATTGGGCACTTGGCCTGTTCCCGCAAGCTCTTGTCGATTGGGCACTTGGCGTGTTTCACCAAGTTGTGGATGGAAATGCCTGGGTCTGCTGCACTGGCGCAGGCTACTGCGTGACCAGCACAAATGAAGAACCGCTGGTCAGACGATAGCCGGCAGAGGACATCGGCGCGCCAACGAGCTCAACCGGCGCGAGCACCGTCGCGGCGCTGTGCTGGCCGTTGGTCGAGACCGCGGCACCAGCGCAGAAATTACCGAAAAACGGTGGGTTAGCAGGAACACAGCGACCATTGAGACAGACCTCGCTGGGCTCGCAGCCAAGATTGCTGCCTTCACTCGTGCACTCAGCAGGCACACACAGCCCCGTGTCGAAGTCGCAGATCTCCTCACGACTGCAGACGTCATCGCTGGTACACTTGGGCAGGCAGGCGAGGCTCGCGGAGTCGCAGTATTCATCGGGTCCACACTGGGCTGGGTTGAGCTGACAAGAGGGACGACAGCTTCGGCTCACGCAGAGGTAGGACTCCGGACACTCCGAGGAGACCTCGCAGGGGCGACAAAAACCGCCAAGACAGGCCAAAGGAAGACATGCGTCATCCTCCTGACAAGGCGTCAGGCACTCGTCATTGACACAGACCTTGCCGCCTGGGCAGCCCACGTCGGGATCCGAGCATTTGCCGACGGTGCAGACGCCGTCGCGGCAGATGTTGGGATACTCCCCGCAGTACAAGCCAGCACAGCTCAAGACCACACACTCACCGCCTGCACAGACCTCGCCCTCGCCGCAGACTTCGTCGGGGCAATGAAGGGGGAAACAGGCGTTGGTGACGACACCGTTGTTGACGCAGACCTCACCGGCTCCGCAGTTGCACGGGTCGACGTCCGGTACATCAGTGTCCACCTCGAGGTCGCTGACGTCGGTCTCGCTTTGGTCGCTGACGTCGGGTCGGATCACCTTCCCCGAGTTGTCACCACAAGCCACGACGCTGCCGAGGAACAGCAGCAAAGCAGCCAGATTCAGCAGGACACGTGCTTTCATGGAAACTCCTCTCCAACTTTTTGTCGATTGGGCGCTTGGCCTGTTCCCCCAAGTTCTTGTCGATTGGGCGCTTGGCCTGTTCCCCCAAGTTCTTGTCGATTGGGCGCTTGGCCTGTTCCCCCTGCGCGCGCCGGCTGCGCCTTCGCCTTCTGGGCTAGCCGCTGCTCGACGAGCTGAGCGAGGGCAGATAGGCTCGCCTCCGAACACAGCGCTTCATCGCAGGTCAAGGTCAAGACGTTCTGGGAATCCGAGGAAACCCAGCTCAGATGAAGGATATCCTGGGCCTTGGCCCAGAGCGCCCGAGCGCCAACGAGCTCGCTGGGCCGCGCCTCATTGTAGGTCTTGAGGTGCATCTCGAAACGTTCCTGGCTCGCGGCCCCACTCTGCCACCATTGCAAGGCCAGACCGTAATTCTTGGCGCCTTGGACCCGGTAGCGAACGCTACCGTAGGAGGAAGAAGGCGCAATGCCCTGTAGCTCGAGCTCCTCGAGCTCTGCGCCTGCCGCGAACATGACCCGCAGGTCCGTGGGTGCGAGCAAACCACTCAGATCGAGACCGTAGTCGCGATGGTCGAAGGCCAGCGACGCCTCGGAGGGGGCTGGCTGGCTTGGGCTTGGCATCGAAGGGCTTGGCGTCTGGGTGTCCGCTGGAGCTTGGCCAGCCGTTGCGGCCTCGACGGCGCCGTGCACGGGGACAGCGGTCTCAGTCGATTCCGTCGCTGGACGGTCAGGGCTGCACCCCCAGAAGAGCAGGACAAAGGCAGACGCAAACAGGACGTCTGAATGCACCACCCCGAGAGCTCGCCCCCGAGCTTGCGCCGCTTGCCTCCGCATCCTTCGAAACCCCCGAGAGGATCAGCCGCCCATCGCCAATCCAGAACTCAGGCTAGCGAAGCGACCGTCTCCCGTCAATCATCTATAGTCACGCCCACGTCTCTTCTCGGCGCTCTACAATTGCACCTTGAGCTCAGCAACGGTAAAGACATAGCAGGGCTTTGGTGCCGCACGCCCGAGTCGGAGCGTGGCGCCGCCATTTTGACAGTGAGTGCAGATGCCCGAGCAACTCGGCAAGTATACGCTGACGGAGCTCATCGCCGTCGGCGGAATGGCAGAGATTTTCCGTGCTCGCACCACCAGCCTCGGCGGCGTCGAGAAAACGCTGGCCATCAAGCGCCTCCACGAGCACTACTGCAGCGACCGTGACTTTGTCGACATGCTCGTCAACGAGGCCCGCATCGCCGTTCGCCTCAACCACAAAAACATCTGCCAGGTCTTCGATCTCGAGAAAGAAGGAAATGCCTACTTCATTGCCATGGAATACATCCATGGACGAGATCTGTCGAGGGTGCTGCGTCGCTTTCAGGAGATCGGCCGCCTCATGCCGCTGCCCTGCCTGGTCTACATTGCTCAGGAGATGTGTTCAGGGCTCTCCTTCGCGCACCGCATGACCGACAATGATGGGCAACCGCTCGACATCATTCACCGCGACGTCAGCCCCCAGAACATCCTCGTTTCGTTCGAAGGCGAGGTGAAGATCGTTGACTTCGGCATCGCCAAAGCGGCGAGCCGCGCGGCCATGACGCACAGCGGGGTGATCAAGGGCAAGTTCTATTACATGAGCCCGGAGCAAGCCCGCGGTGATCGGCTCAGCCAGCGGGCGGACGTCTTCTCGATGGGTGCCATCCTCTATGAGATGGCCACGGGCCGCATGCTCTACGAAGGCGAGGACGACGCCAAGCTCGTCCAGCGCGTTCGCTTGGCCGAATACCCTGCACCCAGCGCTGTGTCCCCCGACATCCCGCCGCAGCTCGTGCAGAGCATCCTCTAGGCGCTCGCCTAGGACGTCAACCAGCGCTTCCAAACCGCCCGCGACATGCAGCTCGCTCTCTCCGGCTTCATGCATTCGCTGGGGGTCACTTTCGACAGCATCAGCCTCTCCGAACTGATGCACTCGCTCTTCCAAACCGGCGCCGACTCCAGCTCGGCGGTTTACCAGGTGATCAACGAGCGCCCGCACGAACAGCCGGCGCCCATGATGACCGACCAACGTTTCCCGCCCCCACCCGTCGACGAAGACGCCCAGACCTCGGTCTATGATCGCGATCACATCGGCGGCATCGTCGACCAGATCGATGCCCTCTACGGTGCGGAGAGCCCGCCCGGAGCGCCACGGCGAGCAGAGCTACCTGACGTGCACCGGCCCGTCGATATCGCCATCGATCGCAGCATCTATCAGGTCAACACCGTCATCACCGATCTCGAAGGGCAGCCCATCTCCCCTTCCAAACCCAGACCTCCGATGCTGCTCTTCCTCTTGGCCCTGAGCGGCATCGTACTCCTCGCCTGGGCTTTCATCTTCGCCACCAATCAACTGGTCCTCGGGCGCAGCCCGAGCAGCGCCGGTCCCGTGGTCCAAGGTGCGGGACAGCGCGACGCCGTGCACATCGACAGCACACCCAGCGGGGCCGTGCTCTGGCTCGACGGCAAAGACACCGGCTTGAGCACGCCTGCGGAGCTGATGGGCATCAGCGAAGGAGAACACCAAATCAGCTTGCGCCTGCCTTTCCACGAGGACTACGACAGCACCCTGCAATTCAAGGCAGGCGCTCAATTCACAGCCGAACTCAAGGCCAAGAGAGGCATCCTCAAGATCGATTCGGTACCACCAGGCGCGCAAATTCATGTCGATGGCTTCTTCGTCGGACCCGCACCTGTCAACGTCAGTGACCGAGACATGGCCGTGCCCCACCGCGTCGCGGCCAGCCTCGACGGCTACAAAGACTTGGTCACCACCGCTCAGTGGCAGCGAGACGAGCCCATCCTCACGGTGAGTCTGAAGCTGAGTCGCGCCCAGCTACGGTTTCCCGATGTCGCTGAGGGCTGTCTCCAGGGCGCTGCACAGGCAGCGGCAGTGTTCGCCTACCCTCGCTCCCAAGCACTTCCCCAGCCCGTCGAGCCCGCGGAGCCGCAGACCCCGAGCGATGAGGTCGATGAGAAGCCGGACAAAGAGCATAAAAAGCCCGTCTCCTACGGCAGCATCTCCGTACAGTCCAAACCACCTGGAACGCTCTACATCGACGGCAAGAACACGGGGATGACCACGCCCGTCCGCGCGCTGCGAGTTACTGCCGGCTACCACGACATCAAAATTCTAGACCCGGAGACGGGCACCTTCTCTCAGGAGAAAAGAACGCTGGTGCGCCCCAGTGTCGACGTCAAGCTCTTCTTCCGGCAATGACCTGGCGAAGGGCCGCTTCAATCCTCCTCTAGGTTGCGCTCACCAGCGAGCTCGGCATTGCCCCGACAAACATCGGTCCAACCCTCCTGCTCGAGCCATTCCAACACTGCTCGCGCGAGGTCTGGCCGAAGCAAGCGCCCAGAATAGCCCAAGTTCCAAGCACGCAGATCCAAGTCTGGCGCTCGCTCGCGCCGGTTGACCAAGACCAGCTCGTCGGACCCTATCCCCTCCAGCAGGACAGCCACCGCCCGCTGTGCCTGCGCTTCGTCCATGGCTCCCACCAGAACCTCATAGCGGTCTCCATCTTCGAAACCACAGCGCCAGCGTCCGCTCGTCGACAAGGAGAAAAACGTTGAGCCATGCTCGGCCTGCCGATGATAGAGCTCGAAGCCTGTCCACCCAGACGCTGACGGTGCGCCTTCTTCAGGAAGCTGGTTGCGCTTCTCCACGGCGACGACCAACGCCTGCGACCAGCTTTGCAAACCCCTCAGACTCGGCTCGTCCACACTGACAACGCGGCCTTGAGCCAGCTCGAATCGAACCCGATCGCGCGACACCTCCAGCGCCGGCTCGCTCTCCCCAGCCATTGCCAGCTCCAGCCACCGCTGCTCGAGCTCCGCCTTGAAATCGGCAAAAAGCACCGAATCCAAACACCCCCGTGCGCGCTGCTGCCACAAGCTCATCTCGTAACAGCCCTGCGCATCGACATGCAGCGCCAACACCCCAGGCTGCCCGTCGCCATCTGCGGGTATCAAACGCTCGATGCGAATGCCCTGCGGCGTGCCGTAGCCGTGGGCCGCTCCACAGGCCGGGATGAGCGCAAGAGGCCAGAGCATTGCCAGCGTCCCGCAGCGCCGAAGGCAGCCACAAGCACCCCCGAACAAGCATGCAAGCATCAAAGACCAAATTGGGAGCTTGGGTTTCACACTCGACTCCAGGCGATGGGAAGCACCTGTCCCTTCACGCCAATCCACAACGTGCCACCATGCCCGAGCTTGCACCAGCCCTGCCTCCATCGCGAGCGAATTGGCCAGCCACCTTGGAAGCACTCGCTTCCCTGCATGCTTGGCGCGGCGCAACACGCGCGCTAAGCTGACCGCGCGCAGACATTTCCCGTCATGTCTGCGCGTGCGCTCGGGCGCGGTTCCCCCAACTTGCTCCGAATGGCCGTCAGAATGCGTACCCTTCGCTCCCTCCACAAAGCGCGAGTCAAGCATCATGCCCCAAGATCAAGCTTTGCAAGCTCAGCATAGCCCCGAGCCCCTAGAATCCACGCTCCAGACAGAGGCCAGCCCAGCGTCCGAGTACGCCCTTCTCACCGCCATCCCAGGCGGCATGCCCACCGAGCTGCTCCCTCAAAAGCCCTGCGCTCAACTCAGCGCAGAAGAGAGCCTGGGATTCTGCGTTCAGCGCCTCCTCCAAGCCCAAGAGCGCTGTGAGAACGACTGCTCTGCAACCGAACGGGAGCAGGCGCTGTTCGAAGCTTTGCCGAGCGCCGGAGAACGCGGTGAGCACATGGCCATCGGCACCCTCGTGCGTGGCCTGCATACGCTCTCGCAGGGACATCCAGACACCACGCTCGCGCTGGAAGGCTGGCTTGCTCCAAGCCGAATCTTGCTCGCTCGCCTCCGCATCCTCGTCATCGATGCCAGCCACAGCCATCAGCATCGTCAGGCTGCGCTCTCAACCGCTGGACAAGAGGTCGCGCGCTGGCTTGCCGAGCTCTTCGGGAAGGCGCACTTGGCCAAGCCCGAGAGCGTTCACTCGATGCTACCCATGGCGCTGGCGATCATGTCGCTGCTCGAGCGACAGCGTGCCTTCGAAGACGAGCTCGCCGCGCTCTTGCTGCTCCGCGTGCGCAACAGAATCAGCGAGGCAGATGCCATCTCTCATGCGCGCCGCCTACAGCTCGAGCGCCTCGCGCCAGTGCCTCCCGAGCTGCTCGAAGCCAGGCAAGCCTTTGCGTCTGGCACCCAGCCCTCTTCGCAAAGAGCGCTCTGGCTCCGGATGGGCGACGCCGAGCTCTCTATGATGCTTCGCGCGAATCCCGAGCCAGAGGCCCAAGCCTTGCTGGCAGAGAGCCAGCTCGACTTGGGGCAAGGCAAAAAAGCCCTGACCCTCCTGGCGCCGCTTCCCGCAGAGCTCGCCCTGCCCTCTCGCGCCCACGCACTGCTGGCCTTGGGTCGCGACAAAGAGGCCAAACAAGCCTTTGTGCAGGCCTTCGAGTTCGGTCTTGCGAGTGCCCCCGAGGCCCTAGCCCTGGCCCAGCTCGCCACGGCGGAGAAGGCCTGGGTGGCGGCAGAGAGCTGGCTCGAACGCGGACGTGAAGAGGCCCCCGACTGGCCACCTCTAGCGCGCGCCAGCGCAGCGCTAGCGCGCGAAGCCCTGGACGCAGCAGAGCGCGCCTTGGCACAAGCAAAAGCGAGCGAAGACCTCTCCCCAGCGCATGCGCTGCTCCAATTGGCGCAGCGCATGGCCAACCCGCAGCTCGCGGTCCGCCACCTGTGCCTGGCCTTTGCCCTGCGTTGCGCCGAAGCTGAGCTGCAGCTGGCGCTCGAGGAGCTGGCGGCGCAAAGCGAAGAGACGCTGCGCGCCTTGGGCATCTCGCTCCTCAGCGAGGAGCTGAGCAGCGCCGGTGAACACCTCCTCGAGTATTCTGAAGAACTTCTTTCCCGCTTCGGAAACCAGCCATGGAGCCTCGCCTTGGTCGCCAGGGCGCTCCTGCTGCGAGGCGATGTCGATCAAGCGATGGCGGCCATCGGGGCTGCCCTTTCTCGTGTTCAAAGCGGTCCCGCAGATTACGAAATGGAGCTCGCGCTCCTGCAGTTTCGGCTCAGACTGCATGAACAACAGCGAGACATCCCGGCCTTGGCCTTCACCCTCAGCCAAGCGCTCAGCCGCTACTCGGCTTGGCGAAACAGTCAAACCGCATCGAAGACCCGCATCGAGCAAAGTTTCGCGCGACTGATGCGAGCGGTCTCGACAGCCCTGTTGCACTGTGACGACGACGACATGCAGCTCTGGAAGCACAGCCTCGCCCACAGCCTCCCGCCTGACGAATTGGCAGCTTTCTTTGCGAAGCTGCGGCAGCATGCCGAGTCGCCAAGACTCGCCATCGCCGACAGCGCTGAGCCCGCACGCGAGGCGCAACTCTCGACGGCCTTTGGTCTCGACAGCAAACACCTGAGCACAGTCTCGTCGGCGCTCGAGTCTTGGCACGCTTTTCAGCCAGCGAATTGCGAGCGCGTGGCCTGGCTCGCTCGGGAACTACGCAACCGCGCGCTCGGCATCAAGCGCGACACCAGCCCACACAGCACGAGCGAGCAGAGGACTGAGTCCAGCAACTGGCAGCGACGTTCCATAGCACGCGCGAGTGACGCCTTTCACAAACCGTAAGCGGCCTTTCTTCCTGACAGTAGAGCGTCTTGCGGCGCTGTCCGCTGCGTGCTCAGGCTCGATTTCTGGACGACGAAGCGGGATAGGTTTCCTCCAGTCATTCTGCGGGTGTGCATGGGCTGCGGGGGTGATCACCTTTTTCGCAGTTGCTGAGCGTTTTTCACTGTTTTCGAGAGAT
>JAVFAO010000183.1:0-13302 GCA_034002465.1 Myxococcota bacterium
GAGCTGCCCATCGCTCCCGCCGGTGCCGCCGAGGGGCCTTCTCTGATGGCCCGCTTGGCTCTGCTCAAGGTGACAGCTTTGGTCGATCCTCGTGGACGACGCTTCCTCACCGCCACGGACTATGATGGCTTCGTCAGAAAAGGCGCCCTCGGCGCCATCCTTCGGCTTGGACTCGGGCTCGGGCTCGGACTCGCCATCGCCGCTGGGCTGAGCTACGCCAAGCTCCTCGACCAAGCCCCGAGCGTCATCATCGCCTACGCCCTCGCCTTGAGCTTGCCCCTGGGTCTCGCCATCTGGATCAGCCTCTCCTGGTCCACGTGGAACCGACTCAGCTTGCTGCTCTACGGACGCGCCGTCGAGGCCCAATGGTTCGACGCCGGCTCCAAAAAACTGAGTCTCTGCTATACCTTGGCCGACGGGAGAACCTTTCGCATGCGGCGCGGACAGTGGGACAAGGCCGACCTCGTCCCAGTGGTCCTCTACGACCCCAAACGCCCCCGATTTGCCATCCAATACACCGGAAATGGTAGCTTCGCCGTCGACAACAAACGAGAAGATGGTCGCCTGGTTGGCGGAGCCCGCACCTTCGATGCCCTCAGCTTCGGCCTGGTCTTGTGCGTCTTGCTCGGTCTTGGCGCCGCCGGCTACCTCAGCTTCGACCAACACTTTCCTGAATCACTGAGCGCCTGGGAGCTCGACCAGCTCGAAACCCGAAGCCAAGAGCAAGACCAGGGCTTCATCGTGGGCTGCCTGCAACGCTGTGATGCGCTCAGCGCAGGCCAACAAGAAGATTGCCACCAACGCTGTGAGCGTCGTCAACTGCGGCTCATCCTCAAAGCAGCAGGGGTCAGCCTCGAGCGCGATCCCGAGAGCAACTCTGCCGAGCTCGCTCGAGCCCAGCTCGAGCAGGTCGAATCGGTGCTCACCATGCTGCAAGCACAGCCAGAGCAGCGCTGCAGCGAGCTCGCCCAGCGCATCGATCAGGTCTCGGTCTGGTCACCTGCACTCTACACTGCCTTCGCCCAGGTCTACGGCGAAGACACCCACGGCAACGACGCCCTGGCAGCCGCCCGCAGCAGCCTCATCCAAGCCAGAGACACGGTCTTCTCAGCGCTCTGCGAGCCCCAACATGCATGTTTCACGTGTCACGAGCAGAGCTGCCGCCAGACCTGCGCAGCGCTGCTGCCCCGCTGCCAAGGCCAAATCGACACGCTGCAACGCTCGCTGTGTTCCTTCTCGGTCGCAGTCTTTGCGCCCTTCACAGCGGTGCGCTGAGCGTCTCGTCAAGCAGCTTGCGCGCTTCCGGACAAGGCTGCAGCAGCCCGTGCAGCTCGTCCATCACCTTGCTCAAGGCCGGGTCGTTCTTCGCCTTCTCGGGTGCGTCGGCAGGGGCCGCAGAGATGCTCTTCATGCGTCGCTGAAACTCACCAGGATAGTGCTCGAAGGTTCCCCGCACGGCTTCCAGCACCGCGGCGCAATCACCGCCCGCTTGTTTGACTGCGCCAATCATCTGCCGAGCCACCATCACCGCCACCCGATAGTGCAAGCGCAGCGAGCTCTCCTTCTGCGCGCGGCGCGGCTTCGAAGGTGCAAGCTCACGCTCCGCAGGCGCCGCCAATCGCTGACGCCCCACGAGCTCTTGAGCCTTGCTCTTCTTGACCGGCGCTTCGAGCCGAGCCGGCTGCATCTGCGCGAGACGTTGCGGCTTGTCCACGGCAGCGCTGTGCCGACTGGGATCGACCGAAGGAGCCAGCGCTTGCTCCTGGCTCTCGTTGCAGGCCAACACAGCGCTGGACAAGACCAGGGCGACGAGGACCTTGACGATTGTGCGCGCTGCGGCGCGGTCGCTGCCGCCGTTCGAATGACCAGACTCCACCATCATACCCAACTCCAGAGGGAGGTGGCCGCCAACGCGGCCACCTGCTTTGGTCAAGCAGTGTGATCCCCTGGCAGCGTCGGGTCAAGTCGAGCGGGCAAGAGACGTCAATCACTGAGGAAGCGAGGAACGTGAGCGAAGTGAGAGCCGATTCATCGTCTGTCGCGTGCGCACGCGCAGAGCTGCGAGGGTCTCGCGAGAACGAGCAGAATCTCGAACGAGGAAGGACCGCGTTGGCTCGAAGGGGAATTGCGATCCCTTTCGAGCCGAGCGGGCTTGCCTCTCTGGGTACTTTCGTTCCCCGTCGAGCCGAGCGCCTTGGCTCCAAAAGGAGTTGCGATCCCCTTCGAGCCGACCGGGTTGGCCTCTCTGGGTACTTTCGTTCCCCTTCGAGCCGAGCGCGTTGGCTCCAAAAGGAGTTGCGATCCCCGTCGAGCCGACCGGGCTTGCCTCTCTGGGTACTTTCGTTCCCCTTCGAGCCGAGCGCCTTGGCTCCAAGAGGAGTTGCGATCCCCGTCGAGCCGACCGGGCTTGCCTCTCTGGGTACTTTCGTTCCCCTTCGAGCCGAGCGCGTTGGCTCGAAGAGAAGTTGCGATCCCCGTCGAGCCGACCAGGTTGGCCTCTCTGGGTACTTTCGTTCCCCTTCGAGCCGAGTGGCTTGCCTCTCTGGGTACTTGCGTTCCCTTTCGATCGCATTCGTTCGCTCAAGGGCGCCGACCTCTCGACTGCTGCAATTCCTTCGGAATGTCGAGAGGATGCGTGCCCCTCGCTCACTTTCGATCGAGTGGCTTGTCATCGATGGGCGCTGTCGATTCGTTCGAAGGCCTTCGTTTGAGGAGCTTCCATCCCAGCCACAGGACAAGAGCGCTGCCCAAGAGCGCCCAGACAGCCATGGTGTAGCGAGTCAAAAGGGTCTGCAGGCGCTCGAGCTGGCCTCCCAGCAGGTAGCCCGCGAGGATGACCAAGGCGTTCCAGGCCAACGCGCTCAGCGCCCCCCAGCCCAAGACCGCGCGGCTTGGCATCTTTGCCAAGCCCGCGGCGACGAAGAAGAACGAACGGATACCGGGAAGGAAGCGGTTGACCACGATGAAGGCCGCGCCATGGCGCGCAAAGCGCTCGACCAGGGCTGCGCTCGCCCGGCGCACCTTCTCACGAAAGAGCCAACGAGAGAGTCGCGACTCAGGCTGCTGGGCGAGCCGTAGGGAGACATAAAAAATAGCGCTCGAGCCCAGCACCGCCCCCAAGGTGGCGGCGCACAGCACGAAGAGCGCACTCCAACCATGGGTCGCGGCGAGCACGCCACCGAGCAGCAGCACCGTGTCGCCAGGGAAGGGTGGAAAGACGTATTCCAACGCACAGGCTCCACAGAGGATCGCGAAGCCCAAGGCGTTCTCATTGGCAGCGAGCGCTTCCAGAATGGCATCGAGCATGCGCTGTCCTATTTCATTCGCTCGCTCTCGCGAGACCCTCGCAGCGCTGCGCATGCGCATCGGATGCGCACGCGACAGACGCTGACTCGATGACCGCAGGGATCGCGTGCGTTCCTCATTCCTCCTCCAGGAGTATTCAAAATTCAAGGAGGGCGGACACGCAGGTCCGCCCCTACAATGGCAGAAATCCCGCGCTGCACGAAGGCGTTGAGCCGAGAGGGGGCTGACGCCCTCGCTCCTCCTCATTCCTCGCCCCTCGCCCCTCGCCCCTCGTTCCTCGTTCCTCGCCCCTCGTTCCTCGTTCCTCGCCCCTCGTTCCTCGTTCCTCGCCCCTCATTCCTCGCCCCTCGCCCCTCGCCCCTCGTTCCTCGCTCAGGGCCTGCTCAGCGCAGGTAGGGAAAGGCCGGGTGCGGGACGTTCGCGCAGCACCTCGCGCCGAAACTCGAAGAGCTCCGCTGGCCGCCCGCCCGTACGCGTCTCGACCTGTCCTGTGCCCTCGACCAGGCCCCCTTGCACCACCAAGCGACGAAAATTCTGCTTGTGCAAACAAACGCCCGCAAGCGCCTCGACCAAGCGCTGAAGCTGCAGCAGCGTGAAGCGACGCGGCAAGAGCTCGAACACCACCGGACGATACTTGAGCTTGCCCCTCAGCCGCCCTAGCGCTGAAGCAAGAATGCGCCGGTGATCGTTGACCATGGCCTCGCCGCAGCCCTCTGCCTTCCAAGGCAGGCCGCGATCACGATGCGCCTCGCTCACCAAGCCCGCCTCATAGAGCAGCTCGTAGCGCTCCAGGACCCGCTCCTCGTCCCAAGCTCCGCCAAGACCAAAGGCAATGTGCACTCGCTCGTGTCGAGCGCCCTGCGCCGCTCCACCATCCCGAACCCATGCATCGAGCTGCTCGAGCAAACCCGGCAACACGGCTGGACGACCCCGCCGCCAGTCCTCCCAGGGAAAGAGGCGGTACCAATCCAACCACGACGCATGCTCGGCACCTCCTCGAATTTGTTCGCTCGAGGGCGCCGAGCTCTCGACAGCAAGCATTGCTTCGGAAGGTCGAGAGGATACCTGCCCTTCGCTCACCGTGGATTGGGTCGCGCCCGACAAGGCCAGATACGCCACGCTCGCCACCCTCGGACCACCCTGCCGCTCGCGCGAGTCCCGGAATCGATCTCCAAACGTGTAGAGCTGCTCCACATAGCCCAGCTCCAGAGCCGTGCACTCCCGCACCCAGCGCCGCAAACCCGCCTCCAAGGTTCGGTCTTGCTCGGGCTCGAAAGCGCCAAAAGGCAACGCCAGCGACAGGGAGCGCAGGCCACTCCCTCCCGCCGAGTCCTCGAGCGTCGGTGCCCGAGAGCGAGCGGATTCCAGCTCGCCGCCCAAGCCTCGCCCGGTCACCGTCACCACCCGCGGATGCTCATCCGACACCGCGACGATCACCGCGCACAGCTCTAGCAAGACCTTGCTCGCCGTCATCGCCGCTCCTTCCGACGCCACAACAACACACCAGCCAAGAACGCCAGGCTCAAAACAACAGACCACAGCGACGGCTCTCGCTGCTGCCCCATGCGGCATGAACAGTCATCACTGCGGCCGGGTGTCGTCTCCTCGAGCTGCTCAGCTCCGTCAAAGTCATCTTCCTCCAGCAGCTCCTCCGCAAGCTCTGGACTTGGCTCACTCTCCTGCTCCTCGAGCTGCTCTGGCCAAAGCACCGCCGACCAAGGCTGCTCGCTGCTCGAGCCCGCGCCGTTTTGCGCCGTCGCCACCAAGTCGAGGCTGCCGTTGCCCTGCGTCAGTGAGCGCTCGAGACGCAGCGACAAACGCTCACCCTGCACCTGCTCCGAGAGCTCGAGGCCATCGAGCTGCCCAGACACAGTCAGGCTCTGCACACCAGAGACGGGATCGCTGGCCTCGACCTGAATCACCACTGCCCCCTGCTCATCGAACAGCTCTAAGGCAATCTGCGGCGCCGACGGATCGTAGACGATGCCGTCGCTGACCACCACAGGCGCACCCTCTTCGTCCAGTCGCGCGAAGCAGTAGATGCGCTCACCTTCCTCGACGCTCAGGACCGGCCGATACAGCGCCCCTGCCAGCGCTTCGAAGGCAGTGTCGGCGGCCTCGGAAGTCCGGCCCCAGGCCGCAACGAACTGACTCTGCTCAGGAAATCGGCTGGTCTCGAGGCGACAGCGGTAGTCTTCGAGGCTCCCCAGGTAGTCGCCCTCATCGCTGAGCCCGAGCAGTGGCTCCATGCTCAGCTCGACCAGACTCTGGCGACCAGGCAGAAGCGTGAAGCCAGGAAGGCTCGTCGGCGCCTGGAACAAGTCGGCGTCGAGCGCTTCGAGTGTGTATTCACCAACCTCCATTTCCGAACCCAACACACGTCCCTGGGCATTGCCGCTCAGGGCGAGCTGCTCACCGCTGGGCGTGCCCAACATGAGCGCAGGATTGGGCACGGGTTGCGTGGGAATGAGACGGTTACGCACGATGAGCTCGAGCTGCCCGTGCTGGGGATTCGCCAGGCTACTGCCTTCGATGGGCAAGTAAACACGCCAGTTGCCGAGGCCTGCGAAGATGTGTCGTATGGCTGGCCGCTCGAGGTCGACCAGCTCGGTCTCGAGGTAGCGCTTCCTCGCTCCACTCGCAAAAGCTGCCTGAGCTGTATTCTCAGAAGACACGCGGATCAACTCGACGTAGAGCCCGAGGAGGTCGTCGGTGCTGGGGAGGGTAAAGTCCAGGTCCAAGCGCTGTCGGGTTGGCGGTGCGAGCGTCGCGGGCAAGCCCTGGAGCTGCATCTGCGCCTCGGCCAAGATGGGGTCGGACGCCGAGTCGAAGCTGGGTCGGTCGCCGCGAATCCGCACCAACACCGTCAAGTCGGCTTGGGTCGTCGCAAAGAGCTCGACCTGGGCCTGCAGCGCGCTCCCTGAGGCGGTGGCCGAGAGGGCATTCACTGGCTCACCCTGAGCATCGAAGAAGCGCGAGCCAAAGACCATGAGCTCGCTCTCCATCTGCATGGAGGCCACCCCTACCGCCAGCGAGAGCCATGCCCCAGATTCCTGCGCCGGCCCGTGCCAAATGGGCCAATCATCGAAGATGCTGTCGCTGATGAAGTGCTCTCGCAACAACGCGGGCCCGAGTTGGGCGTAGTGTTGCGCATAGAGCTCGCTGTAGAGCTCGCCATCGGCGAAGTAGGGGTGCTGCGCCAGACGCCGCTTCTCGATGGGGTCGATTGGATACTCACCGATGTCCACGCCCAGCGCGCCGAGCAAGGGGTTGTCGCCTTGCATCATGCCAAGCACGGCTTCGGGGCCCGAGGCGCGCAGGGTGTCCACCAGCAGGTGGGCTCCCGATGGCGAGAAAGACGCCAAAGCTTCGGACATCTGCCTGAGATAGGCTTCCAACGCCAGCGCAAAGTCGTCGGCCGTCATGGGCAGATTGCCGTAATGCTGGATGGCCAGCGCGTAGTAGGCCCTGGCCAGCGGCTTGACGTCGAGGGGAGAGGGCTGACTCGGCGCCACCCGAAAATAGAGGTCGACCACGTCGTGCAAGGAGCCCATGTAGACATCGGCCATGGTCTCGTAGATCAGCTCGTTCTCGCCGCCATAGCCATCACCCGCGCCGATGAAGAGGTCCACCGCCCCCACGCCAGTGCGCGCGGCGAGCACGTTGAGGATGTAGAGCTGCGCGGAGATGTCCGACATCAAGTGCTGGGCGTTGCCCAGGAAAAAGGCGCGCTCGCGCTTCTCTTGCTCGCTCTGTGGGTGGCGGGTGGCGAGCAGCAGCACCCGCGCGAAGGCGGGATCGTGGGAGGGAAAGCCGATGTTGGGGACATTGCGCGAGATGTCCGGGTAAATGGAGCCAAGCAAGAAGAGTTCGAGCAGCGCGGGGTCATCGAAGAGCGCCAGATCCTCGGCGGCGAGTCCTCCGTTCGCCCGCAGCTCGGCGACGTAGCTCTGTGCTTCGCGCACGTGCATCCCCGGCCCGAAAGCAGCGGCCTGAAGGGGCAAACACAAGAGAATCAACAAGAGAACGAGGCTCCGGGGCATGGTCGAGCTCACGATGAAAGGGGCCTGCCCCCACGCCAGAAAACGGCACGACAGCGGGCACGCAAGGTCGGCTGCACTATAGCAGCAGCGCGCTGCTGTTGCACCGGCCAGGCGCAGAGTGTTGCGGCAGAGCTCGCAAGTGCCCTTCCTGTCGATTGGGCGCTTGGCCTGGTCCCCCGACTTCTTGTCCATTGGGCGCTTGGCCTGTTTCCCCGACTTCTTGTCCATTGGGCGCTTGGCCTGGTCCCCCAACTTCTTGTCCATTGGGCGCTTGGCCTGGTCCCCCAACTTCTTGTCCATTGGGCGCTTGGCCTGGTCCCCCGACTTCTTGTCCATTGGGCGCTTGGCCTGGTCCCCCAACTTGTCAGAGCGAGATGGAAGCACTATAGGAGCCCATCGAAGACCGTTGTGTCTTCGATGAGCAAGGCAGCACCAGCGGTGCTGTCGGGCTCGAGAATGCGGCGCGGTGAAGCTGCCGAGTGGGTCAGCGCCCGAACGCGAATGAATGGAGAAGGAAAGGGCGATGCGAGAGAAGATCATCGAAGAGCTGGAGAACATCCGTCCGTACCTGCAACGGGATGGTGGTGATGTCGAGTTCGTCGACTTCGTCGACGGTGTGGTGAGTGTGCGCCTCCAAGGAGCTTGCCACGGCTGTCCGCACGCGGTGATGACCCTGAAGATGGGCATCGAGCGGCGGCTGTGCTCGGTTTTCCCCGAGGTCACCGAGGTTCGCCAGGCCGACGAGCTCTGAGTCGAGCGCGGAGCGCCATTGGGGTGCTTGCTTGCCGAAGGTTTACGGGACCTCATTCCAGCGTCGCGTTCACATCGATGGATGTGGACCCGAATCTTCAGCGATGCGTGGAGTTCGAGACATGAGTGAAGAGAGTCTGCGGGCGCGCCTCCTCGAGGCGCTTTCTGACCTTTCCATCGACGGGCAATCCCAGAACCTGCTGGCCTCCGGGGTGCTGCGCGGCGTCGAGATTGAAGAGAAGCTGGTGCGGGTTCATCTGCTCCAGCCCTCGTCCATCCCCTCGGCCCAGCGCTTTGCCGTAGAAGACGCCGTCAGCGCGGCGCTGCGCGGTCTGGTGGGCGAACGAGAGCTGCGGGTGCTGAGCGCAGGTCAAGCGGCGGCACCTTCGAAGCAAGCAGCTCCCCAAGCGCCCCATGAGGAAGCGCCGCTGCGGATCGAAGGTGTCTCGCAGGTCATCGCCGTTGCCAGCGCCAAGGGTGGCGTCGGCAAGAGCACCGTGGCCGTGAACCTGGCGCTCGCACTCGCCCGCTTGGGGCGTCGCGTCGGGCTCCTCGATCTGGACCTCTACGGGCCCAGCCTGCAGACCCTGCTCGGTGTCCGCGAGCAGCCACAGGTGCGAGGCGAGCGGCTGCAGCCCATCGAGCTGCACGGACTGCGCTTGATGAGCTTGGGGTTCTTCGTAGAGGAGGGGCGTCCCGTGATCTGGCGGGGGCCGATGGTGGCTTCGATGGTGCGCCAGCTCATCGAGGACACCGACTGGGGTGAGCTCGACCACCTCGTCATCGACCTGCCGCCGGGCACGGGTGATGCGCAGCTCACCTTGATCAAGACCCTGGCCCTCGATGGCGCCATCATCGTGAGCACACCGTCGAACCTTGCCATCGTCGACGCGGTCCGGGGCTTGGAGATGTTCCGAACCTTGCACACGCCAGTGCTGGGTTTGGTCGAAAACATGAGCTGGTTCGACTGGCCCGGCGCCGCCGCACTCCGGGTGCTGAGTGGGAAGCTGCAGGAAACGGATCCGGCCATGGCGGCTCAACTGGAGCGTTTGCTCGAGCGGCATGAGAGGGTATACGTGTTTGGACAGGATGCTGCGGCGCGTGAGGCGCAGCGTCTCGAAGTGCCGCTTCTGGCTCAAGTGCCCGTCGACACCAGGCTTCGCGCGGGTGGGGACCACGGTCGCCCCATCCTACTCGAAGACCCTGATGGCCAAACGAGCGCGATCTTTTTGGGAATGGCCAGGGCTGTGGGCGCCATTCCTGGGTGAGTGACCCCGGACCCGTCAGAAGGCAGGAGACATGGACGCCATCATCCGCTTCTTCAAGAATCTCTTCTTCGGCATGTTCCGCTCTAGCGGTTACCGCTACCAGCGACGCCTCGAGTCCAAGCTTCGCTCGGCCACCGTTGGGAAGCTGCAGGCCAAGATGCTCAAGACCCAGGCAGCAGTCGATCAGAAGGTCTTCAAGGCGCAGGATAAGGCGATGCCTGGCTCGAAGTCGAAGAAACCCTGAGCGGCGCTTCCACTGCCCCTCCTCCTGGCCAGAGTGCTGCTTTTTCGTATTCTCGAAAGGCATGCGCTAGGTTCAGAGCAAGGTTCAAGCTCTCAGCGCGTCCGGCCCTTTTTGCGCTTGGGCTGGGCGCTCGCGGCGACGACGACGCCTTCGGCTGGCTGCGCTTGGTTGACCGCAACGGGCTTGGCTCTGCTCCCCTTTTTTCGTTCACTGCGGGGCTCAGGCACACGCTCTCCCATCATCACGGCGATGGGTCTGGTCTGCTCGAACTCCGCAAAGACCAGCTTCAGGGCCACTGTCAGCGGCACTGAGAGCACTACCCCCATCAAGCCCCAGAGCCACCCCCACAGGAGCATGCTGAGAAAGACCACCAGGGTCGAGAGCTCCATCGAGCGCCCCAGCATTCGGGGCTCGAGCACGTTACCAACGACGCCATGCAGGAGGGCCAGCAAACCCGCGGTCAAACCGGTCCACGCCAGTGAGCCGTGCTCGAGGAAGGCGATGGCCGCCGGAGGAATCACCGCGATGATCGAGCCCACGTTGGGGATGTAGCTCAACAAAAACGCGAGCAGCGCCCAGAAGAAGGCGAAATCGACCCCCAAAGCCCAGCAGATGAGCAGCGTGCCCACACCGGAGATGGCGTTGATCAAGGTCTTGGTCGCCGCGTACTTCTGGATCTGCTCGACGATCGCCAAGACAGAGCGACGAATGCTGGTTCCGGTGCCCCCTTCGAAAGCATGGGACAGTTTGCGCTCGAAGAGGGCTGCCTCCAACGCCAAGAAAATGGTGATGAAGAGGACGACCACCAGCTCTCCAATGAGGGCTGCAAAGGAGCCGAGCCCCGCCCCCACGAACTGCAGCCCAAACTCCAAGGCCTGCTCGGTCCCCAAGCGAGCGGGATCCAGGTCGATCCCATAGCGCGCCCCGAGCTCGAGAATCTGCGCCGCATACGACTCGAAACGACTGCTGTAGGTGGGCATCTGTGCGGCGATCTGCCAAGCCGTCGCCACGAAGAGAGCGATGCACCCCACGGTCACCACCGCCAATCCAAGCAGAACGATGCCCAAGCTCACGCCCAGGGGCAGGCGACGCTGCAGACGCTTGAGGACAGGGCCAATGATGGCGGTCAGAAAGACGGCCAGCACGAAGGGCAAGAGCACATCACGACCAAAGTAGGCGGCGGCAAAGACCGCAACCGTGGCGAGGATGGCGAGTGAGACACTGTTCTTACCCTGCGTCATGCCCGACACGCCTCCTCCATCTCCAAGAAGTTGGGGGAACAGACCAAGCACCCCATCGAGAAGAACTGCCCAAAGGCAGCGTCCTGATAAGCTCGAACCCACTCAGGGGTATACGGCTGGAGGCACGCCAGCGCCCGGCATCGAAGCAAACCAGACCTCGCCAAATCTAGAGGCAAAGCCAGATCGAAAGAGAAGACATCACCGAGAACGAGGTCGGGCTGTTCTTCGATGAGAATACGACGATAGGACGGGCGATCGACGTCCACCAGCCTTGGCCCAAACGCGACCGGCTGCGGCCGAGTGCCCAGCTCATACTTTCGCGCCCCTCCGCGAACCTGAAGCGCTGCGCCAGAACTGTCCTGCTGCACTGCATCCAGCCCACGAGCCTGGAGAACCGCGCAGATCCGAGCAGTGCTCGAATTCGAGACGATCACCATGCTGTTGCCTGCGTCGAGGAAACGCTCGACGGCCTGCAACATGGAAGGCGCAAGCTCGGGCTGCTGGCCCATCGTGGCCATGATCTGCTGGTGCGCCCAGACGAGCAGCTCGAGAAAGCTGTTCATCCCCTGACGCTGCAGCCCGCTGAGTACAGCGAGGTGCAAAGGCTCGGCGCTGTTGGCGCGCGCATCGAGCAGCTGCGCGACGGCAATGTTGCCGATGAACGGGTCCTCGTCGGCATACGCGCTGAGGCGCCCCTGACTCACCCAGCCATGAATGAGCGGCGCACGCTCTATCTCTGCTCGAGCGGCCTCTTCGAGCTCGACGGCCTCGGCGGTGATGGACGCGAGTTTCTCCCGAAAGAGCGCCGCCTCTGCAGCGGCTTCAGCACGGAGGTCCGTAAAAACGCCGTCGAAATCACTCAGGATTTTCATTGGACTTGCATTCGCTCGCTTCACTCGCTCTCAGTGTGACAGCGCCTCGGCTTGTCGTCGTTTTCGCTTCTCTATCATCGGTGGAATGGTGAGGAAGAAGATGGCCGCAATGATGATGCCTGCACCAGCGAGGTTGTAGGCACTGGGGAGCTTCAGATCGAAGAAGAAGAAGAGCACGAAAGAGGCCACGACACCGGCGAGCACACTCGAACAGCGGTTGACAGGCACGGCGAAGGCATTCTCGCTCTTGTCGAGCAGTACGAGTGCGCCAAAGACGCCGGTGAACTGCGAGCAGATGCCGACGATCACTGCGATGACCAAGATCGAAGGTGGCCGAGACCAGAAATCGGTAAAGCCTGAGCGCAGCATCTCGAATTGTGGATTGCCACCGATGATCGCAAAGAGCCCGAGCAGCATGAGCACCGATGGGGTCCCGACGAGCTGCTCCTCGACGAAATAGCGTTTGGTCTGGTTGGGATCATCGCTCTTGGCGAGCCTGGTCATGAACTGGAGGCGCACGAAATAGCTGGCCAGATAGATGCCAACGTCACCGAGCAAGAGCAAGTTGAAGGCGAAGCGACTCGTCCCTGGCTTCACCGGCTCGGCAAACGCCACGAAGAGGGCGAGCAAGCTGAGCCCCAAACCAAACCATGAGAACCAACGCACTTTGCGCTTGGAGAGCGCATCGATGATCGGCGAGATGATGAGCACACCGCCACGCATCAAGAGCATCGCGAAGACGATGCTGACCCCTTCGATGGTGTACGCCATGGTGGTGGTCACCACGATGAAGCCGGTACAGATGCCCGAGAGCAAAGTCCACTTCGTGGGGCGCGGCCACGAGCGACCAAAGGCCACCGACTGGGTCGCAAACTTCCACCACCCCATGGCGGAAATGAAGATGAACATGCCCACGACGGATGCCATGACGGAAGGAGGTAACAACTCGAAGCCGTCAACCTTCTCCTCTCCAGTCAGACCCGAAGTCAGCACCTTGGTCAGCGCACTGTAGGGCACGTAGGCGGCAAAATAGCCAAACGCAAACCCCCAGATACCAAATTGAAACCTCTTCTTGACCAGCGTCGCGTCCGTCAATGTTCCGCCCCTTTCTACAACACCTCGATGTTGCCAATCCGTCGGCCTGCCTGGTGTTCGATGCCGCATGCCTTCGTTCCACGCAGCATCCATCGGCGTGGCGTTTCGTTATGCGTCGTTCATCACTGCTCTCCTTGACAGCAAAAAGACGAGCCAAGAAGCGAGCATAGCGCGAGCTAGGCAGCAAGGCCAAGTATTCGTGTACGTCAAGGGTCATTTTTCCGCGGACGAGCTTGATTCACACGCAGCTCGTGGGCGCTTTGCAGTGCGGCGCGCAGGACCAAGGAGACTGTTGAGAGCGACGCGGGCGTAGCAGCGCGAGCGCGAGGAGACCGACGCAAGGCCCACTACTGAGCTCGGGCATGTTTGTCTTCGTGGGGCGCTGCCCCACACCCCGCCAAAGGGCTAGCCCTTTGGAATCCCTTCTCTTTTTCGTGTCGATTGGCGAACACTTCCGCTCCCTCAAGCTCACTGCAGACCTCG
>JAVFAO010000184.1:0-13253 GCA_034002465.1 Myxococcota bacterium
GCATACTCGACTCCTCGCAGCCAGCAAGCACCTGCCAGACAGCTCGAGAAGCGCGCATCTGGCGAGGATGCTCCTCGCGGGTTTTGCTTCTAACACAGCAATTGCCGAAGTCAAAGGGCTACCCGCCAAGCGATAGGCGGCACCGCTTTGCACATCTTGACGCGGCGCGACAAAGCACCCAATCTGAGAGCTGCTCTGCCTTCGCCTTGCGCTGCCAAGAGAGGCGAAGCCTGCAGCCGAGTTTGCTCATGCGCACCGCCCTGCTATCACTCATCGCCCTCTTCGTCCTCGGCCTGCCGCTGGGCTGCGCCACCGATGTGGGCCCAGTGAGCGATGTCCTCGATTGGCTCAACAGCGATTGGTCGCTCGCCGAGCTCGACTGGCAAGACCCCGACGCCAGCCTGCCCGACACACCCGAGCTCGAAGACTGGCCCACCGACAGCACGCGCCCCGACACCGACATCGACATCCCCATCGACACCGACACCGATATCGCCGTCGACACCACTGACACCGAGCTCGCCGAGGCAGACAGCAGCCCCACCAGCGTGCTCTGCCAGCCCTGCCAAATCGACGCCGACTGCGGCGGCAGCAACGTCTGCTTGTTCAATCGTCAAAACGGTGAGGTCTTCTGCGGTATCGATTGTCGCAGTGAAGCCTGTCCTGCTGGCTACGAATGCGCGCCCATCGACACGGGCATCGCGCAGTGCGTGCCCCTCAGTTTGACCTGCTCCAGCGTCCAGGTTTGCAGCCCCGCCTGCGCTGCCAGCCAGCGTTGCGTCAACGGCAACTGCGTCGATGCCGGGGACTACGAAGCCGAGCTTCTCTTCTGCGTGGACGAAATCAACCGCCATCGCGCCGAACACGCTCGCCCTGCGCTGAGCCGCAGCGCTTCGCTCGAAGAGTGCGCGGCTTCGGGTGCCTACTCCGACTCGCTGTCGGGGGTAGCCCACGAGCATTTCCGCGCGACCGGCGGCTGCGGCGGCGTCGCCTTCGCCGAAAACGAAATCCCCGGCTGGCCGCTCTCGATGTACGGCTCCATCACCCAGGTCATTGCCCAAGGCACCCAAATGATGATGGACGAAGGCCCTGGCGGCGGACACTATGAAAACATCCTCGCCGACCGCTCCGCCGTGGGCTGTGGCATCTACGTCACCCCATCCGGCGAGGTCTGGGTGGTGCAAAACTTCCGCTGAATCGCCCGCTGCGCTTGGCCATCCCGATGCAACACCTCTTCGTGACCGACCTCTACCGCGCGCTCGAGGATCTGCTCTGCCATCGCGTCGAAGCCCTGCGACGCTCGACCATCTGCGCCGGTTATGAACGCTCCCTGCGCGCCCGTTTCGAAGCGCTCGAGTCCCTGATGCCTGGCGTCGACTGTACGCCCATCGCCGTCGCCGCCGACCTGGTGGACCTCGCCCACGATGGCTTCGGTGCCGCCATCTTCGCGCTCACAGAGGCGTACCGCTACGTTCCCGAGCTCGAGCCACAGCTTCGCGACGCAGCGCTGCGTATTCAGACTGCTCTCGTCCCGGAGCTCGACCGACTGCGCTCGCCGCATCGACTCGAGGCAGAGGCCGCACGCAGCAACCGAGCCCGTCTGCCAGCCCTGCGCGCCGACCTTTGTCGCTTTCCTTGTGCCGAGGGCAGCACCCTCGACGACTGGGCCGAGTCCTTCGTCGAGAGCGGAGAGCGTCTCGGCGCGCTGGCGCTGTGTCCGAGCAGCACCGATGAGGTGGTTCCGCCAGAGGCATTCGATCTTCGTGCCCCCATCATGCGGCTGCTGCTCAACATGCGACAGGGACTCGACGACGAGCTGCGCATCGACCCCAGTCTGCCCAGGGACCTCGAAGCGCAGATCTTTGGCTTTTTTGATGAGCTCGAGCGCGCACAGCTCGAGCGATATGGATGAGTGCCGTCCCGAGCGCGTGAAGGGCACTTCAAACCGCGCTGCCTCGGGCGGGGCTGCAAGCGAGCAGCAGGTGTGCGCCGAATCCGGCCAAGCCCACACCGTCGAAGCCTCTCAGAAGTAGGCGCTCAGCGAACCGATGAAGACGCGGTCGGCGCTGTCATCGAGATTGTGTTGGTAGGAAGCGTCGAAGCCGATGGCGCTGTTGCGATCGCGAAAGCCTGCGCCGACGCTGACGCGCGACTCCGCAAGCGGCTCATCATAGGCGTATCCGGCGCGAATGGGGAAGACGCCACCGGCCAGGTACTCGGCGCCGATGCGCCAGGTGCGGGCGTCGGAGACCTGCTCCGCAGAGAGGTCGAAGAGCACGTCGCCGGAGACCATGAAGCCGTAGGAAAGGCTAGAGACGGCCATACCCGCGCTGATGGTAGGTGGGAGCTGTTCGTCGTAGCCGCCGTTGACCAGGTTGAGCCCGGCGACGCCGAAGCAGAGCCAGTCGAGGGGCTGGAACATCAGGCCAGCGTCGAGGATCAAGGCGGCCAGGATCTCCTCGTCATCCTCGGCAACCGAAGAGTAGCGAATGGCGGCGCCGAGTTTGACCATTCCGTCGAGCACTGGCACGCCGAATCCGCCCCGTAAGTGGTAGCCGGTGTGAGCCGGCGCGTTCTCGAGGTTGGCCGTCTCGTAGGTGAAGGCGAGGGCGGCACCGAAGCTCTCGTTGCTCTTGGTGTCGATCACATTCGCGGTGGCGGCGTTCACACCCGTGCGACCATCGTAGGCATAGCCAGCCTCAGCGGAATACATCATCGCCGAGACGATTCCGGCTGGATTGTGCCATAGCGCGGCGGTTCCCGAGGCGCCTGCGCTGAGGGCTCCGCCGAGCCCGGCGGAGCGGCTCGTGGCGGTGACCTCCTGCGCATGTGCGGCAGTCCCGATGAGCAGTCCGCTGAGCAGCGCGAGCAGAGTAGAGGCACGTAGCAGCCAACGGCGCGAAGCGCTCGATGGGCGAGCTCGGTACCCAAGAGAATCCATTGCGTGGAGCGTAGGCATATAGCACCTTCCCTGGCGAGTCGTCGAGAAGCGACGAGGACCTCCAAGCCCTCTCTATGTGCCTACAACGAGCCCAAGCCGCAGGCAAAGTCACGGCCTAGTCGGTGTCGAAAGTCGAGAACTGGACACGAGGGCGAGTTAGACCTACATCTCGCCCGGGAGGTGGCCATGTGCCGAGCGCTGTCCGAAACGTCTGCACTCTCCGAAGAAATCGAGCTCTTCGACGGGCTCTGTCGACAGCTTGCCCGTCGGCAGCCCGACACCTGGGCTCACAGTCTTCGTGTGAGTCGTTACGCGTCATGGCTTGCGGCCCGGCTTGAGCTGTCGTCGGCATCGCTGCTTCGATGTCAACGTGGTGCCTTGTTGCACGACTTTGGGAAGCTGTTCATGTCGCGGGAGGTGCACAAGTCTGCGCCCCTGGATGCTCAGGAGCTGCGTCGCATCCGCGAGCATCCTGGCTTGGGCTTTGACTTCTTGAGGCGTTTCGAGGTGTTGCAGCGCTTCATGCCAGTGGTCTTGGAGCACCACGAGCGCTGGGATGGGGAGGGCTATCCTCGCGCGCTGCGGCACGAAACGATCAGCGTCGAGGCGCGAGTGGTGGCCATCGCCGACAGCTACGACGCCATGGTGTCGGACCGACCCTATCGGCGCGGAATGGGCGCGGTGCACGCGCTCGACGAGCTGCTCAGCGAAGCGGGGCGCCAGTTCGACCCAGAGCTGGTCTCGACCTTCGTCAGTCGCGTCGCAGGGAGCCGTCTCGACAGAGACGCTCGCCTCGGTGCATGAACTGCTCTCGCTTCGTCCGTTTGTCTCGTTGAGGGTTGCGCGCCACAGGCGAGCGTCTATCATGGATTGCGGGACCTGGATGGACGACGATGGCACAGAAAGAAGAACTCACCAACGAAGAAATTCAATCCGAAGTCGAGGAGTTTGCAAAGAAGCTCGACATTCTTCGGACGCGTTATGAGCAGTACTTTTTGGGCATCGAGCGCGTTGCCCCCTCGGTCTTGCGCATGGACGTGGTGCGCATCATGCGCAAGCTCGAGCAGCTACAGATCCGCAATACTGCTACGAAATTTCGTCTCCGCGGGCTGATTCAGAAGTTCCACAGCTACTCGACCTATTGGAACCGAACGCTTCGTGAGATCGAAGACGGCACGTACAAGCGCCACAAGGATCGGGTCAAGCAGAAAGAGCTGCGAGCTCAGCAGGAAAGCGTGCAGCCGCGCAAGCAGACCGAGCAGGAGGAGAGTCCTGAACAGGATGCCTTGCGGGCCAAGGCCCAGGAGGAGCTCTCCGCTGCCGCGGAGGATCTCTTGGCCTCACTGCAGGGGCCCTCGGCAGCGCCTGCGGCAGCATCACAGCCCAAGGCAGCCGCGCCTGCGGCAGTCAAGCGCTCCTCTTCCCCGTTTTCTTTCGATCTGGACGAGCTCGACGACGACTTCGACGCTGCTTTCGATCGTCGCATGCAGTCTGGGCTACAGCGAGCACCTGTGAATCTCTTCGGCGCGGAGGCCACACCTGTCGACGCCGTCCCTTCCTTTGCGCACCGTGACTCCAGCCGCGGCGTCCAGCGCCCGGTCTCCAGCGGGGTGGCGCGTTATCAACCACCGAGCGACGCACCAGAGCCGCTCTTGCACCGTCCCTCGACAGGCCAACACCGCTACGCTCCGCCGCCCGCTGCACCTGCGAGACCTGGCGCGGGCTCGCGTCCTTCTGTACCGGGCACCCCTGCGCTCGTCCCGCCCCACGCCCAGCGCCCTGGCCAAGGCGCTGCACCCAGCAGTCGTCTGCCTGTTGCTCCGGGCCAAATGCCCTCACCCCCGCAAGCTCCACAGTCAACACCCGGCGCAGCTCAACGCCCGTCCATGCCCCAAATGCCTGCGGTGCCGTCTCGACAAGGCCCGCCACAACGGCCCTCAATCCCACACGCCGCCGCCGTGGCCCCACCTCGGCCAGCCGAACCCCAACGCCCGCACAGTGGCATGACCCCCGTCGCCGAGCCTCGCAGCAAAGCCAAGCGCGTCTACGACGAATTCGTCGCCGCCCGCGAACGCATGGGCGTCACCCAAGCTCCGCCCAGCTACGATGCCTTCGCGCGCTCTCTCGAGAGCCAGGCCGCCAAGGTCAAGGCCTCCCACAACTGCAGGGACGTCGATTTCAAGGTGGTGGTCAAAGACGGCAAGCCCGTGCTCAAGCCTGTACCCAAGAGCTAAGGTGCTCAATGGACCTAGGCCTGATTCTGAGTCTGGTGTCCGTCTCCATCGTCGCCGTGGTCTCGGTCTGGATCGTGCTCGAGAAGCGACAGCCCACCTCGACCCTGGCCTGGCTGCTCGCCGTCATCACGCTCCCCTACCTTGGGCTACTGCTCTACTGGCTGCTCGGCCGCCGCAGGGTCCACCGCAAGACAGCCTTCAAGAGCTTCATGCGAGAGGCGGTCAGTCCCAACCTGCCCTCCCTTCGCGAAACGCTCAGCGAGCACGCTGACAGCCAGCGAGGACAGAAGAGCATCGAAGCCAAGCGCCACTTGCTGATGCTCGCCACCCGCAACACTGACGAGCAGCCCACCGTCGGCAATGATGTGCGCATCCTCTGTGATGCTGCAGAGACCTACCCAGCCCTCTTCGAAGCGATCGAGAGCGCGCAGCACTTCGTCCATGTCGAGTACTACATCATCCAGCCCGACAGCGTCGGAGAGCGCCTACGCCAAGCGCTGCTGCGCAAGGCGAAGGAGGGGCTCGAGGTACGTTTGCTCATGGATGGCGTCGGCTGCTGGAGGTTGAGCTCGAGCTGGCTCAACTCCCTCTCCCAAGCCGGGGTCAAGCTGGCCTCGTTTCTCCCTCCTCACCTGCCCACGGCCATCTTGGGTCAACGCTGGAACTTCCGAAACCACCGCAAACTCGTCGTGGTCGATGGGCGAATCGGGCTGATGGGTGGGCTCAACATCGGCGAGGAATACGAGGGCAGATCCAAGCGCCTGGGCTATTGGCGCGACAGGCACCTGCGCATCGCAGGTCCTGCCGTCCATTCGCTGGAGAGGGTCTTCATCGAGGACTGGCACTTCGCCACCGCTGCGTCCCTGGACCCGACGGAACACTTCCCCACCCCGCAAATGCCTGGTGATGAGCTGGTCCAGATCATCCCCTCAGGGCCCGACCGTGCCTGGCAGTCGATCCACATGCAGCTCTTCGTGGCCATCACCACTGCCACGCGCCGCTGCTTCATCACCACCCCCTACTTCGTCCCCGACGAGTCCATCCGCGTCGCCCTGGTCACCGCCGCCCGCCGCGGCATCGACGTTCGCCTCATCGTGCCCAGCCGCAGCGACCTGCGCTTGGTGAAGTGGGCTGGCCGTTCCTATTACCATCGGCTCTTACAAGCTGGCGTTCGCATCTTCGAATATCAAAAAGGCTTTCTACACGCCAAGACGCTGGTCGTCGATGGCAACTGTGGCACCGTCGGCTCAGCCAATATGGACATCCGCTCGTTTCGCCTCAACTTCGAGCTCAACGCCTTCATCTATGGCAAGGACTTCGCGCGCAAGCTCGAAGCCATCTTCGAGCGCGATCAGGCCGACTCCAAGGAAATCACCCTCGAAGAACTCGACAAACAAGGTCCAGGCTACCGCTTCATGGAGGGCCTGGCCCGCCTGATGAGCCCTCTGCTCTAGTCAGCAAGAAACGGAAATCAAAGGGATTCGATTGCATTCGCTCGCTCTCGGGTACCGACCCCACTCGATGACGCGTGGGGATGGACTACCCTTCGCTCGCTTTCGATTGCAACACCCCCACAACCCGCATCGAAGGCGCTCAGGGCGGTAGGAACTCATCGCGGCGGAAGGGCGTAGGACTCTGGCGTCATCAGAACGTGAAGCGGCGATGGGAGCTCGACGTCGAGCCCCTGCAGCGCGGGTACATGGTGGCGCTCGAGCCAGTCGCGCATCCACAGCGCCACGCTCGCGCTGCTCGCCAAAGGCTCGGTGCTTTCACTGCTCTGCATACACTCCGCGGCAATGCTGTTCACCAAACGAGGCCACTGTTGAGCGTAGTATGCAGCACCATGAAAGTATTCTGCAGAGAGAACCCAGGGACCATCGCATACGACGTGGCCAAGCGTGTCTTCAGCCAGCTTGAACTGCAACAGCTCCGAACGGTAGCTCCGGCTTTGCTTGACGAAGGCACTGCTGCTGACCCCTCTCGCATAGCTCGAGTTGCCACGTCTCTGCTCTGAACCCAGCAGCCTCGGCAACGTCTCGCTGACAGTGGCCCACACATCGCGCTGCGAGCGACTCGTGGCCAAGACGGCGCGCGTCAGCGAAGCAACCACCGTCACGCCGTGGCGAAACTCGCCAGCGGGCTCCCCGGCCATTGGCGCCCAGCGATTCTGCTCGACGCAGACCACCGCCAAATCGCCCTCGGCGCCAGCGGGCATCCAGACATCACGCTTCAGCGCCCTATCCTGTCGACCGCCCATCAGCAACTCGCCAAGCACCCCCAGCACTGGCTTCTTCCCGTTATTCCGGTAGCGGAGGTTTGCAACCGTCCCGGTCTCCTTCACCACCAGACGCCCCCCCTGCATCGCCTCGGCCAAGCTCTCCGGCATCACTGGCATCTCCAGATCCTTGCCACGTATCGGAAAGACCTGGACACCACCCAGGCGAAGCGGCGCGTCCACCCACAGCTCCCGCGAGACGTCCAAGCAGCTACAAGAGGAGCTCAGCGGGGCACTCACGAAGTGCAACTGTGACCGACGGGCCAGGCTGATGCTCTCACCAATCGGCACGCGCGCCGAGTGCACCTCCCGCCCCCGAAAGCCCGTCCCTGAGGTGCTGTCCAGATCGTGGATCAACACCTCCGCTCCGGTCCAGCACAGCTTCACATGGCGCCGAGACACTGCCGGATCTGGGAGCGCCATCGTCCGCCTCCCAAAGACCTGTTCTTCAGCACGTTGCAAAGGCAGACGAAAGAGCCTGCGCCCGTCGTACTCGTACTCCGCAAAAACACCAAGCTCAACGCCTGCCTCAGCCAGCTCCAGCGCCGCCGCAGATGACGAAGGTTCCTGCACGAGCTCACCCTGCTGCTGGGCATTCTGGCCAGCCACCGCATCGCTCGCCTGCTGTGCCTGCAATGCAGGCAGCTCCTCGAGCGTAGACTCCGCCAGCGGCCCCTCAGCCGAGGCTGGTGCCACGGGCGCTGCCGTCACCTGCTTTGCCAAAGAAAGCCCCCTGCGGCGCTGCCAACCACTCAGCGGCTTGACCACCCGCCACCAGCAGCGGAACCGCCCTTCGACTGGCCTCTCGCCTTCGCTCCTGACCTTGTTCTCGACACGCACGTGCACGCCCGTGTTGCTTGCTTTTGACTGCCTGGACATGACGCCTCCCCGCCCGCTGACCCACCTCCCCGCCGATGGGCCTACATGGGACTACAGAGAACACCACTGAAGCGAGCCGCTCGTGATGCGCGCGACGGCAAAAATCACCTGAGCACGAGTTCGCTGCGCAGCAGGCCACACAGCTCCAGAAAGATGGCTGGAGCCGCCAGCTCGGCGCGCCAGAGCAAAAACCTCCCGACAGCCCACTGCATACGTGAAAAGGCAAAAAACGACGGCCACTTCGATTCGCGCCTTGTGCCCGTGTGAAGCAGCAGCTATGCCTGAAGGGACGGGGTTAGGCTTTCCCCCGTGGATTTCAACTGATGGACACAATGGACCTGCTCATGTCTCGCTCCACTCTGCTCTTACTCGTGCTCGGCTTCTTTCTCGCTGCCTGCGACGATGAGCCCAGCCAACCCCTCCCCGACACCACAGAGCTCGAGGTCTCCACAGACAGCCTCGACCAAGACGTCGTGCCCGACACCGAGCTCGACCTCGAAGAGCTCGACCTCACGGAGCTCGAGCTTCCCCCAGACGAGCTCGACCAGCCCGAGGTGGATGAGTTCGAAAGCTCCCCCGACCTGGTCGACCTCGACGAAGAGGAAGAAGAGGAGGAAATCGAAGAGCCCGTCTACGAGAGCCCGCTGCGCATCCGCATCATGGCAGCCAACACCACCAGCGGAAACTACCAGTCCTATGACCCAGGACACGGCATGCGCATGTTCCAAGGCCTCAAGCCCGACATCGTGCTGATCCAGGAATTCAACTACAACAACGACACCCCCGCCGACATCAGAGGCATGGTCGATGCCGGCTTTGGCCCCATCTTCCGCTACCGCCGTGGACGCGGCTCCATCCCCAACGGCATCATCAGCCGCTTCCCCATCATCGAGAGCGGCTACTGGACCAGCCCCGAAACCAGCAACCGCGACTTCGACTGGGCCATCATCGACATCCCCGGTGAGCGCGACCTGCTCGCCGTCAGCGTGCACCTGCACACCGACGCCCACAACCGCGAGATGGACGACCTCGCCGACGACATCCGCAACAAGACAGCCAACCGCGACCTCTACATCGTCCTCGGCGGCGACTTCAACACCAGCAGCCGCAGCAGCGCCGAAAACCAATTCCAAAGCCTGCTCCAGGTCGGCGACCCCTACCCCGCCGACGAGGACGGCGTCGAGGGTACCAACGCCTCACGAAGCTCGCCCTACGACTGGGTCTTGGTCGACGAGGACCTCGCCGAGCTCGAGGTCCCCGTCGCCATCGGCTCCAAAGAGTTCCCCCACGGCCTCGTCTTCGACAGCCGCGTCTACACCCCACTCTCGGACGTACACCCCGTCCAAGAGGATGACTCCGACGCCCCCTTCATGCAGCACATGCCCGTGCTCAGGGACTTCATCCTCACCTTCTGACAGCTCCACCCCTGAGCACAGGCCACTGCCGCACGTTGACTGCTCGAGAACGAAGACGAAAACGGCCACGCTTGGCAAAAGACCGTGAGCGGTCTATCCTCCTTCGAGCACCTCATACGCGAAAGGAGCTTGCCATGACCCGCCACCTCGTCCTCATCCTCCTCGCCACCGCGACCCTCGTCGGCTGCAAGAAAGACGAAGCAGCCCAGGCCAAGCCCATCGAGCACGCCCCAGCCTTCACGCCAGACATGGTCTCGCCGCTGTTGCAGGGTCTGCAGCTCGAGAAGGCAAGCGTCGAGGACGTGCTCGCTGTCTTTCCCACCACCAACCTCAGCAAGGACCGAGCCTTCGGCGGTGATCAGTCGGTGACCTGGAACGACCAGCCCGCCATCGCTGGCCGCATCGACGCCTCCCTCTACGCCAACGCCACCGACCCAGTCCCCCGCGCGAGCTTCACCTGGGTCGAGATGGATGGAGAAATCCGCTTGCAACAGCTCGAGGTCAGCTTCGACACCGCTCACGTCGACTCCCCCTGCGCCTGGGTCAAGCAGCGCTTCTCTGAGCTCGAGCAAGCCCGCGACTGCGAAGGTGCCTTCTCGAGCTTCGAAGAGAGCGACACTCGCCTGGTCTATTGCGTCGGCAACGCGGCCCAAACGCGCCCCATCGCCATCGAATGCGAAAAAGTAAGCCGCGACGGCCGCCAGCTCGAGCGCTTACGCTACGAGCTGCAGCGAAGCCGCTGAACGACGACCTGAGGGTTTCGCGCTGCGCTGTCAGCGCTGACAAGCCCTCTCGTCACCAGCCGCGCAGGCCTGCTGGAAGAGCTCCATCGCCAGCCCTCGGTCCGATGACACGCCCTGTCCCCTCTCATACATGTTGCCAAGCTCGTAACAGGCCCTGGCCAAGTTCGCCTTGCAGCCGATGTCGAGCAGATCGAGCATCTCTTCCTGCGAGCCAAAGACGGCGCCTCCGCGCACGATCATCAGTCCCAGCTCCCCACAGGCCTCATCATAGAAATCGCAGGCCCGGTTGAGCCACTCCGCCGCTGCCATCTCTTGCCGCGGATCGCTGATGGCGAGGGCCACACAGTAGTCTGTACAAGGCTTCCAATTGCCGTTTTCGCAGTCCTCGAAGGAGCCTGACACTGCCTCGGAGCCCCGTTCGCGCTGGACCTGGCTACCCATGTTCTCGAAGACCTGGTCCTGCTGCTTCTTCCCCTCGCCCATGAACCACGCCATCATCAGGAGAAAGAGGATGAGCGCGCCAATAGAGAGGAAAAGCTTGGGCTTGAGCCAGACCGGCAGCTCGCGCGAGTACTTCTCCTTCCGCCCTGCGGGCACGGCGACGATGGGCAGCGGCGCACGATGCGCCAAGCTGGGATGCACCTGGGCTGGTTCAGGTGCCTGCATCGAGGGTGACGGTGCCGTGCCGAGAGGGCCAGCGAGGGACGGCTGAGGACGGAGCATGTGCTCCAATCCAGCATCCACTGTGGCAGCAAACTGTGTCTTGGGGAGCTTCGACTCAAGCTCGAGGGCCTGTCCGTAGTCCTGCGGTGGTCGCGAAGCTGCTGGCACCTCACTCGCTTGCCACTGTAGCTCGAGCCCCTCATCGTCCTGGGCTGCTGGCACCTCACTCGCTTGCCACTGTAGCTCGAGCCCCTCATCGTCCTGGGCTGCTGGCACCTCACTCGCTTGCCACTGTAGCTCGAGCCCCTCATCGTCCTGGGCTGCTGTCGCCGTCGCGCTCCCCTGTACCTCACTGCCTCGGCTCCTTCGGGCCTTCTTGGTGATCATCGCCAGCGGTGTGCCACTCTTCGCTGGCGCCACCGGCAGTGCTGCTCGGTCCAAAGCATCGAGCTGCTGGTGCAGCTCGCGTGCGCTCGACAGCCGACGACGACTGTCTTCCTCCAGCATCCGAGAGAGCAGGCGCCCCAGGACGCTGCCCTGCACCCAAGGAGGCAAAGCCACCTTGGGGTTCTTGCCACGCTCCACGAGCACCTGAAATGGCGTCTCGCCTCGAAACGCTGGGCTGCCATGGAGCATCTCGTAGAGGATGAGTCCCAGCGCGTAGATGTCGCTGGGTGGCTCAGCCGGCTGCAGTGAGAGCTGCTCCGGAGCCATATACAACGGCGTCCCAATCATCCCACCTGCTTGGGTGAGGGTTGTCTTGCCGTCCTGAGTGGGTCCGATGGCCTTGGCGATGCCAAAATCCAGCACCGTGACGTGATCACGCTCGACGCCGATGTCGCTGAGCATCACGTTTCCAGGCTTCAGATCCCGATGCACGATGCCGCCCTCATGGGCGAGCACCAAGGCAGAAGCGATCTGCTGGGCGATGTCGACGGCACGCTTGGGTTGGAACGCACCATCGCGCCGCAGCAGCGTATCCAGGGTGTGGCCACGCACCAGCTCCATGGCCATCCAACACCCAGCCTCCTCCGCGCCAAAATCGTAGAGCCGAACGATATTCGGGTGCTCTAGCCGTCGAACGACATCCACCTCGCGAAGAAAGCGAGCGACCGGTTCGGCGTCGCTGGGCAGCTCCTCGGGTCGAATCAGCTTGACCGCGACCTCTCGCTGCAGGTGTTTCTGAAGCGCTCGATGGACCGACCCAAAGCTGCCTCTACCCAGCTCTTCGAGCAAGTCGTAGCTGCTTAGCCGCGATGTGCTCATGGGCTCCCTCGCGATACTCGCATCGTTGGACTCGCCGCTCCGACCAAAAGACGAGCCGCTCGGCGAGCTGCAAGCATGCTTGCCTTGCCAGCCTCATCGTCGAGCAAAACGCATGATGGACGATGCGCAGCAGTGCGTCAACGCCATGATTCCTGGCCATCAGCGCTCACTCGTCCGCCCCAGCGCCATCGCCCCACCCCAGAACTGCAAGCCCAAAGGGTGTCCCGAGAGCAGGCTCTCGAGCTCGTCAATGGCGTCGTGCGCCATCGCCTCGTGACGGGGCGGTAGCTCCCCCGCTCCGAGCCGCGCCACCCAGGAGAGCAGCCTGCCCACGGTCGCGTGCAGGCCCACCAGTTCGTTCCAGCTCATGCCGCGCTGCCGACAGGTCGCGATGGTGCCCAGATCTTCGAGAAAGGTGCGGGTTCCCTGGCGACTCAGAATCAATGTGCCTCCATCTGGCGCCAACATATAGCGGCCGCCCTCACCGACCAAACCCAAGGCGCCCGCCGTCTCCATCAGCCGACAGGCCTCGGAAGCGGCAGGCATCACGCCGCAACGAAGCAGCCAATCGCACAACATGGAGCGCTCAATCGGGAGCGAAACCCGCTCCAGCGTGCGCGTCATGGTTTGGGCCACCGAACGAAAATGCTGCTCTTCCCGCTCCTCAGCCTGCTGCAGCTCACTGCGAACCGCCTGGACCGCACCGGACTGAATCGCCTGCCAGATACCCTCGAACCACGGCTCGAGCGCGGCGATCTCACGGGCTGCGCGCATCCTCGGCACCCCCGTCATCGCCGCCACACTGCGAATGGTGTAGCCCGACCCCTTCGGCTTGGT
>JAVFAO010000185.1:0-13161 GCA_034002465.1 Myxococcota bacterium
GAAGCGGGCATTTTGCTGCGCTGAGCGCCTTTCTTTTTGGAGACCCTCAGTCCCCGTGCGGCCTTGTCAGCACTCGAGCTGCTGCCGCCGGCAGCGACGTCTTTGGTGTTGGCGAGCCTCTCGGCGGCGGCGCTGGCCTGCTCGGAGTTGCCGAGGGCGAGGCGCTCGAGAATGGACTTGGATTCATCGCTGTTGCCGACGGCTTCGAGGCTGATGGCGAGCGCGAGCTGAGCACGGGAGGGATTGTCGATGCCAGCCTCGATGGCGAAGCGCAGATCGTTGATGGCTTCGAGGTGGTGGTTGAGGGCTTGCGAACAGTCGGCGCGCAAAAGGTGTGCCTCGAGGGAATCTGGGCTCTTGGCTTCGATGATGAGGGTGAGCAGCTGGAAAGCCTCTTCGAAGCGCTTTTGCTCGAGGAGTGTGTTTGCGTCTTCAAGCCGGGGCACTGGTGGTGGGGAGGCTTGTTCGTTGTCGGGGGCAAAGGCGTTGGTGAGGGTTTGGGCTTCTGCAGGTGTGGTGAGCGTGCTGGCCTTGGCGACGCGTTCTTCGCGTACTGGGGCAGTGTCGGAGCCACGCGCGGTGACGGTGTGCGAGACTGAGGAGTGGGCTTGATGCGTCTCTTGGCTGCGGGTCATGAGCCAAACGCCGGTGGCGATCAGGGTGAGCGCGGCGGCCAAGGAGAAGGTGGCGAACCAGCGCGGGTGCGCGAGCCGTGGTTCGGGGAGTTGGGGATTGTACTGTGCGGACAGCTCGACGGGGCTCGAAAGGGAGAAGCGTTTGGCTTGGGACTCTGCGAAGGCGATGAGTTTGTGGTTGCAGTCTTCTGAGAGACCAGGGGCTTGGGCGAGGAGCTGCGCCTCTTGGTGGATGAGCTGGTAGTCGCGCAGCTTCTGTGCGCAGCTCGGGCATTCTTGGAGGTGGGCCAGCGCCTTGTGTTGCGCCTCTTCGTCGAGCTCCTCGTAGAGCAAGACGAGGATGTGGTCATCGTGTGGAGGGATCATGAGCCAACCTTGGGCACTCAGGAAGAGGCTTTGTAAGGGCCCTGTAGCGCGAACTGGGCCTGGTCGTCGCCATCGAAGCTGCAGTCTTGATATTCGGAGAGGCGTGCACGAAGCGACTCCAGCGCGTAGCGCATCCGGCTCTTGATGGTGTTTTCGGAGACCTCGGTGATATCGGCGATTTCACGGAATTTGAGAGAGGAAAACTCGCGCATGCAAAAGACTTCTCGTTGTTCATCCGGCAGCGCGTCGATGGCGGCCTCGAGCTGCGCGCGAAACTCTGAACGCAAGAGCTGACTGCGCGCGTCGCGTTGACTCGGGTTGGTGAGCAGCTCGGCCGGGCTGCGCTCGTCTTCACTCCTGCAGGGTTGATCGATGGAGAGCATGGGGCGATTGCTCCGTCGGCGCAGCGCGTCGATGCAGGCGTTGCGCGCGATGGTGAACAACCAGGTTCTGAACTTGGCTTTGCGGGAGTACTCCGGCGCGACGCGACAGACACGAAAGAAGACATCCTGGACCAGCTCCTCGGCCTGATCCCTGTGACCGAGGTAGCGAAACACGAAGGCGAAAAGAGCCTGCTGATTGCGGCGCAGCAGGAGCTCGAAGGCGCGGTGATCGCCTGCGGCGAAGCGCTCCATGAGATCCTCGTCCGTCAGCTCGTCGAGTTGCGCAGTGCTGTTCGTGCCGCCGAAGAGCCTGCTGATCACCGCAAGAATCAACGCTCTACTCCAGGAAAGGTTCTCGAAAAAAAATACGAGCTCGGGCCACATCGCCAAGCAACTCGCCTGCGAAGCGCCCACTCCGTGCACATCATACGGCATCCCTCTGGTCTCGGAAAGCTGGCCGCTGCTCGGTCTGCGCTTCTAACAACCGTTCCTGCGCGCCGAGCTGCCTGCGAACACCGATCTCACCGATCTCGGCTGCCGTTGCGTTAGCCGACAGAGCTTGCTAGTGTTTTCGGCCAGAGAGTCGAGAGGGGCGGCCTCATGGAGTGCTGGTCGTTCCGCCCTGTGCCATCCACATGATCGGTCTGGAGGGAGCATGTTTCGCGCTCGAGTCGGTTCTTTGCTGTGGTGTCTGCTGCTTTCTTGCTTGGTTCTTGCCGTCACGGCTTGTGAGAAGACACCCGAGGACGTGCGCAAATGGGAGAAGGACAAACGTGCGCCTCAAAAGATGAAGGAATTCATTCTTGGGGAGACGAGCACTGAGGTGAAGGTCGAGGCGGCGACCATCCTGATTGAGAAGGGACTCTCCTCCAACCTCATCGCCATCTTCAAAGAGCTCTCCGGGGAGCAGCGCGCTCTGGTCGTGGAGCAGCTGATCACCCGCATCGACGAGATGATCAAGAGCGAGAAGTTCGGTCTTGCCGTGCGCGGGAAAGACGCCGCTTACTACCTGGCCAACGCCAACCCTAGCGACGAGCAGAAAGAGCGTCTGCACGGGCAACTCGTGACCTGGGTCGATGGCGACAACTTCTGGTGCCCCCTCGAGAAAGTGGGGGACGTCGATCAGCTCAAGCTCTTCCAAGAGGTTGGGGTCAAGGGGCTACCCGCCATCGAGAAGGCGCTCAATTCGACCTTCGATGAGATGTACAAGTCCGAGAACGCTGCTACCTTCGAGAAACGCAGCGAGGGACTGTTGGCGACCTTGAACATGATCGAGGACCTGAACTTGCCCGAAACCGAAGAACTCGTGGCCAAGATCTTCGTTGAGCGCGCCGAGAAGGCGTGGCCAAAGCTCGATGAGATCTACGCGTACCCATTTCTTGGGAACAAATCTCTCAGCCTCCTTCCGCTCGCCGAGCGTATTCTTCTCGACCCCGATTACAAGAACGACAAGCTCAATGCCATCAGAGATGTGCTGATCAACACCTACTATCGTACCACCCAGCGCCAGTCCGGCGTGCAGGCCTGCACCAAAGTCGTGCGCGAGGACCGCTCGGGTTCGCTGCGATGGATGTGCGCTCAGACCTTGCTCGAGCTGACCAAGGAAGCCGCCATCGAGCATGTCTTCATGGCCATTCCCGATGACCCCGTCGCCCTGCAGTTGCCGGCAGATCACCCCAATGCCAGCGCTTTTCCCACCAAGCCCGAGGCCAACTTCTGGTTCGAAGCAGGTTCCTTCTGCCGAGCCGTGGGCCCCATGTTGGCCTACAAGGTCCCCGTGGAGAAGTTCCGCAGTTACCTCACCGGCACGCGCACCGTCGAGCGTCTGCTCGCCATGGAGTGCCTCTCCTATCACGGCACCGAGGCAGACCTGGAGAGCATCAACGCCCTGGCTACCGAGACCACGGACCTCAGCGCCTGGAACGCTGAGCAGAAGACCATGGGGGAATACGCCACTGCGCTGGCTGCAGTGTGGGCCGAGCGCCACGCTGACATCGCGGCAACGCGAAATGCCCTCGCCGGGCAAACACAATAGCCCCTGGAGCACCGGTCCTCTCGCTGCTCCAGAAGTGAGCGAAGCGAGGCACGAGTCAGCGTCTGTCGTGGGCGCATCCGATGCGCCTGCGCAGCGTTGCGAGGGTGTCGCGAGAGCGAAACAAGTACAAACAAGTTGGAAAACAGGCCAAGCGCCCAATCGACAAGAAGTTGGGGAAAACAGGCCAAGCGCCCAATCGACAAGAAGTTGGAAAGCAGGCCAAGCGCCCAATCGACAAGAACTCAGTCGAGATACTCGACCCAGGTGTGTAGCCCTCGAGCGCCGTATTCGATCATGCGAAAGCCAGGTCGAGTGTGGGCGATCTGAAAGTCTGGCGAATAGGGGTCGATCTGGAAAAGGGTCGACGGCGTCAAATAGACCATTCGCCCGTCTCGCCTGAGGCTGCGCTCGGTGTGATAGTGTCCGCAGAAGATGGCGTCGATGCCCTCGAGCTCACAGAGCTTGCTCCAAGCGACTTCGGCGTCCTTCAGCGGAGCCTGCTCGTCCATGAAGCGGCAGGAGCAGAGCAGAGGCGGGTGATGCACGAAGAGCAGCGTCGGCGTGTCGAGAACACGACTGCGAAGCCAGTCCCACTGAAGCTCGGGGATGCGGTAGCTCGAGCTGTCCAGAAAGAGCAGCCGTAGGTCTTGGATGCGTTGCTCGAAGTAGAGTCCGTCGCTTGGGGCGCGCGCAGTTGGGATTTCGAGCAACCTGCGCATGCGCTCAGGCTCGTCGTGATTACCTGCCATCAGCACGACGGGTGTGGTGCAAACCGAGATGGCTTCCCGTAGCCACAGGTAGGCTTCGTCTTCGCCCTGCTCTCCGGCCAAGTCTCCAGAAAAAATGAGCAGATCCAAGTTGCGGTGCGAGAGGCAGTCGAGCACGGCAAGAAACTGCGCTTTCGAATCAGCCCGATTCTGCGCAGGGAGCTGCAGGCCAATGTGGGCATCGCTGACTTGAGCAATTCGGATGGGCGTCATGGCTGCTCATGCTGGGCGGTCACCATTGACCACAGCTATTTTGGTGCCGAAAGCGCCGTGGAGCAAGCTCGGGGCGCAAGCGGATTCAGAAGCTGATCAGGCGAGGGGCTCTGGGGAAGGGGATGGCGTCGCGAATGTTGTCGATGCCGGTGAGGTACATCAGCGCGCGTTCGAAGCCCAGACCAAAGCCTGCGTGCGGGACCGTACCGTAGCGGCGCAGGTCGCGGTACCAGCCATAGTGGGTGAGCTCGAGCCCCATCTCTTGAATCCTGGCATCGAGCTGCTCGAGTCGCTCCTCGCGTTGGCTGCCTCCGATGATCTCTCCAATGCCTGGAGCCAGTATGTCCATGGCGGCAACGGTTTTTCCGTCGTCGTTGAGCCTCATGTAGAAAGCTTTGATATCCTTTGGATAATTGACGACGGCCAGCGGCCCCTTGACGACTTGCTCCGTCAAGAAGCGCTCATGTTCGGCCTGAAGGTCCATCCCCCATTCGACCGGGAACTCGAAGCGTTGCCCCGACTTCTTCAGCTCTGCGATGGCGTCGCTGTAGTCCATTCGGCTGAAGGTCGATTGGACCAGGCGCTCGATGCGGCCGACACAGTCCTTGTCGACGTGTTGTGCGAAGAAGGCCATGTCGTCGGCACGTTCCGAGAGGACGGTCGAGAAGATGTACTTGAGGAAGTCCTCTGCGAGCAGTGCGTCGTCGTTGAGGTCAGCGAAGGCGAGCTCGGGTTCGATCATCCAGAACTCGGCGAGATGGCGTCGAGTGTTGGAGTTCTCGGCGCGAAACGTGGGTCCGAAGGTGTAGACCTTGGAGAGCGCGAGGCAGTAACACTCGACGTTGAGCTGGCCCGAGACGGTGAGGTGTGCTTCTCGCCCGAAGAAGTCGTTGGCGAAGTCGACGTGTCCGTCGTCTTGTCGCGGGAGGTTGGCGAGGTCGAGGGTGGAGACGCGGAACATCTGACCGGCACCTTCGGCGTCGCTGCCAGTGATGATGGGGGTATGGACCCAGTAGTAGCCGCGCTCTTGGAAGAAGCGATGGACGGCGTAGGCGAGGGTGTTGCGCACCCGAGCGACGGCGGAGATGATGTTGGTTCGGGGGCGCAGGTGCGCGACATCACGCAGGAACTCGAGAGAGTGTCGTTTGGCCTGGATGGGGTAGGTCTCGGCGTCTTCGACCCAACCGACGACCTCGATTTCGCTCGCTTCGAGCTCGACGCTCTGCCCCTTGCCTTGTGATTCGATGACCCGTCCGACGACGCTGAGGGCGCAACCGGTGGTGAGCCTGCAGAGCTCGGTGTCATAGTTGGGCAGCGAATGGGCGGCGACGACCTGCAGGGGCGCAAAGCACGAGCCGTCGGAGAGGTTGATGAAAGAGATGCCAGCCTTTGAGTCGCGGCGCGTGCGCAGCCAACCGGCAACGCGAATGGTGCTGCCGAGCTCGACGCGGGATTCGAGCACATCGCGAATGGGGGTGATCTTCATGACTTCGACTCTCTTGGTGTTTTCGAAAAAGCGATGAGGTTGGGAGACCGAGGGCGGCAGCGCTCGAGGGGACGGGGCTTTCGCCGAAGCTGGCAAAGAATCAGCAGAAGAATCAGCCGAAATGCGGCGATGCCCAGCTCGGAAGGTACGTCAACAATAGTACGGTCGGTGCTCCGGCAGCGCGTAACGAGAGGCCGCCCGAGCTTCGTTCAGCGCTCGAGCGCTGCCACCGACACACCAGAGAGCAGCTTCTACCACAGCCTCGGCCGCTGACAAGTCGTAGCCAGGAGGAGGAGGCGATAGTCGCGGCGAAGCAAGAGCATGCCCGAAGGGGCTCAATGTTTCTCGAGCAGGTACATGCACTCGGTGACATGGATCGGACGGCGCTCGAAACTTCGACTGCCTCGGAAGGCGTTGTAGGGCGTTCGGATGACCTCGACCTTGCCGCGTGCGCTCAGAAGCTCCTGGATGCGCGCAGGTGGGATGAAGCCTTCGTTGTTGAAGGAGAGCAGCACGAAGGGCGCATCAAGCGCGTCGAGCAGCTGCGTGAGCAGAGCAGCGTGACGCTTGCGGACGTTGTAGTCGGAGCGTTGCCAATCGTGTGGGATGCCAGAGACCGGGCTCAGCACGGAAGGGCGTTGATAGCGCGTGAGCAGGTTGAGCATGAAGTAATTGGAACCATAGGGGTGCTGGTTGTAGGGCGGATCGAGATAGGCGAGGTCCAGGCCCCGGAGGCTCGGCGCGAGGGTGTTGGCGTCCTCGCGGCGGACCTCGACCAGGCATTCGAAGCGGCTGCTGACGGGCACCTGCAAGGAGATCTGGGCGCGAATTCTCTCCAAGGCATCGCGCCCGGTGCCCCCGAATTGACCGACCCCTGTGTGCCGGTTTTTGTAAAAGCCCTTGAATACGCCAGCGGTGTTGGCGTGGATCGATGCGGCGCTCAGCAGAGGGCCGAGTAGAAGATCCTGTAGCTCTGTCGGAGCGCTGGCGATCAGGCGTCGATAGTTGTCGAGGCGACGAGCGTTGGATCTGGTATAGAATACACGCTCGCCGGCTTGGATGTGTTCATCATCCTGCGGTGCGTAGAGCTCTTCGATGAACCCTGGCTCGAGCTCGACTTCTTGTCCATTGGGCGCTTGGCCTGTTCCCCCAAGTTCTTGTCCATTGGGCGCTTGGCCTGTTCCCCCAAGTTCTTGTCCATTGGGCGCTTGGCCTGTTCCCCCAATTTGTTGCGTGCCATCCCTGGCACGCACCCTTCGGGCTGCCTTCGCAGCGAGTCTCCGCCTCTTGGCTTCGACTTCTTCGACCCGTTGGTTGAGCGCGTCGACAATGTCTTGCAGCGCCGTCCAATCCACCTCGCTGTGGTTACGCAAGAAACAGCGGCCGATCACGGCGGCATATTCTTCGAGGTCGTTGCTGATGAGGCGGCTGGCGTGGGCTTTGAGCATTCGCGAGACCACGCCCGAGCCGGAAAAGGCATCGAAGACCTCGAGCTTGTCTTTGCCGAGTCGGGCCTTAACGCGCTCGACCGCCTCGCTCAGTTGCGGCAGCAAGCTGCGCTTGTTGCCGAGGTAGGTGATGAGCTGTCGGCTGAGGTAGTCTGGAGCTTCCTGCACGGGCTCACGAGCGGTGGCGCTGACACTGTCGGAAGAAGACCGAAAACACATGGGAAAAAGCGATTTTCGCAAGAGTAGTTCGGACATCAGGCCAAGCGCCCAATCGACAAGAAGTGGGGGAAGCAGGACAAGCGCCCAATCAACAAGAAGTCTGGGCTCTTCGGGGGCTTCGTCCGGCTGTCAGGAAGCCGATGGCTTCATCGGAAAGAGCGGGCGAGCCGACGCGCACCCAGGTGCAGCGCGAGGGCGGCACCACCGACCGTGAGCAGCAGCAGCCCTGCCCAGGACAGACTCGCCTTGTACCAGAAGTCGGATGGGAAAGCGCGTGCGAAGCCCATCTCCAATCGTAAGAAGTGGTAGGTGCTGTAGGCGTCGAGGACGATGACTGCCACCAAGACCAGGATGGAGCTGAGCATGAACAGGATGCCGCCAAGACCAGTGGCGATCTTGGTCACGTCGTCCACATGAAAGCGCGGGAAAATCGCGCCCATCCCCACGCCCAGCCCAGTCAGCGCGAGCACCAGCAGCGCGATCAGCGCCATGCTCTTGAGCGTGATGAGCGTTGAGGAGCCGATCATCCAGTTCGAGCTCAGGGTCAGGGACAGTGCCAGCACCAGCAAGGGTGTGATGTGGCCAAGCGCCTTGGCCACGAGGTAGCGGTGCATGCCCAGAGGCGCGCGTTTGATCAACCAAAACGCCCGCCCCTCCAGGCTGACTGCCGGAAAGACCATGCGCACCGAGACCGCACCCACGAGGAATCCACACAAGGCGAGGTTCAGGAAATGCAAGCCCATTGGGCCCAGGACACCCCCTCGACCAATGGCGCCAACATATCGAAAATTCACAAGATAAATGACGATCAGCGCCGCCAGCATCAGCAACTGCGACCACTGTACCGTGTCGCGCATGAGGATCAGCGCGTCTTTGGCGGCGATCGCCCGCATGCTGCCCAGACGGCCTGACGCGTTCGCCTGGGCTTGCAGCCAGCGCTGCAGCCTGCGCGCGGCCCGTTTTTGCGAGGCTTCGCCCATGGTCCCGGAGCGTCCCTGCAGCGCACGCGAGTAGGCCCGCGAAAAGAGCCAGCGGAAGGTCCAAGCACCGATAAAGAAGAGCCCCACGGCGGTGCTCAACAAACAGGCCACGTGCAGCCAATCCAGTGGCCCATCTTGGCCCCACAAGCGCGGCAACACCAGCTCGCTCAACCAGGAGGAGGGCAACCAGTAGTCGCCAGGCGCCTTGAGGGTGCTGAAAAACTCCATCGTCGAGCCAAAGCTCGAAGGTCGCAGCAGTCGCTCGGGCTGCAACGAGCGAAAGAGGATGAAAGCCGCCACGAACGCCAAAACGCCCAGCCCAATGAGCAGCTCCTTGGTGCGGTGCACGGGCATCAGGTTCGCCAAGAGCAGCACCACGAGAACGGCAAGCGCTGGCGGAATGAGCGAAAACGGGAGCAGCGCCGCGCTGAGCACGGCGTAGTAGTTCCATGGCGCTGAGGCGGCAATTCCCGCGGCAAGGAACACTGCAAGGCCAAACAAAATGACCATCCAGGAAGAATAGACTGTGGTCTCGATGAAGCGTGCGGAATACAAGATGTGGGGGCGTATGGGGCGTACGACCAGGAAACTGAGCTCGTCGGAGAGCAAGAAGATGGAGAACGCCGCGATCACGCTCGAGAAGACCAAGACCGCGAAGATCACCAAGAATGTCAACCCCAGCAGCTTCGAGAGCAGGATCTCTCCAAAGGGCTCGAGCGCCAGAGTCTTGCGGAAGAACCACAGACTCGCGCCGAAGAGACCCGCCCAAACCGCGGTCCCCATCAGCAAAAACGCGAGCAGGCGCCCGCGGCTGCCTTCTGCGGTCGAGCGCGGCAGGTTGCGCAAGAGTCGCAGCTTGCCGCTCAAAAGAGCCCAAAGGCTTGCGTTGGGCGGTGCGCCGTGGAGAGGGGATGCGGATGCGCTCATGGCACCCCTCCAGCCAGCTCCTCGCTCAGCGCTGCTTGCACCTCGCTCTTCTCTGTCAACTCGAAGAAGACCTCCTCGAGGCGGCCGCTCTCGCTGCCCGCCTTCGCGCGCAAGCTCTCAAGGTCCCCCATGCCCACCACCTCGCCGTGATGCACGATGGCGATGCGGTGGCAGACCTCCTCAGCCACATCCAAAGTGTGCGTCGACAAAAACACCGTGAGCCCCTCTTGCCGACAGAGATCTCGGAAAATCCCCTTGACCAGTCGCATGCCTCGTGGATCGAGCCCCACCATCGGTTCGTCGACCACCAGGACCTTCGGACGCGGCAGCAGCGCTGCGGCAAACACCAGCCGTTGCTTCATGCCATGCGAGTAGTTTTCGACCAGGGTCGAGGACCACTGCACCAGATCAAACTGCTCGAGCAGTTCACCAATGCGCAGGGCCGCTTCCTTGCGCGTCATCCGGTACAGGCCAGCGACGAAGCGCAGCAACTCCCAGCCGCTGAGCTTCTCGTAGAGGTAGGGGCGATCGGGGATGAAGCCAATCAGTGACTTGGCCTCGATGGGTTCTCGCGCCATGTCGTGGGGGCCAATGAAGACGCGCCCGGCGCTGGGTTGCAGCAGCCCCGTGACCATACGCAAGGTGGTGGTCTTGCCTGCGCCGTTGGGCCCAAGGAAGCCGAAGACCTCGCCATCGGCGATCTCGAAATCCAGCTCCTTGACCGCGGTGAAGTCGCCGTAGCGCTTGCTGACTTTCTCGAAGCGAATCATTCTCCCTCCACCGAGCTGATGCGAAGTGTGCGTAGCGCCGCTTCGGCCAAGGTGCGCTCGAGCGCGCCGCCGCTTCCCAGACGCAGCCGGCCGGCATCGGCTGGCGCCTGCCCCAAGCTTGGATCGAGCGGGATCCATTCCCGTACGTGCGCCTCCACCCAGTCATGGCGATTAAGCACTCCGTCACCCATGAACAACGCGCCATAGACCACACGCGCAGGGATCCCGCGAGCGCGCAGCAGAGCAGTGAGCGCGTTGGCGCGCCCCAGACTGGAGCCCTTGCCTGATCGCAGCACCGCCGCGGCGTCCACGCTGGCTTGCTCCGATGCCCAGCCGAGCGCGCTGACGTGCTGGGTCGCTGCTTGTAAGACCTCGTCGAGAGGTGCGTTTTCGGGTGCAAGGCGCGAGGCCAGCGCCACCACCTCTGGAGCGCTCGGGTCGATCTCGGAGGCGCTGCCCACATACTCCGCTTGCAGGCCTTCGCTCAGGCCTGCCTTGCCGACGCGCTGCAGCGCGAGTCGCTGCACTTCAACGATGGCGCGTTGGTCCTCGAAAGTGATGCTCTGTCCCGCCTCTTGGAATACACCGCGGAGCACCTGTCCCCGCTCGATGGTCCATTTGGACTTGGACCAGAGTGCTCGCTCGAGTGTCGCGCTTGCGATAGCTTCGAGGGAAACCGCATCGGGCAGGCTCGCGCGCTTTGCCGTCGCCTCGCTGAGGCCGTATTCGGCCTCGGCCTCTGGCTCTCGCACGGCGCGAAAGCCCATGGGCAGATCCTCAATCAAGACCTCGCCGAGCTCGTTGACCCAGACATCGGTTGCGCGACCGAGGGCCATCTCCTTGAAGTGAAAGGCGTTGACCAGGCGGCCCATGACCTCGATGCTCTCGTTCCCGACGAAGACCACGTCCAGCCGAACTCGGGATTGTGACAGGGGGTCGAAATAGTCCAGGCTGGTCTTGCTGCCTGGTTCCAGACGCTTGCGCATCATGACAGGGCGCAGACTAGGAAGGATGAGGGGGGCTTCGGGCATCTCCAGGGCAACGCTGCTGGTCTCTCCTGGCAAGCCGGTGATGACCATGGCGGAGCCATCCCAGCGGCCCTCGAGCTCGAGCTCGAGGATGGCGCTATCCAGGCTCAGCTCGAACTCCTGGAGGCGAAAGCCTTCATCGAGGCGCGAGAGCAGCTCAGAGCGCAAGCGCTGCTTGAAGAAGCCTGTGGACACGCTGAGCTGCATGCTGGAGTCAATGCGGTAGCCGTTGCCGTCGCGCCGCTTCTCCGTGCGCAGCGTGCCAACCTTCTCGGCACCCATGTAGAGGGCGTGCACCTCGATGCCCTCGCGAAAGCCTGCGGCGAGGTCTTCCTGGGTCAGCTCGACACCAAGCTCACCAAAGCCTGTCTCGTTGTGTGCGACGAGCAGCGCTAGGCTGGTGAGCATGGCCAATACCGAGATGACGCCGATGAGGTCGAAACGTTTGGAGCGCACAGAAGAACTCCGGTAGACGGTTTGCCGATTGCTTGGGTGGCAGCGCCCACGAATGCGCGCCGCCTGCGGTGCATCCTTGCATCCATTGGCGGGTGTCGCTAGTATCGCGAGCTGTATGCAGTGTGCGCAGCGCCAGTGCTGCGCGGGAAAGGCCAGATAGGGGGGCAGGATGAGCGAGAAAGAGATTCGAGAGCGCTTGGCCCAGTTCGTCAAAGACGTCGACCAAGGCAAGAAGCGCACGCGCCTGCATCGCTATGGGCTGCAGCGTTGGTTGATGCCTCCTTTGCTGGGGGCGAGCTTGGCGCTGGCACCCATGGCCTGTGACAGTGACGAAGAAGACCCTGACACCGACACCGACTTCTCCATCCAGGACTACGTTGCCCCCTGGGATTACGATCAGGACGAGATTGACTATTCCGTCCAGGATTACGTTGCGCCCTGGGACGACGACCAGGAGCAGGAAGAGGAGTTCTCAGTACAAGACTATGTGGCGCCTTGGGATTTGGACCAAGAGGACAGCGACCTGATTGATCCCGATCAGGAGACCAGCGAGGACGTCGAGCCCGAGGACGTCGAGCCCGAGGACGTCGAGCCCGAGGACGTCGAGCCGATGCCAGATGTGACCTTCGACACGATCGAAATCGGTCCCTGAGCATGCTCGAGGTCATCCGACGGCTGGGCATTTTTCCGCACACCTGTGTGCTCGAGCTGACGTTGCGCTGCAACTTTCGCTGTCGCCATTGTGGCAGCCATGCAGGTCAGCCGCGTCCCGAAGAGCTCAGCACCGAGGAGTGGCTGCGTATCTGTGATGAGCTCGTCGAGCTGCACTGCGAGCGCGTGACGCTGAGTGGGGGTGAGCCCACGATGCACCCCGATTGGGCGCTGATTGGCAAGTCCTTGGCCGACCGTGGTGTCTGCGTCAACGTGGTCAGCAATGGTAGCCTCTGGACAGACGAGGTGACGCGCCAGGCGATGGCGGCCGGGCTGAACAACGTGGGCTTCAGCTTGGACGGACTGGCGGCAACGCACGATGAATGGCGAGCGTTTCCGGGCTCCTTCGAGCGCATCATGGCGGCCTTGGCGAGCTGCCGACGACACCATTTTCGTTCGTCGGTGGTGACCGTCCTGAACCGGCGGAACATTGCAGAGCTGCGCGAACTAAGGGCGCTTCTGGCAGAAAGGGGGGTGCGCTGGTGGCAGTGCCAGCTTGGGACCCCATCCGGTGAGCTACGGCAGCACCCAGAGTGGCTCTTGAATGCCGAGGACCTCTTGGAGGTGGTGCCGCTCTTGGCAGAGTTGCGTGCGATGCCGGGGCGTCCTCATCTGGTGCTCACGGACAACGTGGGCTACTACGGCAAGTACGAGGCAGCGATCCGCAAGTCCCCAGCTTCTTGGGGTTTTTGGATGGGCTGCAGGGCGGGCTTGCAGACCATCGGCATCGAGTCCAA
>JAVFAO010000186.1:0-12984 GCA_034002465.1 Myxococcota bacterium
TCGCGTGAGGGTGAGAAGCATGGGCAAGGTCGACTTGTGAAGCTTCAGCTCGCTGCCGGCATCAGCGCTCCAATCGTAGCGCTCGAGCTCGAGGCTGAGATGCACCTTGGTGTCTGCGTCCACCACATCGAGATCAGTGAGGACGACCCGACAGCTCTTCAGTTCGTCCTCATGTTCATCAAAAAAATCAGCCATTTGCTCGAGTTTCTCGAGACCTTGCTCGAGTGAACTGGGGCTTGCGGCCAGCGCAGCTTTGGCGCGTTGGATCGCGAGCGCATCCGAAAACGACGCAGAGATCGCCTCCACTCGAGCGCGATGCTCCGCACACAGTACGCGCCCCACACTCTGCGCCGTCTCCTCGGGTGAGTCCTGTTCCACGCGGAGTGCTGAGGGAGAGCAGCCCAACAGAGGCAAGAAGAGCGACAACAGACCGTAACGCCAAAGCACGCATCCTCCTCGACAACGCGAGTCAAAACAAGTTGGGGGAACACAGGTCAAGCGCCCAATGGACAAGAACTCAACTCACGCGCAAACCAGCATAGGCGACGACACGCGTCGTATCTCCCGTAGCCACGCCACTGTGGGTGTATTCGATCAATTCTGCACGTGCGGCCCCAAGATGAGAGGCCGCCACCAACATGACGGTACACGGAATCACACCGCACATCGAAATCTGATGCGCTTCCACAACCTGATACAGACGCTCGGGATCCAAGGCCAGAATCGCATCGATGGCCATCCGGTCGAGACGTTCGGCAGCAACAGCGTCAAGAAAGTGGGACATGTCGGAGCTAGCGACAAGCAGCGGAGCGCGCTCGCCGAGCTGGCGGCAGACCGACGCGATACCTTCACCGAGACGACGACATTGCTCGTAGCTGAGGCGAGACAGCGTCAGCGGCACGAAACGAAGTGCGCTCTGCCGATAGCGCAGGAAAGGCAAAATCACCTCGAGGCTGTGCTCGAAGGCGTGGGCTCTGGCGTCGTTTCGAACGCCCTCGAGGGCAAGCAGGAGTGCGCCGAGCTCGGTGTCAATGTCCACGAAGCCACCAGGGAGCTCCCAAGCGCCCTCGCCCATCATCGACTTTGCGGCGCCACGGCCAGTGTGGTTGGGACCGAGCAGCAAACAGGACTTCGGGATGATGGTCGACGCGATGACCTTTCCAGCGGTCGCTCCGGAGTAGCGATATCCGGCGTGAGGGACGATGATCCCAGTCGCCGCCTGCGGCTCCAGAGCGGTTTCAGAACAGCGCTGCAGCTCTTGGAGCAAAGCAGACGGGTCATCTGGATAGAACTGGCCAGCCACGGCGGAAGGGCGAATCATTGAACGCTCCGTATCAACCCAGCACAGGCCATCACTCCCCGATGCCCATCCTGGCTGTTCGCGTCTTGCTCCGACAAGCAGAATGATCACAAAGTCGCATCGGCGACGCCTCGCTCCGATGGTGCTTGCTTGATCGTTTCCTCAGACTCGTGCTCCGCCAGCTCGACGCCAGCACATCATGCCTGGCAGGCCGGTGCCAATGCAGCAGTGTAGAGAGCTCCGACTGGCCTTGCAAGGCGCAGCGCGAATCGTTCAAGGCCACCCGAAGGACGAAGTTGAGGGAACAGGCCAAGCGCCCAATCGACAAGACAAGAGCTCTGAAGTGTGCATCTTGACAAGGAGAGCGAGTGGATCGTATCCGAGATCCTCGGGAGCTCTGGCGGCGACCTACGCCAAGGACTGATTCGCGCTTGCACGAGGAGGAGTGATGCCTGCACCTGGTCGAAACGACCCATGTCACTGTGGTTCTGGTCAAAAATACAAGAAGTGCTGCTGGTCGACAGACGAGGCGCAGCGCGCTCAGGAGATGGCAGCCCAGGCGGCAGCCCGTGCAGAGGCTGGCGCCAGGGAAAAGAGCTCAGCTCCCCCAAGCAAGCAGAGAGCCCCACAGTCCGTTCAGGCGCCAAAGGCCCCGAAACCGAGCGGCGCGCCCAAGCAGCTCAATCGACGCAAAGTCTAGCAAGTCTGGTGCAACTCTGCTTGCCATCAGTCTTTTCCTGCTTCGACTCGACAAATCAATGCAGCCTCCTCTGGCGCCGGCTGCGCAGAGCTTGGCCAACTCTGCCCCTTGGTCGTCGCTGAAGAAGCAGCGCCAACTCTGCATTCGCTCAGCTTCGAGGTCTGTCTCTGTGTTCTCTGAGCATCAGCTGTCGCCATCTCCAAGCGAAAAAGAGCAGCACCACGGCCGCCCCAAGGTAAATGTACAAGAGCCGCCTGCTGCGCGCCCCCAACTCACTGTCGAGTGAGGCGGTCAGCTCGACGAACGGCGCATCTGGGGCACTCCGTAGGCCCGTGGTATCTCGGAGCCTTCGCAACAGCTCATACTCCTCAACGTCAGCGCGTATTCCGCCCCTCGGAGGAGCCTCCCAGTTGAGCTCGCATCGCTTACGTGTGGAGCTGGAATACGCCGAGCACACTGCCCAGGCATGCACCACCTCGTCGCTCTCGTCTGCCGCTTGACGAATCGGCGCGATCGAGACGTAGGTGGTCGTGCAGCTGCCATCATCCGTACACGACTGCTCGGAGTCGGCGCGACGAGACCGAGTGTCAACCCGCACGTCTGCGAAGCGCCAGTACGACGCAGCTGGCTCGAGTCGGTCAAGCGCCTGCACTGGGGGTGGCCCGCTGACAGCGTAGCAAAGGGCTGGCCAGACATTGTCAAAGGCGACCGGCAGCCCCAGGGGCAGCACACCCAGACCAATGGCAAGGGAGAGCAAGCCCGAGGCTCTTCCCCGCATTCGCAAGACCACATGGACGAGTGTCAAAGACAGGACAGGCCACAACAGTATCTGCAAAATGAACGCGGTCAGCCCCCCCCACGCATACGCGACACGAGCGCCAAACAGCGTCGCCACCGCGAGCAACACCAGACCGAGGATGGCAGTCGTGAGCGGATGGGGATAACGAAAGGGACGGGCTTGGCGGGACTCCACCTTGCTCGGCTCGGAAGCGCCGAGCTCTCCCTGAATCTCAGCCACCCGCTCGTCGAAGCGCGCGACTTCTGCCCCAAGAAACACCGCAGTTTCCAACAAATCGACGAGCCGAAGCCAGGGTATCTCAGCGGCCTTCCCCGGCAGCTTGGCGGCGACTCCTCCAAGGAGCTCGGGCGTCGGCGCACGGCTGCAGAGAGCAAGCCGCTGCTCGAGGGAACGCAACTCGACGAGCACATAGCCTTCTCGAGCGGCGCGGGGAAAGAAGCGATGCCACCAGCGCTCTGCCTCGTAGCGTGAGAGCTGCACAGAGAGCGTCTCGTGGCTTCCTGCTCGAAAAAGCTCTCGTCCCTGACGTCGGGCCACAATGCGTTGGCTGTTCCAATCCAATTCCAAGCCATCGCTCAGGCGCAACTGCCCGCTGCCTGGCAACTCAGCGCGCTCGAGCAAGTCCAGCAGCGAAAGCGACGCGTCCGACTCCCCGGGCGCGCTTGAAAGCTGCTTGTCGATCGGGCGCTTGGCCTGTTCCCCCAAGTTCTTGTAGATTGGGCGCTTGGCCTGTTCCCCCAAGTTCTTGTCCATTGGGCGCTTGGCCTGTTTTCCCCACTTGTTCTCGTTCAAATCGGTCATCATTTCTCTTTAGCGCGTTCGCGGTCGTTCACTCTCGGGCAACGACCTCGCGCGACCGACCATTCCCTCGAAATGTCGGAAGGATGCGTGCCCTTGGCCGACTCTCGATTGCATTCGTTCGGTCTCGGACACCGACCTCTCGACAGCAGCAAATCCTTAGGATTGTCGAGAGGATGCGTGCCCTTCGCTCACTTTCGATTGCACTGCGATGAGACAAAGCAAGCCGAGTGTCAAGCTCTCGGATGGTGCTCACGGTGGACGCTGGCGAGCCGCTCTTGCTCGACGTGGGTGTAGATCTGGGTCGTCGAAATGTCGGAGTGGCCCAGGAGATGTTGAACGGTGCGCAGATCCGCTCCCCCAGCCAACAGGTGTGTGGCAAAGCTATGCCTGAGCTTGTGGGGGGAGATGCTTTTCCTGATCCCTGCTCTTAGCGCATACTGCTTGATATTCTTGAAGAAAGCTTGTCGGGTCATGGGCCCACCACGACGGGTGACAAAGAGAAAGGGTGACGCCAATGAAGCGAGCAGCTCGAGACGGGCTGAGGCCAGGTACTGCATCACCGCCGCCAAGGCACACTCTCCCATCGGGACGATGCGCTGCTTGGAGCCCTTGCCGATGGTGTGTACCAGCGCTCCCGCTTGATCGAGGTCCCTCAGCTTCAATGAGATGAGCTCGCTCACCCGCAGTCCCGTCGCATACATCAGCTCGAGCATGGCGCGGTCACGGCACCCCTCTGCGGTGTCTCTCGAAGGTGCCTCGAGCAGCGCCATCACCTCTTCGATGCTCAGCACGCAGGGCAGCGCCGCGCTGTGCTTGGGTGGATCGAGGGCGGTGCTGGGGTCATGCTTGAGCAGCTCCTCTTGGAGCAGGAAACGAAAGAAGCGACGAAAGGAGACCTGATGCCGCGCTCGACTCCGAGACTGCAGGCCTTGCGCCTCGAGCTCAGCGACGTGCTCGCGAAGGTCCTGTGGGCTGATCGCGCTTGCCCGAGTAATGCCCCGTCGCTCGAGAAAGGCGAGCAACGCGCGCAAATCGCGTCGATAGGCCAGCAAGGTGTTGTGACTCAGCGCGCGCTCGACGCGGAGGTGGTCGAGATACGCCTCCAGCGCGAGCTCTAGTTGGTCGGGGGTGGAGCAGAGTTCAGAAGAAGCGGCGGATGGCATCATCCCTCCACGAACAAGTCCGCTTCATTCTGCCCGCGCACCAACAGCAGAGCAAAATTTGTCGATGGGGCGCTTGGCGTGCCGTCAATGACAGAGCCGCCGGAACGCGAAACCAGGAGGCGAAGCGTCGCGTCCAAGATCTAGAGCGCTGCCAATCAGGAATCCAGAACCCCGCGCAGCATCGAGGTTAGCTCCGCAGAGGAAAAAGGCTTTGAAATCAGCCGGTTACCCGGCTTGAGCAGGCCGTTGTCAAGCACGCTGTCCTCGGTATACCCCGACATGAAGAGCACCTTCATTCGACTGCGGCGTTCACTGAGACGCTGTGCGAGCTCTTTGCCACTCAGATCGGGCATCACGACATCTGTGAGAAGGACATGAATCTCGCCCTGATGCTTCTCGCTGAGCTCGATGGCCTCTTGGGCATTGGCGGCAAGCAGCACGTCGTAGCCTACGGAACGGAGCATACGCGAAACGAGCTTGCGCACCGATGGCATGTCCTCAACCAACAAGACACACTCTTGACCGCTCACTGGCTCAGGCACCTGCGGACCCTTCTGCTCCTGTTCCGCATGAACCGCCCGTGGCAGATACACCTTGAAGCAGCTTCCGACTCCGACCTCGCTGTAAACCCAAATATTACCACCACTTTGCTTGACAATCCCATAGGCCGTCGAGAGGCCCATCCCAGTGCCCTTCCCTTTGGCCTTGGTGGTGAAGAAGGGCTCGAAGATGCGCTCCATCGTGTCCTGGTCCATTCCCGTCCCAGTGTCACTGAACGAAAGCAGCACATAGGGTCCCGGCTTCACCCCCACGTGCTGACTGGCGTAGAGCTCATCGAGCTCGACGTTGCGCGTCTCGATGAGCAGCCGCCCCCCCGAGGGCATGGCGTCGCGGGCATTGCTCGCGAGGTTGAGGATGACCTGCTCGAGTTGACCCGAATCGACCGAGACGAGCCCCAGGTCCGGCGCCCCTTTGCTCCGAATTTCGATGCTCTCGCCTAGCGTGCGCTGCAGCATGCCTTCAAAGCCCTGCACCACATCTCTCAGATTCAGGAGCTCTGGCTTCAACAACTGCTTGCGGGCAAACGCCAAGAGCTGACGGGTCAGCACAGCGGCCCGTTCGCCCGCAGCCCGCACCTCCTCGATGTCTTCGCGCACCGGGTCATCCTTCCGCAAGGCACCGATGGCAAAACTCGAGTAGCTCAGGATGACACTCAAGAGGTTATTGAAATCGTGCGCAACCCCGCCCGCCAAGCGACCGATGGAGTCCAACCTGTGCACGAGTTGCTGCTGGGTCTGCAGTTGACTCTGTTCTTGCTCGGCATCGACCTGCTCCGAAACATCGTCGAGCAGGTGAACGTAAGCGTGGCTCCCATCCGGAAATGAAACAGAGTAGCGATGCAGATGGAAGCTGCGTCCGTTTTGCTCGCACAGCCCAAGCGCAGCAGTCTGCGCCCTTGCCTGGAACAGCACCAGGCCAGTCGTCTTCTCGAGCTCATCGCAGCTGCGCCCAACGATGGAATCAGCTTCGAGACCAGCGAGCTTGCAGGCCGCACGGTTGACGGCCATGACCCGGTCTTCCTTGGAAGACACGCAGCACGCTGTCTCGATGGCGTCGAACACGTGCTGCCATTGCGCTGCGGAAAGCGCCGAGCCGTAGCCATGCTGCCAATGACGTCGAGCGTTGCGCAGCGCCACGGGCAGGTGCTCGAGCGCAGCTGAAGAATCGGCGAGCTGCTCGATGGGAGCATCGAACTCGAGCTCGTCATTGGACAGCACGACCAGCGGGAAGCGAGCGTATGCCAACAAGCTCGGGACAAGACATGGAGCGCAGAGCGCCACGTCGAAGGACCGCTCTCGCAAAATCGTGTCGCACTCGGCTGCCGCACAGAAAAGTGTCTCGGGCCCCTGTTCCCAAGCCTGGAGCCGCGACTGAAGCAGCTCGTTCTGGCGAGGGTCGAGACCAGCGATCAAGAGCTTCAGGGGATCATGCTTGGCCATCGCTCTCTCCTGTCCAGCCTAATGAATCGCGCGCTTCGCAAGACGAATCGGCTCGCGTTCACGACACCCAAACCTACCTGCGAAGAACCCGCGGCGCTCGTGATAATGCTTTCACATCAGCAATGGAGACGGTCACGAGTCGGTCCACGGCGCATTATGGCTGTACCGAGGCATCCTTGCAAGGGCGTCCGCGGACCGGAATCCAGGCGAACAGCAGTATTTGCTCACTTTCGGGCGCCGCGACCACGATCACGGCAGCGGCAAAGACCCGCTGCAAGAGCCAGAGCAGTCTTGAATCATGCTCTTACTGAGCCCTGCACAAATGAGTTAAGCCCAAACGATGGAGCTCCTCGTGCCCAATCATTCTCAACCACTTCGACATTGCTCGCGCTCTTCGAGCGGCTCGGGCATTCCTTTGTTTGGTCTTTGTGGGGCGCTGCCCCACACCCCGCCAAAGGGCTAGCCCTTTGGAATCCCTTCTCTTTTTCGTCTCGATTGGCAAACACTCTTGCTCTTCTCTCTCGCTTAACGCTTCATTGCAGCCCTCAGTAGGTGCTCGAGCCCGTGTCGTCTGCATCGGGCTCAGGGTGATGGTGGTGCTCAGCGTGTTCAGGGTGGTGATGCGTGTGCCCACCCGCTTCGTCGCTCCGAGCAAGCGTCGGTGCATGGAGATGAGGACGCCCCTCATGCACGAGCAACACTCTGTCGAGCAGAGCCCTTGGTCCTGAGGACCACAAGGCTGCGGCAAGGAAGAGCGCTGCGAGCAACAACATCGCAAGCTCGATCACCTGAGGCAGCTCGGGGGCCGCTCCCAGGTCCATCTGTGCGGCGGACAGCGCGAGGCCGAGGACGATGACAGCAGCGCTCGCCAGCGCCATCTGCAAACGGCGAGCGCTGTGGTGACCCAAGAGCGGTGGCAATACGCCGCGCCAGCACAGAGCACTGACCAGGGTTCCCGTCATGAACACGAGCAGGGCAGAATGGGGAAAGCCGTGCTTGCCGAGCGCAAACGCCAGCACCGCAGCACTGCTGCCGCGCAAGGGCATGGCCAAAGCGACAACGAAGGCCAAGACGTGCAGGGCCCATCGCGGCCAGTGGGCGAGCTCTGCCAGATCGAGGATCGGTGCCAGCATCGCCACCAACAGCAGACCGAGGATAACGTGCGCAACCGCGTCACTGATCCGCCGCCCAAGGCGCTCGCGCCAATCACTCGTTGACGCCGTGAAGAGGTCGCTCGGAGCGGGGTTGGACTCGACGAAGAGCGCACCGAGGATGGCGAGCAGAAAGGCGAGCGCGCCCCAGGCCCCCGCAAAGAGCGGACCGACCAATGCGGCCAAGAGCAGCAAGGTCAAGAGATCCGCGCCAAGCGCCATGACCATTCTCGCTGCAGCGCCATCGCTTCGACTGACCACACTGCTCGCCGCAGTACAGTCCCCACACGCGCGCGGACTCTCCAACGGCGCGAGCATGCCAGCCAGCGCGCCAAGCAGCACCCGCCCGAAGCGCGAGACCCGTTGCATCCTGGCAAGACAGCGCTCACGCAAACGCAGGCTCGGCTCCGAAAGCAAGAGCAGCAGCAGCAGCACCAGGCTCGCTTTGACCACGACTTCGGACAGCGCGTGGCCATGACCATGCTCGTGAGCATGCTGTTCTGCGTGCGCTTCATGCATACCCAGCCACAGCCCGACCCCCACGCCCAACATCGCTCCGAGTGCTGCAGGAATACGCTTGTGCCTCGCCTCGTGGGCCTCTGGCGTGTGATGGAAAACGACGTGCAAGAGCGTCCCGGCGATGAGGGCTTGCAACGCGGCCAAGCCCTGCAGACCGGCCATCGGCAGCGTGTGACCTCCAAGGACGAAGCCAATCACCGTGGCCACACACAGGGCAATGGCGACCAGAAGAGTGCGCACGAAGCCCCAAACCGGCATGAGGATGAGGCCCAAGGCCAGGCCAAAAGGAAGGCGATGCAGCAGCACCGCCAAGGCGAGCAGCGAGTGTTCCTCGTCATGAGAGTGCACTGGAAGAGCAAGCGCTGTGCCGTCCAGCAACTCGTGAGCGAACAAACCCACCGCACCAATCACCAGCACGGGCGTAGAGAGCCGCTCGCTGTGTTGGTGAGCGTGCGGCAGACCATCCTGATGTCGATGCGGATGCGCCTTGGCGTGAGCTACGAGAGGGATGGCCAAACCGATGAGAGTGGCCCCAACGGCAAGCCAGCCACCGCCGGCGATGCTGTGAGGAACCAAGTGCAAGGCCACCAATGAGGTGACCGAGAGGACCACGAAGCCATCGAGAAACGCCAGCACGCCGTGCCGCTCGCGCAACAAGGGCAGCACCACGACCCCCGCCAAGAGGGAAACGATGGCCACCAGCAACCAGCTCATCGCTGCGCCTCCCCCACGAGCTTGGTTCCCCAGGCATCGCAGAACAGGGGCTCTGGGAGCTGCAACGCCTCGAGCGCCTCTAGGAGAGAAGCCGGTTCTCCGACCAAAGAGAGACAATAGGGAGCTGTGGCCAGGCTCTCCGCGAGGGCCTGGACCTGCTCGAGAGAGGTCTCGGCAATCTGCCCAGCCGTCGCCGCCAAGTGCTCAGGAGCAAAGCCGTATCGGGCCATCCCTGCGAGCTGAGCCAGCATTCCGTTGTGGCTCTCGAAGCTCTGCGACCAATCCGAGAGGTAGGTGGTCTTGGCTCGCTCGAGCTCTTCGGCACTCGGTGGCTCGCTCTTGAGCCGCTGAATTTCATAGAGGAATTCGCGCAGAGCCAGTTCGCTCTCCTGTGCGTCGACACTTGCCGAAGCCAGCCAGTATCCAGCGTGAGCCCATCGCACCACAGCAGAACTCGCCCCGTAGCTGAGCCCCTTGTCCTCACGCAGGTTCTGCATGAGGCGACTGGTGAAGGCACCACCGAAGATGGCGTTCAGCAACGCGTATTCTGATTCCATCACTCCATTTCTCGGATGCGCTGGCAGCATGAATCGCACTTGCGTCTGGCTGAGCGCTCGCCGAGGGTGTACGACGACCTGACTACGTTGAAAACTGGGCCTGCTCACTGCTCGCTTGGCTAGGGGCTGCGCTGCAACGCCAGCATCCCAAGTCGAGAAGAGCGCCTCGACCAGACTGAAAATGGGCTCGGGCGCGAACTCGCCGGTCAGCAGCAGCACGGCGCCCTGGGGATGCCAGAGCTGTCGGTGAGCACGCTGCAGGAGCGCTTGGTCGATGCTTTGGATGCTCTCTGCGTAGCCATCCTCGGGGTGGGCGTAGGGATGCTCGGCTCCGAAGAAGACTCGGGCCCCGATGCTGCGGGTGATGCGCCTCGGATCGTCGTCTCTCTGCGCCAACGCGCCAAGCCACTGAGCGCGAATACGCTCGATTTCCGCTTCCTCGAAGCGGGCTTCGAGCACAGCGCTGGCCATCAGCTCCAGCCCCTGTGCAGCAAAGCGGCTCAAACACTGGAGATGGATCGTCGAGCCGTCTTGGGTCGCGGCAGAGCCCAGTGAGGCCCCCAGCAAATCGAGCGCGTCGGCGAAAGCGAGCGCGTCCCTGCTCCCACAACCCTCGAGGAGGAGCTGCGCAGTGAAAGCGGCGAGGCCTTCATGGCCAAATGGATCGGCGGCGGAGCCGCGTTCGTCGCGACCACGGGTGGGGCGTCCGGGCCCTTCATTGGGGCCTTGCACGATGAGCTGCGCAGTAAACAGGGGCAGCTCTGGCTGCGGCACCATCCAGACCTCGAGGCCGCTCGAGCAGCGGCGGCGAAGCACCGTCGGAGCTTGCGGCCAGCGAGGGGATTGGGGGGCAGGCTGCGGTGGGAAGCTGCTCATACCGGCGTCTGCTCCTCAGCGGCATCGAGAGGCTGAACCTCGAGCACCACCCGAGGCTGCTCCAAGACGGCCTGGAAGCTGCGCCTGACGGCCTCGGTATCGAGAGCACGATAGCGCTCTCGGTCGGGCTCGAGGAACTCGGGGGTGTTGGCGTAGAACTGATACTGATTCAACAAGTCGGCACGTCGTTGGAGGCTCTGGGCCTGTCGCACGAAGTCGGTCTCGATGTGGTTGCGGGCTCGGTCCAGCTCCTCTTGGCTGACGCCATCCGTGCAGAGTCTACGCAGCTCTTCATCGACCTCTGCGCGCAGAGTGTCGAGCGCGACCTCCTCGCCAGCGGTGAACTCGAGCAGCAGAATCGAGGCCGAACCCGAAGCTTGGACCGCCTCCACCGAAGTGGCGAGTTGTTGCTCGTGCATCAGCCTTCGGTTGAGGCGCGCATTGCGCCCTTGGCTGAGGATGTGACAGCAAACATCTAGTTCAGCGTCGCCTGGCTGCAGGTACGAAGGGCTGTGCCAAGCCAAATGCAGGCGCGCTTGGGGAACGCTGTCGACGTGGCGAAGGTGTCGCTCCGCATCCAAGACAGCCGGGGGCAGCGGCGCGCTCAGCGGGCGCGGGCGCGTCGCGATGGGGGAGAAAAACCGCTCGAGCTCACGACGGCTCTGGTCAAGGTCGAAGTCGCCAACGATGGCCAATGTGGCGTTGCTTGGGGCGTAGTAGCGCTCGAAGAAGTCGCGGACGTCTTGGACGGTGATGGCGCAAATATCCTCGACCCAGCCAATCACCGGATGTCGATAGGGATGAGGGGACGCATAGAGGGCGTCGCCCAGCAGGATGGGCACCCTCCCGTAGGGCTCGTCGTCAACCACTTGGCGGCGCTCATTGAGCACCACCTCGCGCTGCAGGTCGAGCTTCTCTTGGCTCATGGCCTGCGCGAAGCCGTCCATGCGCTCCGCCTCGAGCCAGAGCAGCGTGGAGAGCGCCGAGCCTGGCCCGATGGCGTAGTAGATAGTCCGATCCTCGCTGGTGGCGGCGTTGTTGGAGCCGCCGACGGCCTCCATGAGCAGATCGAAGTGAGGGACCCGCTCGGTACCCATGAACATCAGGTGCTCGCAGAGGTGAGCCAGACCGGTACGGCCGGGAGGCTCATGGATGGCGCCGACCTGATAGCAGAGGTTGATGGCAACCAAAGGAATACGCGGATCAGGCTGCATGAAGACGCGGAGTCCGTTCTGCAGTTCGAAGCTTTCGCAGCGTGCGGTCATGTTCCTCGTGGCGCCGGCCGGTCTCAGTGTCCGCCAGCGCAGCGCTGGTACGGCGCGATCTGCGCTGCAATAACGCGCCCGATGCATTCTGCCAAGGTATCACGCCCAAGACTTTGCAGAGAAGTTGGGGGAACCGCGAGGGTCTCGCGAGAGCGAACGAATGCAAGGAGATGGCGGAACAACAGGTCAAGCGCCCAATCAGCAAGAACTTGTCTGGCTCGCGCCCTTCGAGGCGTGGTATCCTGCGAAGCGGGTGCGAAAAGCGAGCAGACCCAAGACCATGGATGCCGAGAGCGAGCTTCGCGCGTGTCAAATTGACGCAACTTGACCTGCTCGGTGCGTTCGAGCAAAGGGGGAAACGTGTCACGAACCGTGTTTTGGCTGCAGTTGGGGGCCTGTGGTGGCGACAGCATGGCGCTACTCAACATCGAAGCACCCAACTTCGTGGAGCTCCTCTCCCAACTCGATCTCGAAGTGCTCTGGCACCCTTCTCTCTCCAACGACTCGGCCAAAAACCGACAGTCGTTGATTAGCGCCATCAAGAATGGCGAGCAGGTGCTCGACATCTTGGTGGTCGAAGGCTCTGTGATTCGAGGCCCTGGCGGTACTGGGATGTATGATACCGAGAACGGACAGCCCAAAAAGGACCTGCTCGCCGAGCTCGCCAAGCGCGCACGGTATGTGGTAGCAGCGGGCACCTGCGCCTCTTTCGGCGGCATTGGTGCAGACGGGGACATCGAGGCCACGGGGCTACAGTTTGCAGCCCAGAAGCGCGGCGGTTTTCTCGGCAAATCCTTCGTCTCGGCAGCGGGTGCCCCGGTGATCAACCTGCCCGGCTGTCCCTGCCACGGAGACGTATTGGCCGACACCTTTGGGCACTTGTGTGCGAATACGGTTCCTGCGCTCGACCAGTATCAGTCGCCCCTCGAATGGTATGGTCTGTTGGTGCACCAAGGCTGCGTGCGCAACGAGTACCATGAGTATCGTGTCGAGGAACGCCAGTTTGGCGAGCGAGGTTGCCTGTTCTTCTATTTGGGGTGCCGTGGTCCCATTGCCTACGGACCCTGCAACAAGGTCTTGTGGAACCGTCGCAGCTCGAAGACCCGAGTCGGCGTCCCCTGCCTGGGGTGTACGCAGCC
>JAVFAO010000187.1:0-12868 GCA_034002465.1 Myxococcota bacterium
CTTCGACGAACGAGGTGGACTGCCTTGGCGCAAGTCCCCAGGCTTCGTCGAACGATGTGGATTGCCTGGCCGCAAGCCCGCAGGGCTTCGACGAGCGATGTGGATTGCCTGGCCGCAAGCCCCAGGGCTTCGACGAACGAGGTGGACTGCCTTGGCGCAAGGCCCCAGGCCTCGACGAACGAGGTCGATTGCCTTGGCGCAAGCCGGCAGGGCTTCGACGAGCGATGTGGATTGCCTGGCCGCAAGCCCGCAGGGCATCGACGAACGATGTGGACTGCCTTGGCGCAAGCCCCCAGGCTTCGACGAACGATGTGGATTGGCTTGGCGCACCCCCGCAGGGCTTCGACGAACGATGTCGAAAGCCTTGCCCCAAGCCCGCAGGGCTTCGACGAACGATGTCGACTGCCTCGGCGCAAGCATCGAGGCTGTCCAGGAACTGTTCCGCCACCGCGCACGAGCTGAGTCACACTCAGCCGCCTGCTACGCTGTTGGCGCCGCTGTCGCGTGCACTCGCAAGGCTGCGCAAGTCTCACGAGCGCTTGACAAGTCCGCTGATGCCCCCGATTCTCCTTCGCTACCGTCTGGACGAAGGCCCGCAGCGTCCATCGCGGCCGACCGTCGGTCTGCCCGCCCAGGCGCTCTCTCCACACGCGCTCTGACGAGGACCAAGATGTCGCAACCCACCCTCGAACAGCTCCAGACCATGCTCCACGAAGGGCGATACCACGCGCTCATCGACGCGCTCGAAGACAGCGCAGGCGTCGAGGCGATCCCGCCGCTCGAGCTCGCCACCTTGCGCGGAGAGCTCGCGATGGTCGGTCGTGCACCGCTTCCTGACCTCATCCTCGCCGCAAGAGCGCATCAGGCTGCCTCCTCTCCCTTGCAAGCTCGCTTTGCCCAGGCAGCCGTCCGCGAGCTCGAGGCCATCGGCGCCCACACGCTCGTCGAAGCGCTGGAAAGCGCCGTCACCGACGCCACTCCCCCTACTCTCAACGAGCATCAGCAAAGCCTCGAGCTCAGCCGGCAGGCAGCAGCCGCCAGACGCACGAAGCGTTTCGCGCAGGCTGCCCAGCGCAGCCAAGAAGCCGCGGCGCTACGAAGCAAGGCGGACAACGCAGTACAGCTCGCCCTCGACGCTGCCATCGATGCCTGGGCCGCAGCGGCGCTGCAGCCAAGTCCAGAAGCCACCACAGCCGCGCTTCAGGAGCTGCGCAAGGTCCGGGACGACGACAGCGCCCCCGACGCCCTGCGACGGCGCGCCCGCGAACTGCTCGACCGCATCGAAGCACCAAGCCAGACCCCACAAAGCACGCCCAACGCCCAGTGGCAATTTGCCGAGCGTCCACTGACACTCGCCTTCCCCAGCCCCTTGCCTGCGACCGCCTCCCACCTGCGAACGGCGCTGCTCGAGGCAGGCTATCAAGTACGCCGCTGCCGCACCGACGACGAGCTGCTGCGCCGCCTGCTCACGCTGCCCGCGCTCGCCATCATCCTCGAGGAAGAACAGGCGAGTCGCATTGGATTCTGCCAGCTTCTCGGTCTCGAGTCGCAGTCCGAGCTGCTGCTCCTCGGCGAGTCCGAGTCAGAGACTGCGCTGCTACGACCACTGCGTGAGCAGGCGCGGCGCAGCGCCTTTTCGGGCCGGGGCGCGCTACTCGTCTGGGCCGGCGACTCAGGTGAACGAGGGCCTGAATTGAGCGCGCTGGGCATCGAGGACGACCCGAGTCTGAGCGCCGTCGACCGCAGCTACTTCGACCCAGCAGCCCCCAACGTTCCGCACGCTCACGTCGCGCAGCTCGCCCGCCAAGCGATCGCCGCAGCCCCAGACATTCCCGCAGGCCACGCCCGGCTCGGGGAAGCGCTCCTGGGCTTGCTGCGACAAGATCGCCTCGAGGAGGAGCGGCAAGACCTGCAGCGCTGGTTCGCACAGTGTCGCGTCCGCTTCCCTGACGCCGAGTGGCCCCATCAGCTCCATGCTCAGGCTCTGGAGCACCAAGGGCGCTGGGCTGAGGCCTTCATCGCCTGGTGCGACGCCACGGCGCTCGACCCAGAGGACTGGCGCAACTTGCTTGGACAGATTCGCAGTGCACGAAGAGAGGGCGGACTGGGCAGCGCTCGGCGTTTGATGCGCAAGCTGCTGGCTCAGCATCCCGAGCTCTCGCAGCTCTACGCCTGGCTGGCGACGGAGGAGCTCGAGCTCGAGCACGTCGAAGCGGCGGCTGTGGCAGCCGAGCTCGCTGGCGCACTCACCCCGCACGACCTGGACAGCCTGAGCGTTCGGGCAAGCCTGGCTGAGCGGCAGGATGACGCCGAGCTCGCTCAGTCATTGTTACAGGCGCTGCTGCAGCGTGATGAGAAGCTGGAACACAGCGGCAGCGCGCTGCGGCTGTGGCGTCGGCAGCAGTGGAAGGGCGACTGGACTGGAATGCAGGAGACTGCGCAGCTCAGCCTGCAGCGCATGGGCAGTGCGCCAGGTGCCTGGGCTCTGATGATCGAGTCGTTGCGGTTGCAGGGACAGGCAGAGCCGGCACTGCACGCGGCGTTTGCGGCGATGGAGCGAGTCGGCGCGGCGCCACAGGTGCTGTCGGCTGCGATGGATGTGACCCTGACCCTGTTCGAACCCTCGGCGCTTCCAGAGCTTTGGACGCTGTTCGCAGAGCGATTGGCTGGGCAGGCACAGACACTGTCGTTGCTTGGTTTTCGATGGGTGAACGGCGGCCAAGAGTCGCTCCTGCTCCCCCAACTTCAGTTGCTCGCCGAGCGGCACCCCCACGACGTCAACGTCCAGTACAACCTTGGCCGAGCCTGCCTTCATCTCGGACAGCACGAGCAGGCTGAACCCGTGTTGCGGCGTGCCGTGGAGATGGCCGATACGGCCCTTTGGCCCCGTTACTATCTTGCGCGAGCGTTGCTGCAACGCGAGCCCGCAGAGGCACTGCAGGTGCTGGCACCGGTGGCCAGCTCGCAACCGGCGCTGTGTTGGTTCCCCATGCGGCAGGCGCTGATGTCCCTGGAGAGAGGAGAGGAGGCCGAGCGTCTGCTCGCCGAGCTGCGGGAGATTGCGCAGGGTGTCCTGGAGCTGCTCGACGTGTTGCTGGACAGCGGTGCAGGCGAGCACGCACTGACCCTGCTCGAGCTGGCCAAGGGGCAGCCCCAGCAGCGAAGCAGCTTCGAGCAGGCCCAGCTCGACTTTGCGCTGGGCAGAGCGCTGGCACGCACGGAGCGGTACGCAGAGAGCCTCGAAGCCCTGCAACGCGCCTATGCTTCACAGCCGAGCTCCGCTGTTGGCGTCTTACTCATGAAGGTGGCGATCTCGGCGCAGCGACCACAGGTGGTGCTCGAGCTCGCAGAGCAACTGCTCCGCGACGCGCTGCGCGATTCCAAGCTCGCCAACGATCCTTGGAGCGTGCGTGGTCTCTGGGCCGCGGCCGCTGCGGCCGCCGGGGACCTGCAACGAGAGCAGGACTTCCTGGACGCGGTAGGGATGCACCCTGACGCCTTGGGTGTCTGGCTCTGGGCTAGCCAACGATTGCAGCGCCCCGACGAGCAGTCCCGAATCACTCGGCTGACTGAGGCCGGGCCCGGAATTCTGGCCCGCTTACAGCGCTGGTACCCTTGACGCCGCCCCTGGCCACCTACCCCCAAAGTGATCCGCGCCAACAATTTGAAGGGGAAGCTCCCATGCTTGGAAAGATCGAAGAAGCCTACCGAAGTGAGCGCTACACCGAAGCACGTCAGCTTCTTGCAGAGGGTGAGGCGCAGGCAAAGGATGCCGTGGCCCACACCGAGTGGCTGCTTTGGCGGTCACGACTCGAGCAGCGCAGCGATGAGCTGGCTTGCGACGAGCTCATCCTACGTATGCAGGCATTGCTCGAGAGCGAAGAGCACGGCCCAGAGCATCGCGCTCAGATGTATACCATTGAGCTCGAGTCCTTTCTGCGCAAGCGACTGCCGGGGCTGGCCCTGGCGCGCTTGCAGCGTGCGCGCTCCGAGCTGGGTGAGAGCGAGCGCTGGTCATTGTTGGAAGCATCGGCCGCGCTCAACGATGATGACCGGCTCAAGGCGCTGAGCGTGCTCGAGGCAGCGGAAACGCAGTCAGCCGAAAGCCCGGCGCTGCTTCTTGCCCTTGGACATCTGTACTACGTCCTTGGCGACTTCGACGCCGCCAGGCAGCGTCTCTCTGCAATTGGGCCAGAGTCCCATGAATATGGGGCAGCCATGCGGACGTTGGCCTCGATACACGGTGCGACGGGGAACCGTGAAGACGAGGAAAGCTGCTGGCGCCAACTGCTCGAAGCGAGAAAGGGCGGCGAACACGAACAGAGCGACCGCATCTCCTGGGCGCTCTCCCTCGCCGCGCTCGACAAACGAACCGAAGCGCTGTCGGCCTTCCAGCTGGCTTGGCAACAGTCTCCAGATTCGTACCTGGGTCGCTACGCGCGAGAGCGCATGACTCAGCTCGAAGCTGCCGACGATGGGGCGCAGCGCGTGGTCTTGCGCGCCTTCCCCAGCACCGCCCAGAAGTACGAGTTCTGCGGTCCTGCCGTGCTGGAGTTGGTGCTGCGCTACTTCGATTTTCAGGCAGACCAGGACGCCATCGCTGGCGTCGTGAAGCGTGAACATGGCACGCCAATGGTGGAGATCGTCGAGTATCTGCGTGCGATGGGCGTGGAGGCCAGGCGCTTCGCCTCCAACGCCGAACGCATCAAGCGCGCCATCGACCTGGGCTGTCCCATCATCGTGCAGGAGGAGTATTCGACCTGCTCCCATGTCGCGGTCATCACGGGCTATGACGACCGCCTTGGCGTATTCGTCGCCCAAGACCCAATGCGCCACGCTCCGATGTTGAAGAGCTTCACCTTCACCGATGCGGCGGGACAGTTGTTTGGCAATGGTGCCGTGGTGGTCTTGGGACCCACCGAGCTTGCGGCTCAACGGCGCCAGGATTGTGATGAAGCTGGACTCATCGAGCAGCGGCACCTGGCGCTGGTGGACGCCTGCGGGCGTCAGCGCCAGGGTTTTGGAGAAGGAGCAGCCGAGGCGCTGAGCCCTCAAGAGGTGGTTCAGCTCTGTGACGAAGCCTTGTCGATGGCACCGCAGTTTCGACTCGCTGCCTTTCTCCGGATGCAGGCGCTGATGCGCCTGGCCTGGTCGAACGTGCTGGACAACGCCGACCTGTGGCGCGAGCTGGCACGGTTGCGCAGCCGATACCCAGGAGAGGAGTGGGCCCATCAACTTCATGCGCAGGTGCTGGAGCGGGAAGGGCGCTACGACGAGGCCTTCGTCGCGCATTTCGAAGCTCACCGACGCGATCTCTACGATGAAAACAACCTCCAAGCCATGGGCGAAGCCTGCTGGCTGGTGGGAGACCTCGCCGAGGCGGAGCGGAGGATGCTGGCTGCGCTGGCGATTGGCCCCAACTGCATCCGAGCAGCGGAGAACCTGGCCGCCGTTTATCTGCGCATGCTCGAGGCGAGCGACAGTCAGGACGACGCCGACGAGGACCTAGACGACGCCGACGAAGACCAGGACCTAGACGACGCCGACGAGGAGCAGGAAGACGAGGACGACGCCGACGAAGACCTAGACGACGCCGACGAGGACCAGGATGAAGAAGATGAAGAAGATGAAGAAGAGGACAGCGAGACGCCTCGAGACCGAGAGCCGAGCATGCCGCCGAAGCGGCTTCGCAGCCGCCTGAGCTGGAGCCGCTCAGAGCTGATGAGGCGGGCGAGGCATTTCTCTGAGGTTGCGGTCAGCGCTCACCCAGGCAACCCCTTCAACCACGTGGTCTCAGGCGAGCTGGCCAAGCTGCAGCAGCGATGGGCTGACGCGGTGCGCTCCTTCGACCGTGCGCTGGAGCTCGATCCCTATCGCGGCAAGGCGCGACAATCCTTGGTCGAGGTACTTGAGGAACTCGGCGAAGTGGAGCGCGCCGAAGCTTTGCTTGAGGAAAACCTCGAACGCTCTGGCCATCAGGCCGAAGCCTATCTCGCGCTGGCCGCCTTCCTTCACCGTTGCGAACGCGACGCTGAGGCCGCCGAGCTGCTGCTCTCTGCGGTCGAAGCAGCCGAGGAGAACCGAGAGGAGCTGGTGAAGCCGCTCTTCAGTGCACTGCAAAAGAGTGCATCGTCGGAAGCCGCTGCGGCACGTCTCCGCGAACTGGCGCAAGTCTACCTGGGCGACGACGACTTTTTGCGGGCTGTTGTGAATACGCTGGACCGAGAAGGGCAGAAGGGCCATGCCCTGGCCTTGGCGCGGCTGCTCACGCAGAAGCTGCCCCACGATCTGGGTGCCAAGTGGCAGCTCGCTCGTCTGCTGGAGAGCACCAAGCAGGATGTCGAGGAAGCGCAAGCGCTCTATGTGCAGCTCATGGAGGCCATCCCGGACTCGGAGCTGATTCGGGTTCGCTTGGCCTGGTCGCTCTTGGGACAGGAGAAGGCTGAGCAAGCCCTGGCGGTACTGCAGCCAGTGCTCGAAGTGGACGACACCGACGTGCTGGACGCCTATTCAGCCTGCCTCGAAGCGCTGGGTAGAGAGGACGAGGCGACAGCCTTGCTGGAGAGGGCGCTGCAGTCGGCACCAACCCAGAGCATAGGTCTGATGGAGCTGATCTTTCGGCACATCCACGGCGACCGCTACGAGCGCGCCCAAGCGCTGGCATCTCGCCTCGAGCTGGCTGGTTTGGAGGCCGATCTGGGCGAGGACTTCATCGACGCTCGGGACGACATTGAATACGCGTGGCTGGCGGCCCACAGGCTCTCGGGAAAGGTGTTGGAGGTGCTGCCAACGTTGCGGGAGAGATGCGCGCAGAGCATCCCGAAGCACCTAGCTGGGGAGATCTACTGGTCTTGTCGCTCAACCGACTTTGCGCTTGCCTCGCAGGCAGCCGAGGTCTATGCGAGCAAGACGGATGAAGAGGAGGAGCGGTGGGAGTTCAGGGTGCGCGCCGCTGGCCTGCGAGCGCGGGTGAGCAAGGAGTGCACGGAGCTCGACGAGCTCGGCCAGCGACTGCCCTCCGAATCCGGAGCGTGGGCGATGCTCTCGGATGCCTACAACGTGATGGAGCAGTACCCCAAGGCCTACGAGGCGGCCAAGCGCGCCTTTGCTCTGGACCCCAACGACGGCTCTGCCGCCACTGCTTGGATTGAGGCCCTGGAGCAGGCCAACCGCACTGATGAGGCGCTCGAGGTCGCGCGCGCCTTCGCCGCTGCGCGTCCCTACGAACATCAAGGTCCCGAGCGCTTGGGCATCATCCTGGCCAAGCAGGGTCAGGTCGAGGAGGCACTCGCGCAATCCGCACGCGCAATGGACGCTGCTCCCTACTGCCATGTCTCCCAGCAAAGCCGCGCGCTCGCCATGCTCATGAGTGGAGAATACGAGCAGGCGCTCGCCCTTGCCCGCATGGCGATGGGCCTGGAGCCCCCCGGACCAGACGACGAGGGGGACTCGGATGCGGCGCTGATCCTGGCGGCGCTGAGCGGAGATGAAGCCGCACTGGAGAAGGGCTTGAGCGCGCTGGAGCGGAAGATGCCCGGCGTCTATCCGCTCTACCGGCAGACCTTGAGAGGCTTGGTCGGAGTGGGGGTGCAGTCGGAGTGACGGCAGCCGGAATGCAGACGTGGGGCAGGCTTTCCAGCCTGCCGACCGCGGCTTTCGGAAAGACACGCGGCCGCTCGCCCCTACTGGTCACTATTGCATTCGCTCGCTCTCGCGAGACCCTCACAGCGCTGCGCATGCGCATCGCGTTCAACCCAGCACCTTCACGAAGGGCGCGAAATTGTCCCGACCATAACCAGGGTAATAGATGGCGAAAGTGAGCACCGCGAAGTCGCTTCGACGCTTTTCGATTTCGTCGCGGTACAAGGCAGCCACTTGCTCGGCAGGGTTTTGGAAGGCACCACAACCAAAGGCGCTGAGCACGGCGTGGCGTACGCCATGCTCCCGCAAGGTATCAAGCTGCGCCGCGATGCGCCTCCGCGCCTCCTCTGGATCGAAGCTGCGCTGTCCCCGAAGATCTTGAGCCGCCGCCCGCAGCTCGAAAAAGGGGAACACCTCATCGTCCTCGAGCCAGCGATAGCCCAGGTCTTCGCGCTCACGAAACTCCGGACCACGTATACAAATGCGATAGTCCTCGACGTCCAGGTAGACGCGCCCATCGACCGCTGAGAGCAGCTCTGTCATAAAGGGATGGTAGCGATCACGCTCGGCATCGTATTCATGTTCGGTGATGGAGAAGTGGCAATCGCTGCGTCGAAAGAGGTTTTCCTCTTGGGCCACCGCACCCTCGACATAGGCACCGCCCGGCACGTAGGCGTTGGCCATGTTGAGCACCGCGAAGGTCGTGCCGAAACGGCGACTCAAGCGAGCCGTGGCCTCGCCCCAGTCCTCCGGGCTGAGCTCCAACAACAAAGACCTCGGCGCAGGCTCAGCCTCGCTGCGCCAACGCTGCAGATTCTCCGTCGCCAAACGACGATAGCGCTCTCGTTTCGCTGGGTCAGAGAGCACTTCGACGGTGTCGCGCAAGACCTCCCGACGCCGAGTGCTTCCTGGGCCATAGCGTGCAGACGCTTCACACTCCGAAATCAACGCTCTTCCTGGCATCCGCGCAGCTCCCGCGCTCGAAGAAACAGGCAGAAGGCCACAATGGCACTTCCCAATTCCCGAGGCAGGCCCCAGAATAGTGGCGCTCGCCGTGTCTGGCGAGCTTCTTGTTGATTGGGCACTTGGCCTGTTCCCCCAACTTCTTGTCCATTGGGCACTTGGCCTGTTCCCCGCAACTTGTTGCGCATTTCCATGGAGGGCGGACACGCAGGTCCGCCCCTACTTCTTGTCGATTGGGCGCTTGGCCGACTCACGCAAGTACTTGTCGTTGTTGAACTTCAGCGCAGAATTTTCGAAGGGGATAGAGATGAACGAGTTCGTGACGTTGAACAATGGGGTGAAGATGCCGCTGCTCGGTTTTGGGGTCTTCCAGAGCAGCACCGAGGACACCGCCGAAGCCGTCGCCACAGCGATTCGCGTGGGCTATCGGCTGATTGACACCGCAGCGGTATACCGTAACGAACGCCAGACCGGGGAGGGCATCCGCCGCTCGGAGCTGAGCCGAGATGAGCTCTTCGTGACCACCAAGGTGTGGATGTCCGACTACGGCTACGACGCTACCCTTCGCGCCTTCGACAAGAGCATGGCCAAGCTGGGCCTCGAGGTCCTTGATCTTTATCTGATACACTGGCCAGCGCCCAGTGAGTTCGACGCAACCCTAGCCAGCTACAATGCTCTGGAGCAACTGGTCGCCGACGGCCGCGTTCGGGCCATCGGCGTCTCGAACTTCGGGCCGAAGGATCTGCGCATCCTCTCCGAACACTCCGAGCTCGTGCCTGCGGTCAACCAAGTGGAGCTGCACCCCTACTTTGCCCAGCCGGCGTTGCGGGCGCTGCACCAAGAGAAGGGCATCCTCACCCAGGCGTGGTCGCCCATCGGTGGCATCAACCGCTACGGTGGCGCCTCCGTGCCCGATCCGCTGCAGGACCCAAGCCTCGTTGCCATCGCAGCAGAACATGGCAAGACCGTCGCTCAGATCGTGCTGCGCTGGCACCTGCAGCACGGCATCTCGGCCATCCCCAAGTCCGTGCGGGCGTCGCGCATCGCCGAGAACTTCGCCATCTTCGATTTCGCGCTCAGCCCAGAGCAGATGGCCGCCATCGACGCGCTGGACCGCAACCAGCGAGGTGGCTCAAACCCAGAGCTGGTGCACAGCAAGAGCTTCACCATCAGCGTGGACGACTGAGCTGTGTCCTGCGCTGCTGCCCACGCCAGCCAACATCCTGGAGTCCTCAGGTGACTGAGCAGAAGACCAACCGCACTGAGCAAAGCGCGCCACATCACCGTGCCTCCTCGGGTGGCGAGCACTCAGCAGCGACCTTGGAGAACGCAGAAGCTGGGGGAACAGGACAAGCGCCCAATCGGCAAGAAGTTGGGGGAATAGGACAAGCGTCCAATCAACAAGAAGTCGACGCAAGCTCAACCACTTGGGGGAACAGGTCAAGCGCCCAATCGACAAGCAGTTCGATAGCCCCCACAGCCTCTGTGGAGTACAGTGAAAGCGGCGTCGATCTGACCCAGATTCGCTTTCTCTTGGCCCTAAGTCCAAGCGAGCGTCTTCGCTACCTCACCGAGACGGTCGCCAAGTTGAACCGCATGCGCGCTCATGTTAGACGCATTTGACCCAGTGAACAGCTGCCGCAACACTCGCTCTCACCGCACGACACAGCGCAAGCCCATCGCCTCGATGGCCAGCCGCATCACTTCGAGCTGCTCAGGCGCTGGCGGTTGTAGCCCTGGGCGAGGGGCGGGGTGCTCGCGATAGGGGATGAGGCGCAGCAGGGCAGAGGGCGCGTGCTGCTCGAGCAAGCGCGCAGCGGCGAGGACCTCCGGGAGCGCGTGATCGATGATGAGCAGGCGCAGCTCGTGCAGTGTCCCGAGGGCTCCGAGCTCAGCGAGGGCAGCCAGGGGCTGTCGAGAAGAAGCGCCGCAGAGGCGTTGGTGATGGTCCTCGTCGACCGCCTTGAGATCCAGGCAGACGCCGTCGATGAACGGTGCCAAGCGGCGCCAGAGCTCGAGCTCGGCGCTGCCATTGGAGTCGATGAGCAGATGCAGGCGGCCAAGCTGTGGGTCGGCGCGAAGGGCACGCGCAAAGGCGAGCAGAAACGCAGGCTGCAGGCTCGGCTCACCGCCGCTGATGGTGAGCCCAGTGATGAAGGGCAGAAAGCCTCGAATGCGCTCGAGCAGCGCCCCGACGGTGAGCGATTGTGCACGAGGATCACTGGACTCAGGGCAGCCCCTGACACAACTTCGACAACCGGAACACAAGCTCGGATCGTAGTGGGGAGGCAGGCCGTCGTGTTCCTGCCTCAACGCTGAATGGGGACAAAGCTGAACACAGATTCCGCAGCCAGTACAGGTGCCGATGGTGTGCGGGTTGTGGCAACTCAGGCAGCGCCAGTTGCACCCTTGTAGAAAAATGACCGAACGCGCCCCAGGGCCATCGACCACTGAGAAGGGCAGCACGTGGTTGACCAGAGCTGACACCTCAGCGTCGCTGAGCTCCGACATGGCTACAGCCCATTGGGCCCGGTGACCCGGCGCGCGCTCCGTTCGAGCAGCTTGCGCTCGCGCACTGCACCCCCCGAGAGCAGCGTGCTGTCGTGGCGCAGGGCGCTTTGCCCGAGCTTGGGCAGCTCGCTGCGACGCACGAGGTAGCCTGTGACCCGCATCAGCTCGCTGTCGGCCAGGTCGAAGGTGAAGTCTCGCAGGCCTGTGCTGAAGGCCCCGCGCATGAGCTCGAGGACGGCGCGAGGGTTCTGTCGTACCGTGGAATCGAGGCGCAGCGGATCGCTGGCCCCCGCCTCGAAGGGCGCGTGCATGGGGGCGATGGCGCGCAGGTGCTCCAAGAGCTCTGGCTCATCATCGAAGGGAATACGGGTGCCAGGGGTGCTTCCCTGGTCGCTGTCGATGCCAGATTGAGCATGGAGCCAGGCTCGGCCTTGATTGAAGGAGCAGTGGGGGATGGGGTGCTCGGCAATCAGCTCGACTAGGCGCGCGAGAACACGCTGCCCCAGCTCGCCGCCCTCACGATGCCGACCGTAGCGGGGTTTGCGCATGGGGTACTCGCGCGCGAGCAGGCTGTTGCACAGCTCAGCCATGCCGAGCAGCCCAAACATCGCGCCGAAGCGCTCCTGCTGCACCAGCCCTTCGGCCACCAAGAAGTGGGCTGGGCCACTGCCATTGTGACCAAAGAAGGGGCTCTGTTCGACCGCATAGCGGGAGCGAGCGGCGAGCAGCTCGCAGCCCGCCTCGACCAGGCGCGGCAGCTCCTCGTCCAAGAAGGTGGCGATGCTGCCATCGAAGTGTTCGGCGGCACGGGCCAGGTTGAGCCGCACCAAGGTGTACGAGCCGCCACCGACGGGGAGGCTGTTGTAGCAACTCGCGACACCGTAAGGATGCGCCGCAACGGGTCGTTCGGCATTTGGGCGCTCGAAGGCCCGTGAGACCAGAGGGTGGTTGACGAAGTGGGGTTTGGCGCTGTCGAAGCAGCACTGGATCGCCTCGAGGAGGAAGGCGTCAGGCGTCCTCGTCGGATCGACGAGCAAGCTCAGGTTGGGGACGACCTGACGAAGCTCTCGCTCGAGCTGGAGGATGGCGCGGCCCACCCGGCTCGGTTCAGGGCCTAGATTCGCATGCACGAAAGCGTTGGGTAGGCAGCGGTCGAGGGCTCTCCAGAAGAGGCGAAGCTGGCGGTTGAGCTGCGTGTCGTCAAGGTCTGCCGCGAAGGGCTCGAGCAGGCTGTCGACATGCCCGAGCCAGACGGGATAGCCTGTGACCGACGGGACGTGTTGATAGAGGATGGAGAGGAAGCTCAAGGCCTCGTCGAAGGCTCGCGGCGCCTCGAGTTCGAGCCAGGCGCAGCCTTGCCGCAGGGCACGCGCGTAGTCGGGGAGCACGTAACGCGGGCGGGCGGGAGCGGGTCCCTCGAAGAGGTCGCAGAGCACCCCCTTGTCGAGCAACATCCAGGTGCCTGCTCGCAGGGTCATGGGCTTGATGGTGGACTCGGCCAAGCGGGCGAGCTGAGCGCGGCGCTGCCGTTCATCGAGGCTCGCGTCCGTGGCAATGCGGTGGGCTTCTGCAGAGAGTCTAGACATACCTTTCCTCAGTTCCACTCATCGGGGATGCACAGACCAGCCCGGCAAACGTCGCCCTGCGCGCTGCACCGAAGGCCGGGCAGACAGTAGCAGAGCAGCGTCAGGAAGCAAGTCGAGCCCGGCTTCTAGCCGGCTCGCGTCCATTTCCCACAGTTGCTCCCTGGCCA
>JAVFAO010000188.1:0-12863 GCA_034002465.1 Myxococcota bacterium
AGGCCCTGCCCAGGCCATCTTTCTGCTTCGAAGCACGGGTGGAGCACCTGCCTGGGCCCCGCTTCGTGCTTTAGGGTCTTTTCGAAGGCCTTGGCGAGGGGTTCGAGACACACTGGAGGCTTCCTCGGGGGCCTGGCGAGTGCTTCAAGAGTGGTCAGGAGGCCTGGCAGAGACCTAGCTGGGGCTTCGAAGCTGGATTCGACCTTGGGTCGGGGCATTGGCCAGACCAGCGCTCTGCTCTGAACCACAGGCTGGAGACGCGGCCTGGGCCCAGCTTCGTGCTTTGGAGAAGCGTGAGAGGGCCCACCCGCTCTTCAGACATGCACCAGTGTGGATGCACTGCTGGGCTCTGCCCGTTGTTGGGGCTGTTCACAGTGATGGACAGCGCGGGCAGCCTGCACAGGGCCCTGTAGGTGCGAAGTGTGCTGCTTCAACCGGTACTCAGAAGCGCGCGCCTGACCGTGGTCACCGAGAGCGGCCAGTGCCCTCGATAGATGTGGCCCAGACGTCCATTCAAGGCGATGGGGTCTCTGGCGTGGAGCACGTTCCCGTTGAGGATGGCGTAGTGGGAGTGCTCGTCCACCTTCAATCCACGGCAGTTGACCACGCAGGTCTTTCCCAGGCGACTCGCGCTTACCGCCGCATGCGAAGCGGCGCCGCCGCGAGCGGTGAGCAGGCCCTCGCAGTCGAAAATCAAAGCGATGTCATCGGGCACGGTGTCGGGTCTCAAGAGAATCCTGGCCTCCTGCGGGTATTGCTCGGCAAGTTGCTGGAGATCCTCCAGATTGAAGGCGACTCGACCGTTGAGCGCACCGCCGCTGACCCCAATTCCGCTGCCCAAGAGCGCTCCATCGTCGACCCCCTCGAACTGCGGAATGCTCTCCTCGGGGCTGGTAAATTGCTCTCTGGTTTGCAGCAGGTGCAGGTCCTTGGCGCTTGCAGATTCGAAGGTAAACTCGATCTCCTGATGGGAGAACCCATGCCGTTCGACCAGCTCAGCGGCAATTCGGTTGAGCTCATTGAAGATTTCCGGGAACTGCGTCTCCATGCAGACGCCTTTCTGTCCGGGCTCGCGCTCGAGCTGACGCTTCGAAACGGGCCAGGGGTGTACCAGACCAGCCACCACATCCTCCCCCTGGCTGGTGGTCGTGAAATCCCCGTACAGGCAGAGTTTCTCCTCTGGTACAAAGGGGTCGTGGGTGAACACCACACCACTGCCCGAATCGAGACCAATGTTGCCCAGCATCATCACCTGCACGATCACCGCTGTACCCCACTCGTCGGCGATGTCCAGACGCTCACGGTAAAGCCGCGCGCGCTCGGTGTCCCAAGACGCCAGCACGGCGCGCACCGCGTGCACGACCTGCTCGAAAGGCTCCTCCACCAGCGCGATGCCTTTGCGCTCAAGAAGCGACCGATAGGCGAAAGCAATGTCCTGCATCTGCACTGCACTGAATTCGACTTTCTCGGTCACCCCGAAACGCAGTTTGTGCTCCATGATGATGGCGTCGAAGTCGTCCCTGGCCAGGCCCTGGCTCATCCCCCAGGTCTGCAGAAAGCGGCGGTAACAGTCCCAAGAGGTCCAGCCAAAATTCGGCTGTCTGCTCAGACCTTCGGCCACCTGGGCGTTGAGCCCCACGTTGAGAAAGGTATTCATGGCACCAGGCATGGAAATGGCCGCGCCGGATCTGACCGACAGCAGCAGCGGCAGACTCGGATTTCCGAGCTTGTGTCCCGTCTGCTCTTCGAGTCGATGCAGCCCCTGTCGCAGCAAGGCTCGAATCTGCTCACGCAGCTCGGGCAAGGCGTCGACAGCGTGGCGCATGCGGAAGAGCTCAGTGCTCAACACGAACCCAGGAGGAACAGAGAACCCCAACGCGTGCAGCCGTTTGAGGTAGTAGCCCTTGGAGCCCAGGAACACTTGGTTGTCCAACACCGGATGTGGCTCGTCGAGGGGACTCATCAGTGTCTCGAGATCGAAGCTCATCACCTGACGCGCCAAGTCCGGACTCAAGCTTTCTTGAAGATGCCGCAGACGTTCCAAGGTCTCGCTCACGAGGTTGTCGAGCTCGGTGACCATGAAGGCATCGCTGAGCAGCCCGCGGTAGAACGACTCGGCCAACATGTGCAGTGAATGGGCTCGGTCTCGCAAGCCCTGCCGGCTCAGGCCTTGCTGCGTCGTCAGGTCAGCGGAAGGCACGTCAGAGGGATGCACGGAGACTTCGGACGGGTCCCTGACGCTGCCCCTCGCTTGCTCTCGGACACCGAAGCCAATGGCTGACGCTTGGGAACGCAAGCTTTTTCGCTCGCTTTCGAGGATGGTCCCCAATACGGTGTTGAGGATCTTTTCGTAGGGCAGAAAAAACTCCGACCGAATCAGCTCTTGGACGTTGTCGGCGATGAAGGAGAAGAGATTGACGAACTGAGCCACCGAGAACGAATGCGCGCTAAGGCTGTGGCGCAACATGTCCAGGTGCCCGTCCAAGCCCTCGCTCTGCAACCCGGCGAGCCGCATTCCGTCACGCAGGAGCTCGAGCCAGCGCAGGGTCTGCTGCAGGCTCTGGCGAGTCACCAGCCTGCTCGGATGTCGTCTCAGCAGCCGCTCGAAGTGAAGCCGCGCCAAGGACTGCAAGCGGAAGGTCGCGCCCATGGCCGCCAGTTTGGGCTCGAAGTAGCGACCGTAGATGGAAGGGATGCCTGCCGCGATGTGGCGCTTGTGCTGGATCTGCTCGAAGGCCTCGGACGGTCTTGGGTCCATAATCACCGCACGCAGCTCCGCGAGCAGCGCATAGATGTGGCGCAAGAGCTGCTCATCGTCGCCGCGCTCGATACACCCCACCAACGCCTCGACCTGCGCCGACTGCAGCAGACCCGAGCTGCGCACCAACTCCCGCAGCTGTGGCAGCGCGCTGTGCGCATCGAGCCCATACTTGGCCCGCAAGAGCCGATCGAGCTCCAACAAGAGGCGAAGCCGGGCGAGGTCCTCATCGTTGAAGCCGTCGGCAGAGGCGGCAGAGTCGTCGCGAGCTGCACCCAGCCCCTGATCCGCCTGGGCACACTCCAAACGACGCTGCTGCTCCTCCGGCGTGGCATCGAGGAGGCTGCGGACCCCTTCCGGCTCGCAGAGCAGGCACATCAGCGCATGCACGCCCCTGAGGTGGGGGTTGTCCGGCCCCAATGCGTCGCGCACGTCGTCAGGCAAGAAGCCGTCCAGAACGGCGCTGTCCTTGCTCCTCCAGTACTCAGCGATGCGCCTGAGCAGCTCGATCTGCGTCGAATTGCTCTCAGCGTGGATCTGCTTGCGCAGGAAATGGATGAGTCTGTCCGCTCGACGTCCGAGCTCGTCGATGCGGGTGCTCACCGCACGCAGCTCGCCCTCCGCACCCACTGTCGAGTAGAACACAGGGAGCTGGCGACAGAGCTCCACCACCCTTGGCAGCAGGCCTGAGATGTCGGCGTTGAGCAGCCTGCTCACCTCGCGTTGAAACAGATCCGTGTCGGCCAGCAACACGCCTCCCACCCGCACATGGATGACCAACGCCGAGAGCAGCGCCCCACAGCGCGCGGGAGCCGCCTCGATGAGCCGGAGCCAGGTGCGTAGCGCGTGGACATGCGCAGGATCCCTCATCACGCGCCATTCGTCGCTCACGCCCTCCCAACGAGGACGAGGAAAACCAAAGGCGAGCAAGGCCTCGACAAAGGCCTCGGCCAGCTCATCGCTACCCTGCGTCAGTGCCGCCACCCCTACCCGCTCGATGCAGTCCAAGACCGCATCGAAGTGCCGTCGCCGCAGCTCGGCGAGCGCCCCAAAGACAGCATCCAAAACAGACTGCAACCCGGCTCGCTTCGAGGGCTGCCCGGCCACCAACACAAAGCTGCGCCCGACGAGCTGCAAGAGCTCATCGCGTCGGTGCTGCAACGCGCTTGGCCGCAGCAGTTGCAACAGCAGCCGCAAGCGCTGCTCGCCTTCGTTCGGCAAGGTCTCCGACGCTGCCTCAAACAGCCCAAGCTCGGCATGAGCTCTGGAGTGCCGCGAGCCAGCCTTTGCGTCGAGCTCTTGCAATGGTTTCAGCGCCAACGACCGGGCGAAGGTCAGATATGCCTCGACAAAGTGCTCGAAATCGGGCAGCGCCGAGAGCTCTTCCCAACGCCGCGCACACTCCAAACCAGCACGAAGGCTCTGCAGCAGCGGCTCGGCCGGGTCGAGGAGACTGTGGTCTGGCATTGCGCCGAGACCTTCCTTGCTCCACAGCGTGAGATTGCACTCCAAGGAACGTCGCAGCAGCTTCTGGCACGCAGCATTGAGCTCTTCACCCGCAGAACTGTCGAGCAGCGATGACCTCGTTCGTATTCTCAAATCGTGCGAAGCCCTAGCCCATGCAAGCTCGTCATCAGCGAGTAAGAGCTCGATTTGGTGGGGCAAAGCGCTCACACGTCGAGCAAAGCCAGCAGGACCGTCGTAGCCCTCCTCCTGCTCTGCCCAGTCCAAGAGGAGGCGCAGGAGGCGACGGCGGTGTCCGCTGTCGAGCGGCCTGGCTGCTTTGACGCAGAGCAAGCTGAAGAGGCCCTCCAGGACAGCGAGCATCACCTCGAAGCCAGCGAGCGCTCGAATCGCTGCATAGTCGGCCACTGCAAGCTGATGCAGCGCGTCGATGGCGAGCTCGAGGTTGGGCCAGGGGTGATGGCATTCTCGCAAGCTCTCGACACAGCGTTGGTGCAACCCCGGCTTGCCTTCGAGCGCGAGCAAGAACGCGTCCTCTTGCGCCGACCAGTGGATCGGCAGTGTTCGTGAGGCCTCGATATTGACGCGAAAGGCTTCGCTCTGAAAGAGGCGCTCGTCAGCGCTCGTCGTCACGATGGAGCGATGCAGGAGCGCATCCTCGCGCAACATCCACTGTTTTTCTCCCCTCATGAGCAGCCTCCAACAGTCTTCGCGCTGCAGTCCTGCACCCTTGGCCAAGTCTTGCTGTCGCTCTGGGCATCGGCGAGGGCGAGCGCACACCGAGCACGTCCCAGCTTGACACTGCAGGGGGGCAAATCCATTGGGGAAAGGCGCAAAGAGAGCTGCGCCAAAGGCGCAATTGGCTGCAGGCAGCGGCCTGCTGGACTCGCCCAATCGGCGCGAAGCGAACAGGGGAGGCGTCACCCAGAGGACGATGGGCACGCAAGCAAGGCGCGCAGGACGACGCCAGGGGTCACAGCGCGATGAGTCCCTCGCGCAACGCCAGTTTTGTCAGTTCCGCGAGAGAGCTGACATGCAGCTTCTGCATCACTCTTCGGCGGTGGCTTTCGACCGTTTTTGCGCTGATGTGCAGCTTCGCGGCGAGCGCCGCGGTGCTGTTTCCTTCGGCTAGGAGCTGCGCGACCTCTCTTTCGCGCTCGCTGAGTTCGTCCAGGGGGCTGTTGTTGCTCATGGGAGTGCGCAGCTGTTCGAGCACGGCGATGGTCACGCCCGGGCTCAGATAGCCCTTGCCTTGGGAGACTGCATCCAATGCGCTGAGCAGCTCCTCGAAGGGACGCTCTTTGAGAACGTAGGCCGACGCTCCGGCACGGAGCATGGCCTCGACGTGGCTTCGCTCGGCGTGGCTACTGAGCGCGATCACGCGGGAACGCGGCAACCTGGCGAGCAGACGCCGTGTGGCATCGGCGCCGTTGAGCTCGGGCATACAGACGTCGATGATGATGAGCTCCGGCTCGACCTGCTCTGCGACCCGCAGCGCCGAACGGCCATCGAAGGCCACCCCGACGACCTGGAAACGCGAAACCGAGGCAAACAGGGCTTGCAGTCCCTCGACCAGCACCCGGTGGTCATCGACGAGCAAGATCCGACGCCGCTCCTCTGCTCGGCCGTGCGCAGTGGCTGCGACCTGGTTGGATTCGTGGAAGCGTTGCGTGACTGCATCACAGCGCCGTCCCCAGGCGGCAAGGTCTGCCGCCAAATGCTGGAGCCGCTGCTGATCGCGTTTCTGTCGACGTTGCTCCACCATTCGGCGCGCATAGTCCGAGAGCAGCCGCGCCACCGCTTGCATCAGCGCCTGCTCCTCGGGCAGGATGCTGAGCTGGGCAGCGCCGCCTGCATAGCCCATCGAGATGGCGCCAATACTTCGCCCATTGACTCGGAGCTGCGCCTTGACCCCGGGCGGCGTATGCAGGGGCTCACTGGGCACGCAGCTCCAGACCTCGTGCTGCCGAAAGCTGATGTGAACGCGTGCCTCCTCCGGTGCCGTCATGGCGGCGGCGAGGAGCTGCGCGAGCCGCCCCAGACGTTCCTCGAGAGGGACGTCGCTGCGGTCGAGTTCGGCAGAGACCGCGTAGAGGCAGCGCAGCTCTTTGGCGCGCTCCAGTAGTGCCTGCAAGACATGTGGGTCACCGATACGTGCCTGCTCCAGTGTCTCTCGCGCCTCACTCCCTTGCTTTGGCATGGTCTCCCGGCTCCTCTGCCTGACGTCTGCGCCAGGGCTCACCAGGCTGATCTACAAAGCCGAGCGCATTGACACAAGGGAACCGAGCTCGCCGCAAGCACCATTGATGCGGACGAGCACGAGGCTGCGTGGTCTGCGCTCAATAGTGACCTCATTGCTCGAAATCCGCAAGGGCGGGATAGCAGCGCCAGGCCATTTCCCGTTTACTGCAGCTTGACGAACGGAGCACGGGCTCCGACGACCGAGGAGACCATCATGGACACCAAGCTGGCCGAGAAAGCAAGCACGCTTCGCGACTACCACGAGCGGGTCAACCGGGTGATCTTCCACATCGAAGCCGAGCTCGACCATTGCGGCAGCCTGGAGGAGCTCTCTCGGCTTGCTTGCTTCTCCCCCCACCACTTTCACCGGATCTTCGCTGCACTTACAGGTGAGCCGCTGATGGAATACATCCGCCGGCTGCGACTCGAGCGCGCTGCGCAGCAGCTCAAGTATCTCGACAGCTCGATCACGGCCATCGGACTCAACGCAGGATACGAAACCGGCGCGGCGTTTGGTCGCGCCTTCAACGCTCGCTTTGGGATGAGCCCGAGCGAGTATCGCAAACTCAGCGCGGTGGTCGGCATTCAAGGGAGCCGCCCACTGCCGCTGGACGTCACACAGGAGCAGTGTCTCATGAAGCCAGAGTTCCGTAGCATCGAGTCCATTCCCGTCCTCTTCGTCCGCCGCACCGGAGCCTACGCCCAGGCTGCCGAAGGAGCCTTTGCGAGCCTCTGTGGCTTCGCTGGTCCGCGTGGGCTCTTGGGACCGGGGGTGAGGGTCTTCGGGATTTCCCACGACGATCCCAACGTCACCGCGGCCGACAAGTGTCGCTACGACGCCTGCATCAGCTATTCCGGCGAAGCGCCAGCGCTGGAAGGCGAGCTGCGCTCGAAGGCCCTCGAGGGTGGACGCTACGCCGTCTTCCGCCATCGCGGTTCGTACGAAGGGCTCAACGCGGTCTACGGCCAGATCTTTGGTCGCTGGCTGCCCGAGAGTGGCCAACAGCTGCGAGATGCCCCGGGCTTCGAGGAGTACCTCAAAGACCCCGAGACGACCCCGCCCGAAGAGCTCGAGACCGAGATTTGGCTGCCGCTGGAGTAGCCTCCTGCCTCCGCGTTCCTTCGGAGGCTCAAGAGGATGCGTGCCCTTCGCTCACCTTCGCTCGCTTTGTTGTCATGGGGCGCTGCCCCACACCCCGCCAAAGCCCACGTGATGCGCATCACCTGCGACTCCATGAATCCAAGAGCAAATGCACCAAACCGCGGAGCAGGCTTTCAGCCGGCCGACCGCGGGCTTGGTAGAGGCACGGCCAGGAGGAATGCAGACTCCATGGAGGGCGAGCGGCCGCTCGCCCCTACGGGTCAATATTGCGCATCACCTGTGAGGAAGACGATACGAGGTACCCAGACCTCCAGCCTCTGAACGTCGCAGGAAAGCGCAGATCAAAACGTGGGACAGGCTTGCCAGCCGGCAAACGCTCACTCAGACCGTCCGTGGAGGGGGCACCAGCACGTTGGCCATGAGCAGGCCCACGCTCAGCGCCATCCCCACAAAGCCCGTCTCGAAGGCCGCGTCGATGCCGCTGATGGTGTCATCGGCGAGCATCCAGGCGACGCTGCGAAAGCCCATGCTACCAGGGACCAAGAGGATAATGGCAGGCACCGAGACGATGATCGGTGGTCTGCCCAAGCTTCGCCCCCAGATGTTGGCGTAGAGCCCCGCAGACAACGCCCCCACCGCCGCCCCCAGATAGGCGCCGCCTGCCCAAGAGCCTGCGCGACTGGCCCCGAACGCCAGAATACAGGCGAGGAGAATCCAGCCGATGTCACGGCGGCGCGCGTGAAAGAGCACGGCAAAGGCCAGCGGCGCCAGCACGACCGCTGCCAGGTCGACGAGGAGCGGCAGGGGCTCCGGGGTGAACGCGCTCGAGTGGGGTGAGAAGCTCTCGAACCAGGTTCCCAGGGCGACGCCAAAGCCCAAGCCCAGCAAGGTGAGCACGGCGACGGTCAAGCGCGCCGTGCCTGCCACGAGGTTCCGGGTGGAGAGCTCGGTGAGCGCGACGGTCAGGGTCAAGCCAGGTAACAGATAGATGATGCCCGCCAAGGTTGCGACCTGGGTGGAATACGGGCCCAAGAGCCAGTTCAAGCCCGATGCCACGACCGCACAGAGGCTCGCCGCGAGGGGTACGAAGATATGTCGGCTCGCCCGACGCCCAACATGGCGAGCCAAGAGCCCGACGAGCAGTCCGAGAAAGGCAGCGACGACGAGCTCCATCCAGCCGCCACCGAAGAAGACGGCCCCTGCCGCCGACGAGAGGGCAAAGGCAGCCAAGCTCACGGCAGCGCCGTATCGGGAGGGCTCCTTCGAAATCTCTCGAATACGTTCGAGGGCACCTTCGGGGTTCAGCTCGCCGCGAAAGAGGCGGGCGAGGACCTGATCGATTTCGGCGATCTTGCCGAGGTGCACGTCCTCGTCGTCGATGCGGACGAAGCCCGACTTCTGGCTTCCCAGGGGGCCGAAGAAGGCGAAGAGCGCGGTGGGCACGGCGAAGAACTTGGCCTCCAAGCCGAGCAGTCGAGAGACGCGCCGCAGGGCGTCCTCGAGGCGATGGGCAGGCGCGCCGAAGCGGTGCAAGGCGCGGCCCATCTCCATGACGAGGCGGCGCTTGCGCCGCTCGTCGCCGTCGAGCTCCAGCGTTTCCCGTGCAGCGTTGGGCTCGGGAAGTACCAGAGGGTGTTGGCTGCTGTCCTTGGGGCGGGCGCGCATGGTCGCTCCTCCAGCGCCGACGGGCGAGTCGGCGCGACGCACGAGGGTAGCGCCAACCGCTGAAGATGTCGCTGTTGAAAGCGAGCGCTGCGAGGGTCTCGCGTGAGCGAGCGAAGTCATACAGAGAGCGAAGGCATCAGCCCTCGCGGTCCTCGAAGAACGCGAGTACGATTTGCGCTTGGCATCGTGGAGCCCAGACCTGCCAAGACACGACAGAGAGATGGGCCCTCAGCATGGGAGATGGCCACCTGAAACCCGAAGCCCGAAACCCGAAACCCGAAACCCGAAACCTGAAACCCGAAGCCCGAAACCCGAAACCCGAAACCCGAAACCTGAAACCCGCAACTCGCCAAGAGCTGCGCTACTCCTACCAACAGGTCTTCATCGCGTCGGACTTGGCGCGTCGGCGCTTGCCGATGATTCGCGCGCACTCCACCCAGGAGGGGCCGCTGGTCTGGCTCACGGCCTGCGCCCACGGCGACGAGGTGGGTGGGATAGCGGTCATTCACGAGGTCTTTCGGCGGCTGCGCAAGAATCCGCTGCTGCGTGGGGCGGTGCATGCATTTCCGTTGATGAACCCCTTTGCTTTCGAGCTGGGGACCCGACACTTCCCGCTGGGCAACGAGGATCTGAACCGCTGCTTTCCTGGTAGCGCCACAGGCAGCCTGGCCTCGCGCATCGCTTGGCGCGTCTTCGAGAGCATCCGCTCGAGCGCACCGACGGTGGTGCTCGACCTGCACAACGACTGGACCAACTCCATTCCCTACAGCATCGTCGATCCGCCTCCGCCACAAGCGACTGGGCGAGAGGCCTATCAGCGCTGTCAGGAGCTAGCCCCCAAGCTTGGCTTGGTGGTGGTGGTGGAGCGCGCCGACGCCGAGGATGCCTTGGGCTGGCAGCAGACCCTCTCGGCGAGCCTGATCGCGCGGGGGATTCCGGCGCTGACCATCGAGCTGGGTGAGGCGCGGGTGATCAATGAGGCGAATGTGGAGGTGGGAGTGTCGGTGGTCTTCAACCTGTTGGAGGAGCTCGAGATGCTCGGCCCTCGGCCCAAGCCCTTCCAGCATCCGAGCACGGCCTTGTTCGGTCGGCGGCTGCTCTACTACTCGGACCAGCCTTGTCCCTCGTCGAGCGGGCTGGTGCGCTTCCATGTTCGGCCGGGTGAGGCGGTGCGCAAGGGACGCGTGCTGGCGCGCACGTTCAACGCCTTCGGCAAGATGCTCGAGCGGCTGCGCGCACCGCAGGACGGCATCGTGCTCGGCCACAGCGACAGCTCGGTGGCGCTGCCCGGCATCCCCATCCTGGGCTTTGCCATTCCCCACCTCGAGCCAGCAACGCAGGAGCAGGCGGAGAGCCGGGTCGAGCTGGTGGAGGAAGCAGTGCCAGCGTCGGAGCTGCCCGTGGATCCAGTGGACGGACCTTGAGCCTCGCGTACAGGGGGCTGAAAGTGACGATTTGGTGGCTTTGGGGCGGGCTGACTTGAATCTGGCAACGGCTCTGGGATACTGAGGGCGGTTTGGCGGACGCAGGAGGAGCAATGCCAAAGTCAATCTGGATTTCTCTGTTGTTGCTGTTGATGGTCTTGGCTGGGGGGTGCAACACCTTCGAGGATCTGTCGACTTACCAATATGATGTGAGTGTTTCTCCCGACCAAGACCAGCAGGATCTCGTCGAAGCGGACGCCGAACTGGACACCGAGCCAGAGCTGCCCGAGGTCCCTGAGCTGCAGCGAGGTCAAGGCGGGAACTTCCCCGTGCAATGTGGAGGCATCGAACGCAGCTCCTCGATTTCGGTGTACGAAACCGTTGATACAGAGGGCCTAGACCTCCGCCTCATGGCCGTCCACACCCTGGAGTCGACCACCCTGATGGCCGTCATGCTCCCCACCGGTGAGCACAGCTTTCAGGTTGCGCTCTATCGTATTCGCCCAGACCAAGGCGAACCGATAATGGTCCAGAGCGAAGAGTTCACGCACGAATGCAAGAACTCCCTCAATGCGGACGTCGTCGACCTGGAGCTCGCCGTATTCGAAGACGACGCCCAAAATCTGCGAATTTGGGCTCTGGTCGGGCAGTGTAATCCAGCGCGCCCCTGCTATGGAAACGAGCAGTGTCCGAACTCGCGCTGCGAAAACTACTACTGCGCGGACAGCTTCAACAGCGCGACCATTCGCGTCATCGACTTCGGTACCCTCGATGGCCTCAACAACAACGCTCCTCTCGGAGACCTTCATGTAAATGGCTTCGAATGGCGGGACTTCGACCCCAGCGCCATGGCCTTGCGGCAACGACCGGAGGGCGTGGACCTGGTGGCTCTCGGCTTCATGCAATCCGACCCTCAATACCGCATCAATGCCGTCCTCTACGGAAAGCTCATGGTCGAGAACAACGCTCTGAGTTGGGCACCGCTTCGCTACGATGACCCGAGCATTAACCCAGAAATGGTGAAGAGCTCAGTTTCCATCGAACCCTATCTCGACTTTACGAGCGTTCCTGGAGCGTTCAATCCTACCCGCATGATCGCCGTGGGCGGTCAACTTTGGTCGAATTACAGCGCTTTCTGTGACCCGACCAACAGCCAATGTCCCAATGGATTTCAGTGCATAGAGGTCGAGGATGGTATTCACGCTTGTTTGCATCCCTGTAGCGAGAACAAGGACTGCCACGAGCTCGAATGCATGGCCGCGTCCGAGACCTTCTCGCTCTGCGCCGGGAGCTCCTCTCTTCGTCCCGTGTTCCGACTCTTCGAGATGGGTTCCACCTTCAAGCTCAGAGCCAACGACGTCGACCTTCGAGATGCAGAAGAACTGCGCAACCTAGCCCTGGAGATCATGGAAAACGGAACGTACCCTCATGGCATCTCCCTCATGAACATTTCGGGTGCCGGTCGAGGAAACGCCGCTGTCTCCATCGGCTTTCCCATGACGGACAGCTGCCGAAGGAACAACGGTGAGTTCTGCGAATGCGGTACTGCGCAGTGCCCTGACAACCGAAGTCACTATCCCGTCTTCGAAGGCTCGGTGGTAGCGCGGTGGAAAGTCCCCTTCAGCGGAGCCGTGAGTTTGGACTGGGCAAAGGCCGACACCAACAGACTGATTGGTTCGGTCAAGGCAGTACAACCTGAGCACGTCGTCAGCGATTGCGTTTCTGGAACGGAGATCTACTTCGCTGGCTTGGTTGGAGACAAAGGTGATGCTCAGGCCTCGCTCGAGCTGCTCGAGATCAGCGACAAGGAGGGTGGTGTGAGGCCGCTCTTCAAGATGCCACTCGAAGAGTCCCTTCTCGAGGATTCCCTTCCCTTGCTCGCCGTCAGCGATGGCCTCGTCTTCGTTCCAGGACCAGGTGGCGTCACCATCTACAAGCTCGCACCGAGGCCCATGGACGAGTAACACCGCGCAGAGCCTGCAATGCGCCAAAAGCAGTCAAAGGCTGCCACAATCGCACAACGACGCCTTCAACGCCTCACCTCCCAAGACCGCAACGCAAAGGGATTCCAAAGGGCTAGCCCTTTGGCAGGGCGTGGGGCAGAGCCCCACACTCATACTCCCCTATCTTCTCAGCGCAGTTGGCTGTCTTTGCTGCCGCGGCGGTTGTAGAGCGAGGCGGCGCGTTTGGCCTCTTTGTCCCGCTCGTT
>JAVFAO010000189.1:0-12715 GCA_034002465.1 Myxococcota bacterium
GGCGCTCGTGAGCATCTGCGTGAAGTCTTTCGCAGACGCCTGTTGGCACATCGCGCGCCGGTTCTGCTTGCGCCCCGCTGCACCTGGGGTGAGGGGCTTCCTCAGCGCTGGCGTGAGCGGCTCGCCGAGGGCTTTCAGAGCTTGGTCGAGACCCTGGCGCAGGAGCTGCGATGGCGCCACGAAGCGGGCCGGCGTTTGGTCGAGGCATGCATCGACTGTTCAATAGCGCGGGCCTGTCGCGAGCCAAGCGCAGAGCTCGCCGCTCGTTTAGGGGTCGCCTTTGGTCAGTATTGGGAGGGCCTCGAGCAGGCCGAGCGCCACGATGGTCCTGGCCGAGCCCTTCAGCGTCTGTTGCACGCCGTCGAGCGCCCGACCGAGGAGGCTCCCGAGTGGCGGCCGAGCGTTTCGATGCTGCTCAGCGAGCGCCCCCTCTCTGCCACGGAGCAAGGCTTCGAGCGTGTCGAGCGTCTTCGTGCGGCTCAACGCAAGCGGTGGCAACGGCTCGAGACGCTCTGTGAATCGCTCTTGCTCGGAGTGGTGAGTGATGGTGTCGGCAGCGTCTCTGAAGGCACCCAAGGCAGCCCGGATACGCTGGCCACCGCCAAGCTGTCTCGGGACCGACGCAGCGGTGTCCATTCTCGCGTCTGGCATACGACCTTGGCGAACCCAGAGCGTTCTCCCCTCCAATCGGCGCCATGGAACGCGAAGGCTTGGGCGAAGCTGCTCGTGGCCCTGAAGGAGACCTGGGACTCGAATCAGATCGCACGTCAGTACGAGGGCTTGTTGCAGGCAAGCTGTGGCGAGCTGGAGCTGTTCTTCGCAGAACTGCTGCGGCGCTCCGCTTCGACCAAGTCTTCGCGCATGCAGTGGCTGCGCGCTCGTCAGGCTCGTTCGCCTCTGTCCAAGCGTGAGCTCCAAGCTCGCCGTCAGCGCGCTAAGCACTGCGTCACTGCTGACCCCGGACTCGAGCGTTTTCTCAATGAGCTCTACGCCCAGCTGCGGGAGACGCACAGCGCTCTGGATCTCGGGCTCCGTGAAGATCTGGTTAAGCATGAGTCGGCTTTTGCTCCTCTGGCCGAGCAGCTCCTACAGATGTCGCAGGCGCTCAGCAGCCAAGATGCGCCCAGCGAAAAGGGAGCCGCGTTTCTGCGCGTGCTCACGCGTCTGAGTCGGCATCGTCTCAAGCGTTTGTCCCACACCATTGATCGCAGCGTGTTGCCAGCACTCGAGGCCTATCACGCCGGTTCCAGCCTTCCTGAACAGTTGCGCTCAGCGAGCACGAAACTCGAGCAGCTCCCCTCGCTCGCCCCCGAGCGCTTGCTCATCCGTCCTGCGGTTCCAGGGCAGCCGGTGTTGACGCTCCGCTTAGGCCGTTTGGTCAAGCAGTGGCAGGCCACTGGGGCGATGCACCGCTTTGCGGACCGCGTGGGGCAGTCCAACGATTTTCGAACCAAGACTGTCGAACTCACCCACGAGCTCTGGCGAATGTTGCGCTACAACCTGGAGGGGGCCCTCGCCGAGGCCGAGGAAGCGCTTCGAAATCAGCTTGCTGAAGCTGAGGTTTGGGCTCGATTCTTAGAAATCTCCTCTGATGGCTTGCATCGCGCGCAGCAGCGATTGGAAGAGATGAGGGCTACCATTCGCCAATGGGACGAGGCGCTCCTCGAGAGCTATGACGTTGCATTCGAGCTGCCTCGCTTTGTTTTCGACCAGGCTCAAGCCTCGTTGTTGGCCAAAGAGCGCCGCCGTTTCTGGTGGCGAGAGCTGGCCCTAGTCTGGGCTTCGCTGAAAAGGAGCGGTGCTGAGCTCTTCGAGTCGGGCGCTGTCTGGACGACGCGATGGTATCGGCGAGGGCTACAGGGCTACGCGAGCTGGGGTCAAGCCTGGCGTCGGGCGCTTGGGCTACTGGAGCCACCGCCGCTGATCGAAGCAGAGGCACAGGTCGTTTCTGCACCTCGTCAGCTCCCCGCGGTCTATCGGCGTCTCTTCAGCCTCGAGGCGCTCGAGCTGGAGGAGTTCCTGGTCGGGCGAGAGGATGGTCTTCGTCGGTTGGTGCAGAGCTACGAGGCTTGGCTGCAGGGTCTGCGGCGCCCGCTGCTGATCCACGGACAGCTGCGCTCGGGTGTGCGAAGCTTTCTCAATTGCGGCATCGACAGGCTGCGCGCCGAGCTTCCGCTGCTGAGGCTGCGCTTGGAGCAGCGCGTTCTGAGCAGACAGGAGCTTCTCGCTCTCTTCAGCGCTGCTGGCATTGATGGCTTGCAGGGGCTCGAAGTCGAGACGCTGGTGGATGAGCGAGTGTTGGCCGCGTTCCGCAGCAGTCGTCGCATCTTGCTGGTCGAGAACATCCATCTTCTTTTCGTAAGGCAAATCGGAGGCTTCGACCTGTTTCTCGAGCTGCTCAATTTGATCGGGCTCAGCTCGGAGCATGTGCTCTGGATATGCTCGATGCAGTCGCATGCTCACGCACTGCTCCACCGCCTCTACCGCATCGACGAGCGCTTCTTCGAAGTGATGGTCATGGCATCGATGAGCGTCGAGCAGACGCGTGAGCTCATTGAACGCAGACACAAAGTGTCTGGCTATCACCTGCGCTTCGTCGAAGAGGAGCTCTCTTCAGCAGTGCAGAAGAAGCTGAAACGTGTGACCGAAGCCAAGCAGCGGCAGCGCCTGTTGTCCGACGCCTTCTTCGAGGACATTCATCATCGCGCGGATGGTAATCCACTGATTTCAATCATGTACTGGCTTCGTTCAGTGGAGCTCGCCGAAGGCCAAATCGTGGCCAACTTCACCGCTGAGGCAGATCACCGTGCCCTCGAGCGTCTGGGGACCGAACAGCTCTTTGCGTTGACGGCGATACTGCAGCACGGCAACCTCGATTCCAAGCAGCTCGCTGAGCTCTTCGAATGGCCCTTGCCCAAGGCCTTCGGCATCCTGGAACAGTGTTCTCGGCTTCGGATCTGTGTGCCCATTGACGACGGAGTCTATGGGTTCTCCACCCGACACCGCATCGAGATGATGGTCATGCCGGCGCTGCTGCGGCTGCTCCAGAAGAAGCACCTTGTGTATTGGAAAACGAGTTGATTCGCCCCTTTGAGGTGTGACCATGCCCGATACCTCTGATCTTGGTTTGATTGGCTCTCTGCTCTCGGCGGGCACGGTGATTTTCGTCATCACCATGCTCACCGCCGCGTGGTTCGTGGTCCGCACTATTCGCTTCATCTTGCAGCGACTGGCGAGCCGCTCGGATCAACGCAGATTGATGTTGCTGCGCTTCATGCCAGTGCTCTCGATGTCCATTTGGGGCATCACCATCTTTTTGACGGTGATCTTGGTCTTCGACCCCAACTCGAGCACCATGGCGGCACTGGTTGGCGCCACGGTCTTTGCGCTAGGTTTCGCGGGCCAAGACCTGGTCAAAAACATTCTCGGTGGCATCGTCATTCTGACCGACCGCCCCTTCCAAGTGGGCGACAAGGTCGAAATCGCGCCCTACTATGGGGAAATCGTCGCCATTGGCTTGCGCTCCACGCGCTTGGTCACCAACGACGACTCCTTGGTGACCGTCCCCAACTCCAAGATGCTCGATCAGGCCATCTCCAACGGCAACGCGGGTGCGCTCGATTTTCAGGTGGTCATCGACACCTACTTACCCCAATACTGTGATCTCGACCTCGCTCAGCACCTCGCCTGGCAGGCGGCCGCGAGCAGCCCCTATGTTTTTTTGGACAAACCCATCGTCGTGCGACTTGCCGAGCAGGTCGGAGACGATGTCTTCACGCGTCTGCGAATCAAAGCTTATGTGCTTGATATTCGGTACGAAGTCGCCTTCCAGAGTGATGTCCATGTGCGCGCCAAAAAAGCCTATATGTCTGCAGGTTTATTGCCCCCCGAGGGGCATTCGAGCGCACCGCGCGACTCGCTCGAGTCAGCAGTAGAGGTGCCGCAATGAAGCTGACACTCACCCATCAGCGCCGCTGGCACCGGCCCCGCTCTAGGACTTGCGGAGATGCAGTGCCCTTTGCTCGACATGCCTTGCTGCGCGCCGTCCCTGGCACGCACCCTTCGGGCTTGCTTCGCAGCGACTCTCCGCCTCCTGGCTACGACATCTTGGCGATTGGGCGCTTGGCCCGTTTTCCCAAGTTCTTGTCGATTGGGCACTTGGCCCGTTTTCCCAAGTTCTTGTCGATTGGGCGCTTGGCCCGTTTTCCCAAGTTCTTGTCGATTGGGCACTTGGCCTGTTCCCCCTACTTCTGGGCGCGCATGGGGGTCTCGCGATTCGGCGTGCTGCTCGTGCTCCATACTCTGCTGTTCATGAGCGCGTGTAAGGAAGAGGTGGCCCGCGCTCCGCGCTTCAAGAAAGCACCCGCCACCAGCACGGTGAGGCCCGAAAAGGTCGAGTCCCAGAACAGCGCTTCGAGCGCGCGGAAGGAAGGCGCCAGTCCGAGCCTGGCACCCCGTCGCTTCGTTGGGGCTCCCGAGCGCGTGGATGCGGCTGGTGATCCCTTGCCTCATGGGGCGCTGGCCAGGCTTGGCTCCCTCAATTTGATGCACGAGGTGCGCATCGAACACTTGGCCGTCGCAGGTGAAATATTGGTCTCTGCTGGGCCGCAGGCCTCGGTTCGGCTTTGGAATCGCAGCAATGGTCAGCCCGTCGGGCCACCGCTGCCGCACACCAACGCGGTCAGCGCCATCGCCCTCTCTCACGATGCACGGTGGTTGGCGGTGGGTTCTGTCGACGGTGTGCTGCGCCTGTGGGATTTGAGCAAGCTCGCGCTGCTTGCCGAACGTAAGGATGCAAGCACCGCCGTGCGCGCGCTCGCCTTTGACGCCACGACAGAGCGCCTGGCGGTGGCCTGGGAAGGGGCGGCGCTGGAGCTGCTCGACAGGCGCCTGTCGACGCTGCAGATGGCCTCGTCCGAGCAAGTCGTCACTGAGCCCAGCACCGAAGCCCGCGGCAAGCGAGCAAGCCGCCAGGATGCCGCTGCGAGCGACGACGCAGCAACGCCCGAGGAAAGCAAGCAGGACATCGTGCTTTTTCGAGAGCTGCGCTTTTCCCCGACGGAGGCCTCGCTGCTCTTTGGCCTCGATGAACAGGGGGCCGTTCACCGACTCGAGCTCGAGACGGGTGCGCGTCGTGTGCTCTATGCTCAAGCCGCACAGGGGAGCCACCAGTTGGCGATGTCTCCGGATGGCCAGCTGCTTGCACTCTCGGGAAAGATTGTCTCGGTCTTCGATGCCCAGAGTCTGGATCGTCGGCTCGAGCTGGAGACGGGACAGGCACTCTCTGTTTCGGACGTGGCGTTCAGTCCGGATGGTGCGACCTTGGTCAGCGCGCATCAGGGTTCGCTGAGGGTCTGGGATGCACGCAGCGGTGCTTTGCGCGACCGCATTGGACTTGGGGCAGGCATCGCGAGCGCGCTCGTGTTCGTCGGGGAGCAGAGTGTTGCCGTGGCGTTCGAAAACGAAATCCGCTTCTTCGACATCGCTTCGGGACGTCCAGAGCAACTGCCGCAGCGCCATCGCTCGGAGCTCACCGCGATGGCCGTCTCCGTTGATGGCGAGCGCCTTGCGACTGTGGGTATGGACGGAAGAGCGTTGCTCTGGGGGCTTTCCGACGGGAAGCTTTTGGCGACTCTGGAACTCGATCATGCGCTCACGGGGGTCTGCTTCTCTGGCGACTCGCTGCTGCTGGTAGGGCCATTCGTGGGATTGCTTCGCTGGGACGGCGCCGCAGTGACGGGCACGAGCTTGAGCGATGTGGGTGCTTGGTCGGTCGTCTGTGCTCAGGACCGCCAGGCCTTGGTCTTGCACGCTGACGGCCAGCTCAGGCTCTATCGAGACGACCAGGTCATGGTGCTTGATGCTGCCTGGCTGGATGAGATTCGCCTCGATTCGCTGTGGCCGCGGCAGCAATGGGCGCTTGCCGAGCAGAGTGGTACCTTGGCGGTGGCCATTCCCGCCGCCACTGCGGGGCGCGCGGGGGTGTGGGTGGGAAGTCTGGACTCACCTCGCGGTGCGCGTCACTTGGATGTCCCCAATGTGCAGGAGCTTACATTGTCTTCGGACGGACGTTTCCTCGCCCTGCTCGCTCACGAGCCGGAGGCTGCTCCAGCTCCTCTGCCCGACGAGCCAGATGGCGTTGCGCCTGACTTGGCGCAAGGTCTCGACGATGCCAGCGCTGGCGCTTCGGAGCTTCAGCCAGGCTTGGCCGAAGCTCGCACAGAGACTGTAGCGCGCTTGCTGCTCATCGAGCTGGAAAGTGGCGAAGAGCAGCGACTGGCCTGCTCTGAGGGTTTGCGGGGCCTGCGCTTTTCTCCAGACGGGGCGCTGCTGGCGGCAACGGATGGGACACAGCTTCGACTCTTCGAACGGGAGCCTCTGCGTGAGCGTTTTCGCCTCTTTGGTGAACAGCAAGTGCTCACGACTTTGCTTTTCCTACCCGATGCCCAACGTCTGGTGGCAGCGAGCGGAGCAGGTACGGCTTTGCTGTGGGATCTCGAACCGTTGAGACGCTATTTGGCTCCTCTGCAGGAGTCGCAAGAGGTGGTGAATCCATGAGCAGCGCAGATGGAAGAAGACGCTCTTGGGTGCCGCTGTTGTTGTTGCCTTGCTTGCTGCTCGCGGGGTGGTTGTGGTTGTCGCTGTCGGAGAAAGAGGAGGAGTTGTCGGTCCAGCAGAGCGCGCTCGAGAAGACCCAAGGCGAGCTCGAGTCGCTTCGTGTCGAGGAGGTGCAGGCCAAAGCGAAGCGGGAACGTGCGGAGCAGGAGCTCAGCGTAGCACAGCAGGAGCAGCGCCACTGGCAAGCCCAGGCGCGGCGGGAAGAGGGGCTATCTTCTGCGTTGCGGGGGCGCTTGTCTGCTGCCTTGGTCCAGCTTCCAGGACAGGAATTCGATGCGCTCTTGGAAGCGACCTTGGCAGTGGGGCAGGGCTTGGCCTTGGGAAACCCCGCCGAGGACGCGGTGACGGCGCTCTTGGGAGCAATGGGTGCAGTGCGCGCGAGCTGGCCGCTATCAAGGGTTGATGCGGCGTTGGGCTTTGCTTACTTTTCCCCTGATGGAAAGATGTTGCTCACCGACGGCGAGGGCAACTCGGTGCAGCTCTTCGACGTGCAGCAAGGCAAGCGTCTGACTGTGTTGCGCGGCCATACGGATGATGTTCGTGCGGCGGCGTTCTCGCCTGATGGCCGTCGGGCTGTGAGCGTTGGGGCGGATGGCCTGGTGGTCATCTGGGACGTGAGGGTTGGAATCAAGGTGGAGTCGCTGCTTGGCCACGACGCGCACATTTGGCATGTGGTGTATTCTCCTCTTGGTGATGTTTTTGCAACCTCCGGGGGTGACTCGGTTGCAAAGCTATGGGATTCGAATACGGGAGGTCTGCGTTTCACTCTACAGGGCCATGACCTCGATATCTACATGAGCGCGTTTTCTCCCGACGGAAGCATTTTGGCGACGGCGTCGGCGGACGGGACGGTCCGGCTCTGGTCTACCCGAACGGGCTTGAGTTTGCAGCGGATTGAGGCGCATGGCCACAGCGTCCGAGCGGTGCAATTCGATCCGGCTGCAAGGATGCTGCTCAGTGCTGGAGATGATGGGGCAGTGCATCTTTGGGAAGTGAAGACGGGTGCATTGCTGAAGACCTTGCGTTCGAGCGGTGAGCCGATCGCGAGCGCGACCTTCTCGCCCGATGGTCGCCGAGTGTTGGCTGCAGGGGAGGATGGAACCGTTCAGGGCTGGCGTGTGAGCGACGGTTCGGCGCTGCCGCCGTTGCGGGGGCACAGCCGCGCGCTCAGCGGCGTGGTGTATGCTCCGAATGGTCGAATGCTTGCGAGCTATGGTTTGGATGGAACGATTCGCTTGTGGAATGCAGAGACCCACAATCTGCTCAAGGAGCTGAAGGGGCACAGCTCCGGCGTACGGATGGTGACCATTTCCCCGGACGGCACTCGAGTGGCCTCTGCGAGTATGGACGGTTCCGTGCGTTTGTGGTCGGTGGAGCGGAGCGCTGCCATCGTGACCTTGCAGGGGCATAGCGGGGCCTTGCGCAGCGTCAGCTTGTCTCCTTCTGGGCGTTTGTTGGCGACGGCCTCAGAGGATGGGACAGCACGGGTTTGGAATCTCGAGCGTGGTATGCCGGTGGCCACTCTGAAGGGGCACAATGGTGCCGTGGAGCGGGCGCTGTTCGTCCATGATGGGCGCTCGCTCTTGAGCGTTGGTCGTGATGGTAGCGCGCGGCTGTGGGATGTGGCGAGCGGCACCTCGTTGAATAGATATCTCGTCCATTCGGCGCCGATCACCGCGCTGGCCTTGAGTGGGGATGAGCGGCGGATGGTGACGGCTTCCGAGGACGGGACTGCGGTCCTGTGGGAGCTGGCTGAGGGGCGGGCGCTGTTGACCTTGCGAGGGCACCGGGGCGCGATTCGAGCGCTGGCGTTGGTCAACGGAGAGGGGCAGGTTCTCAGCGCAGGCGACGATGGCAGCGTTCGTCGCAGCAACCTCGAGACGGGCGAGCTCGTCGCCTTTTACCGGGGCCACACGGGAGCAGTCCAATACGTCGCGAGCGCGCTTGACGACAGCATCTTCGTGTCAGGTGGAAGTGACGGCACGGTGCGTGTTTGGGAAGGAGCGAGCAACCAGGTGACGATGATCTTGCCGGTCGATCCTGCTTCTGTGGCGTCGATGGCGCTCTCTCCTGACGGCAGGAAGTTGGCGATTCCTCAGCTCGATCGCAGCATTCAGGTGTGGAATTTGTCGACCCGTGTGTTGGAACACCGATTCGAGCTCGACGGCCGGCACCGCAGCGCGACCCTGGAGTGGTCCGCCGATGGGAAGCGGCTATTGGTCGGCAGTGATCTAGGGCGGATCTATGTGTTCGTCCTGGATTTGGGGACGGTGCAGGCGCAGATCGATGCGCATCGAGGTCGGGTCGTGGATCTGTGCTTTTCACCGGATGGGAGTCGGTTGGTGTCCGCTGGCGTGGATCTCTTCGCGCGCGTTTTCCCTGCGAGTCCTGCAGGGATGATGACGAACGCCTGTACGCTTCTCGAGGCGCAGCCCGAGTATGGTCTGGTCGAGACCTACTGCGCTCCGTTGCTGTCCGAACAGTGAGCACTTGGCGGCATTCTTTCAGCCTGGACTTCGAGGCGAGCTCCTTTGCGCTCAGGAATGGGCGGGTCTATTTCAGCCAGACCATGCCGAGCGAGGGGGGCTCGATGGGTGCCCTCATCGAGCTGAGCTGTCCGGGCCTCGATTGGCGGATGTGGCAGCTTCCGCTGGGTTTTCAGTGTGTTGCTGCCGAGGATGAGGGGCTCTGGTTGAGCGATGAGGTGTCCACGCTCTACTTTGAGCTTGGGTCGCCAGAGGCGAGCTGGCGGCGGTCTGAGCAGGTGGGCTGCGTCGAGTTGCTGGTGGCGGGGGAAGCGCTGCTCTTCCGGGAGGCGAGTGGGTTTTTGCGATGTGTTCCGCGCGAGCTCGTCTTGGGAGAAGATGGAGCAGCTGTGAAGGGTGGCTGGAGCGGGATGGCGAGCGCAGGCAGAGGCCAGCGTCTTGCCCTTTGTGGGAAGGATGGCTTCGTCAAGCTGAGCGCTGATGGTTTGCATTTGTGTTCACTGCGCGATGGACGCAGTCTCGACAGATTTTCTCGCTCAGCCGTTCGGGCATTTGCCGTGGACGCCGAGCAGGCGCGCTGGGCGTTGTTGCAGGGCAGGTGGGTGAGCCTCTTGCGGCGTTGGCGTGGGCGCTGGGTGGAAGAACGGCTGGCGCTGCCAGTTCCAGGGCAGGATCTGTGTTTTTGCCCCAGTGGAGAGCTGCTGGTCTTGGCTGGGGGCGACTGTTGGATTGGGCAAAGTGGAGTGGATTTCCAGCCTGTCCCAGTGGCATCGACGGTTGGGGCAGAGCGTCTCGGCGCGATGGCATGGGCTGAGACGGGGGTGCTGCTGTTGCGGCAGCGCTGGGGCGCGCAGCGAGCTCAATCCATCTGGCTCGATGGCTTGCACGTGCAGGGATGAACAGGCGCGCTGTTGCTTCGAGCTTGACGCGAAGGCCGAGCGTTGCGAAGCTGCACCGTTGCGCGAGGCGCGGATGCAGGACCCGACTTGGGGTTGCAACGCCACAGTAGCGCTGCGCAGTGTTCTCAACGCTCATCAAGATTCGCTGTGAGACGATTTCGGTGCAGAGCTCAGCCCTTCGCTGTGCGATCCGGCTGCCCGTGAGGAAAGTGATGCCGATTCCCCAAAGCCGAGCTGGCGTGTTTGTTCAACTTGCTCGTTCTCCACTGTCCTTTGACAAGCTGTCGGCGAGCTTCAAGCCACTTGGGCTTCCCGATTTGCTGACGGCTTCGCTCGAGGGGCTGAGCGCATCGTTGCTCGAGCGCGCCAACCTCAGCCTGCGGGTGGCCCTGAGTCCCGGACCCATGTCTCTGCCCATTTCCAAAGGGCGAGCTTGTACGATAGAGATTCCACCTTCTTGTGTGCTCGATGTAGAGGTCGTCGTCTCGGCTGCGCCCAATGAGGACGATGGGCTGGCGGTCATCTCGAGACTCGAGGGGCAGTTCAGCCGTCCGCTGCTGCTGCGCAACGTGCTGACGACCTTGTCAGAGCTTCACGCGGTCTTCGACGACCACAAGCTCGCTCGCCTGCGAGAGGGGCTCTCTCGTTCGGGCCGTTGGCTGAGTGACCGTCTGTCTCAGCGCCCCGGGCGCTTGTCGACGCATCTGAGTACGGTGACAGCGGTGGCGCGTCGGGCACCCTCGGCGCTGAACGTCGCGCGGGCCCTGTTGGAGTTGGGCCGCGAGGCGGTGGAGGAGTATACTGGCGGTGTGGCTTTGCAGTCTTTTTCCGCACAACCGGTCAAGCACAACGATATTTGGCAGCTGCAGTTTCACTTCAGCGGCGAGGTCATCCTCAATGATTTTGTCCGCATCCCCTTCGAACGCGTGCGATTGGCGAGTGTCATCCTACCGAGCTTGCACGCCTCTGTGCAGGAGTTGATGAGCTCGGCTCCCTTGGCGTCTGGGGAGTTGCATGGCTGGAAGATCCCATACGCTGAGATGGGTGAAGCGTTGAGTGCTGCATTCGATTCGGTGGACGGCGCTTTTTCCTTCACCGGGCGTATTCCTGATACTCATGTAAAGGTGCCCACATTTGACCGCGGGATGGTCGTTGCTCGGCTTCGCTCGGAGTCGGAGCTTCAGGTCAAGGGGAGGCTCGTCGGTGAGCGCCGCGACGACTTGCTGAGGTTGCGCTGTGATGACCTCGAACTCAAGCACGGCGCAGCCAATCTGGCAGCAGTGCTGAGCATAGAGCTCGCTCGGGCCGACTTGCACAGTATGCTCTTCGCGGCTCAGGACACCCCGGCGGCAGAACGCAGGGCAATGAGCTTACTCATCCCTCGTGACGAGGGGGCGATACCCAGCGGTGCTCTGCAGCTGCGTGCCCAAATTCGAGACGGCTCGTCTCTGGATGCTTTCCTGCTCGATGTGGACATCGACCACCCGATCGCCGCTGGCAGCACTCATCTGCGTTCCAAGCTGTCTGGCAATGCGCTGCGGGGGGTGTTGGAAGCGTACTTGGACGTTGGGGCGCGTCAGTTGGTGCCCTCCCTGATCGACCTCCAGATGGCGGGTGCTGCCACTTTGGACGAAGACTCGCAGCTCAGTGCGGATGCACATCATGTCGAGCTGGGCGCTTGTGACGGTCCATTCCGTGCGCAGGTGCAGTGGAAGCTGGGGCGGAGTCTGGAGCTCGAGTTCGCCACGGAGATGACCTTCGATGCCCGCGTGACGACACACATCGCGCCATTTCCGGAGTTGTCCATCTTTCGCGGCGAGCTGCTCAGTCAAACCGAGGGTGAGCTAGACCTGGTGCTTGGGCTCGAGGTCAAGCCCGAGCCTGAGGGCTTCTTGATCGATTTTGCGGGTACCCGAGCTTCTGTATCCGTGCACACGCTCAACGCGCATCTGGCTGAGCGCAGCTTCGAGCTTGGGGCTGCACGGTTGAGCGTGCACATCGATAACACTTACCTTTTCTCGAGTGGAATCGGTGAGTTGTCGATGGTGTTGGCTTGGGATATGCAGTCTATGCCGTTCATGCGCTGGGCCGACCAGAGCCTGCCCCTGCTCCCTGCCGAGATGCTCCGCATGGTCGTGCGCGCGCAAGTCAGCCCGAGCGGCGAGCTCCGCCTCTCAGGCGACCGCGGGCGTCTCTACGATGCCCGTTTTCTGAATGCGATCCTGCACCCCATGGACGAACAGCAGAAGTGGCTCGAAATCATCGATGCCCCAAGCGCCATGGCCTTGCTGCTGCCGCTGCTGCAGACCTTCAGCGAGCGACTCGCCCGCTGGGCCAAGGAGGCGGAGATTGTGCTGCGGCGAGCACGTCGGGTGCTCAAAGAGGAAAAGATCGAGAAACCTGGAGACTTCATCCCTCGCGCGCGCATGGCGCGGACTCTCTCCCGCATTCTGTTCGACGATCTGGAACACGAGAGTGCAATCGCTGAGGTGATCCGAGGCGTCACTGAAGCAAACGGCCTCGATCGGAGGGCGGTGCAGCGACTTCTGGATGAATTGATTCCGGAACACGAATTGGAATTCGACCTCGATCGCCTGCTGCGCTGGCTCGACCACATTCTCAGCCCTCTGGTGCTGGCACCCCCTACGCCTTGCAAACTGACACCCTTGGTCGAAGAGCAGGGGCTTGCCCGCAGCCTCGAGGATCAGATCG
>JAVFAO010000190.1:0-12676 GCA_034002465.1 Myxococcota bacterium
AGTCGTCTCGGTCGGGGTCGTAGACCAGGGTGAGGGCGTAGTTGACGTAACCTGCGACCTGCTCGGTGAGAGCGAGGGTGGCGGCGAGCTCGAGGCCTGTATGGAGCCGCCCTTCCGCGTTGTCATAAACCACAGGGAGCCGGGGCTCCGGCTCGAGCCGGACCAGGTTCTGAACCCACTGTCCGTAGAGGGTCAGGTCGAGTCTCAACCAATCGCTGAAGCGGCCGAGGTAGGCCAGCTCGATCCCGTGGGTTTCTTCCGCTTCGAGGCGCGGGTTGGCGCGGATGAACTCGACCGGAGGAATACGCGGATCGAAGGTGGAGACACGGCTGATGAAATTCTCGAAGCTGGTGGGGGTACGGAAGGCCGTCGCGAAGGCCAGGCGAAAGGCATGATCCTCGAGTGCTCGCCACATGATGGCGGCGCGAGGATTGATATGGTCGTAGGAGATGTCGAGGCCAGCGTCGCTCGATGCGATGTGCTCGAAGCGAGCCCCCACACTCAGCGCCAAGGAGCGGTCTTCCAAGAACAGGGTCTCGTTCTGGAGAAAGCTTCCAACGTAGAGGTAGCTTGGATTTCGGGTCCAATCTTCGTAATCGACGTAGCTCGTCTCGACACCCAAGCTGAGCACATTGCGCTCCTCCCAGAGTCGCAGATCCGCCTGCATCAGACCATGAGCGGTATAGCGGCTGGGGCGCTCCACCAGGGTGCTGCTATCACTCTTGACCGAAGTGACAGCGCCTGCGTGCCGGGCGAGATCAGCCTTGACCGAAAGGTCGAGATCGTCCAACCCAAGCTTGCGAAGCTGCAGACCAATATCGAGAGCCTGCTCCGAATCGGCATACATCCAGGTCTTGGCGAGTGGAGAGAGGCTGACGTCAGTCTCGGAGAAGACGTGGGACAGTCCGACGTTGAGGCTGCTGTCTTCATCGGCCTCGACCTGCAAATCGCTCCGCGCATAGTAGGAAAAGAGGCCGTGTTCGTAGGCCTGTGCAGGCCAAGGCTCGGGGTTGTGGCTCAGGCCGCCACTGAGGCGCCAGCCGATGGTCTCAGCGTCATTCGCCCAGCCGTAGGCGAGGTAGCCACGGCCACCGCTGGCGATGGTGCTTGCACCAGCAGGATCACGCTCGTTCTCTTCGACATAGCGGGTCTCGAGGCTGAACTGCCCCTCTGCGCCCTGATGGTCCAGGGGCTTCTTGGTGCTGAGGCTGACCACACCGCTGAAGGCGTTGGCACCATACAGCGTGGAGCTGGGGCCGCGCAGCACCTCGATGCGTTCCAAATCGGCTACGTGCACGGGCACCGAGGCGATGAGCGGCTGCCCTCCAGAGTGGTTCGACAAGAGGCGTCCATTGAGCAAAATGGGCAGGTGGTTGTCGTTGTAGGCACTTATCCCTCGCATCGAGACGTAGATGCTGTTGGGAGCGGGCCGCAGTACGTGCACCCCCACCACGCGCCGCAGCGCGTCGCTCACGCTTGCCCAGGGCTGTGCCCGCAGCGCCTCCTGCTCGAGCACCGTCACCGAAGCGGGTGCCAAGTCCAACGCCTGACTACGCTTCGAGGCCGAACTGACCAGCGGTGTCTCCAGAAGCGCTGCCAGGTCGAGCTCTTCGATATCGACAATCTCGTCTGCGTTGAACGCCTCTGATTCCTCGCTGCTGGCCGGGATAGACGAAAGCATCAAGATGAGGCCTACCGTCGCCAATGACAGACGACTTGCACCACGAGCGACTGCAGAAGTGAGATGCGAGGTAGCGCGCATTCATGACTCCAAGGCAAGCAACGAGAGGACCAACGGCCCCACAGCCGAACATGCAACCAATGATCGGCTGCAATGTTTCATTCTTCGAGCGCAATTGTCGCAATCCTCAACTGAGCTTGCACAGCTCGAACGGTCTCAGTATTCTCCAGAGAACCCTGTGACGCTTCCCCGCTCGGGTCCGGCGGCTGGCGTCAACAGTGGATTCTCATTCGCACGCCCGCCTATTGCAAGCCATTGTTTCGAATCCTCTTTCCAATCCCGATTGGGGGGCAGCTCCGAAGCCACGCGCTTCGACCCAAGCTGACCCAGCGTCTTGGACGAGCGGCGACGCGCCCTACCGACCCGGAGCACGGACGCAGCAAAGCACCCCAGAGCAAAAGCAACCCAATCAACACAAAAGCAAGAACGGATGGCCTCGTCGTATCGAATCGTCATGGTGGGCCTGGCTCCAGGGGCGCGAAAGGAGCAAGCCATCGCCGCGTTGGCTGGCTTGTTTCGAACCGACGCGTCGCGCATAGAGCTGATGTTCGGACACCTGCCTGCGACGCTGCGCAGTGAGAGCAGCATCGAGAAGGCGGAGCAAGTCCGCGCTCGGATCGAGCGCTGTGGTGTCGTGCTTCGCGTCGAGGGGGACGAGGCCCAGGCGGATGCCGTCCCTGCACCCTCGCCGCAAATGCTCGCTGCACCTGCCGTGCTCCCCCCTGAGCGAGAGCCAACGAAAGCGAGCGAAGCAGCCGCCCAGCCCCAGGCCATGACGCCCCCAGCTCAAGCCCAATCCAGCTCCGCACGCCTGTGCCCCAAATGCGGCTACCAACGAAGAGAGAGTGACCGACTCGTGCCCGACTACGAGTGCCCGAAGTGTGGGGTCGTCTACGCCAAGTATGAGAAGCACCTGGCGTCGCTGCTTGGCTCAGAGCAGGCCGCGCCTGCTGAACCTATGACGACGTCAGCAGTCGCTTCGCCATCTACTGCTGCGCCTGACCCAACGGCTGGGGTTGGTGCCGGCGAACCCGTGGTGGCCAACACCGACGCGGCTGCCCTCGTGGACAGCGAAGCGGTCGAACGTTGTCTCAAGGCCTTTGAGAGCTTGTTGCAGCAGAGTCGCGAGCGTACGGGTGTCGCCCGCTCGAGCGCTCTGGTCAACGGCGCTGCTGGCGTCCTCGCCGTAGGCCTACCGATCGTCGTGTGGATCATGTGGACCTGGTACTGGGCGCTGCTCGCGCTGCTGGTGGGGGTGGTGGTAGCGGTGCTGGTGAGCGCCTCTCACGACAAGAACACTGCGCCAGCGGTGGTTGCGGCCTTCGAAAGCGCGCTGCCTGCGGCGCTGCGACAGGATGCGGAGAGCTTCGAGGTGGCCCTGCGGATCTGGCTCTCACTGCAGTTGGGCGAGCTCAAGACAGCACTGGAGCAGCGCCTCTTGCCCAAAGAGCCAGCCTCCCCCGAGACAGAGGCCCGCATCCAAGCCTACTGGGCAAGCGAGGCCGGACAGACCCGGCGCGAAGAGCAGATGCTGGCCGAAATCGTCGAGGGGAAGGAAGTGCACGCCGTCGAGGCAGACGACCCGGACGACGTCATCGCTCAGGGTGAGCGACGAGATGCGGCCTTCTGCGCCAAGTTCCCCGAAGCGTCCGCCCCTGTCACTCCCATGGACGTACACTGGCACCCCAGCATGCCGGGAGAGGTGGGTGTTGCCCCGGAGCTGGCCATCTCATCACAGTTTCTCTACTTCATCGACAAGAGCGTGGGGAGGGTACCGCTGGACTGCGTCAAGTCCATGAAGCTGAGTGAGGCGAGCGCTGGCGTCTCTGTCGACGCCATCGTGCGCAAGGCCTTCAGCGCCTTCGTACACAACGAGGACGTTCGGGTACGCATCGACTTCCACATCTGGTTTCCCGTTCGCAACCGAGGAAGCTGGATGAGCCACTCGGGCCTCTCCTTCGTCATCCCGCAGTGGGCCTGGAAGGAGCAGTCCGAGCGCTGGATGGAGGCCTGCAACCGCTACTATCCGAGCGCTCCAGAATGTCCACGGTGCAAATCCCGAAGCATCGTCGGCGATACCGTCGGCCTTGCTGCCCAGATGGGCTTCGGCGGACAGCCACCCATCCGAGCCCACTGCGAGAGCTGCAAGAGCAAGTACTTGCTCCACCTCGGAGAAGGGCGCTGGCTCGAAGACAGCAAAGGCTGAGCTTGTTGCGCGTATACAAGGAGGGCGGACACGCAGGTCCGCCCCTACTTCTTGTCGATCGGTCACTTGGCCCGATTCCCCCAACTTCTTGTTGATTGGGCGCTTGGCCTGTTCCCCGCTTGACAGCACCACACGCGACTGCAAGCATGGTTTCGTGCTTGGGTATCGCTCTCGCGACCGTGGACAGCACGACTGGCGGTCGCTTGGCGTCTCACCCAAAGGCGCAGTGACGCAGTCAGGTGTGCGCCTCGCTCCCAGAGCGAGACAGGAGTCGATGATGAGAACCTTCGTACTGCTCGGCCTCTTCGCCCTCACTTCGTGCCAAGCCCAGCCGCCCGCCACTGCGCCAGAGGTGGAAGCCAAGCCAGCCACGACAGCCTCGCCCGATGTCAGCGCCCCGCCCGTCGTCGAGCCTCCGCCTCAACCGACGCCACTCCCCAAGCCGCCACCGGCGGGGCCGAGCGCTGAGAGCGCCGATTACGCCATCCATGAGTGGGGCGTCATCAGGGTCAACGACAGCAAACTCGAGCTGCAGAGCAGCGACTTCGCGCCTCCGGCGGTCATGCTCAAGCCACCCGTGAACAGCCAACCCATCGATAGGGCAGCCCCCGCCAAGCCGCTGCTCTTCTTCCACCCAGGACCGAGCTACGACTTCGACACCGCCATCGAAGTCACCGTCTCCCAGGTCGGCGGCAATCTGCGAGAGCGCTGGCCAACACCAGGGAACGGCGTCCAGCCCGCGGTTGCTCCCAGCTTCACTTGGAGCAGGATGCGCGTGCTCGCTGAAGGCTGCGACGCCCAGAAGGCCCCCAAGGCCAACGATGGACCCTGTTGGGGGCTGGATGCGAGCCTTGGCTGCGAAGCTGCCGGTCTGCCTCAATACCTGGGCACAGTGCCTCACTGTCTGGATCTGGACGGCTTTCGCGCCCCGGTGCTGCTGTACAACAGCGTCATCGAGACCGAAGCCTTCTTCGCGCTGGAAACCCGCGATGGAGAGCTGCTCCTGCGCAACCTCAGAGCCATAGAATACGGCTGGGGACAGGTGGCTCACGAAGGCAGCCTCTACCAGTTCGAGAGCCTCGCCCCCAACGCCGAGGTCGTGGTCAGCTCCCTCGAGAAAGCACTCCGCACCGACACGGAGCTTCGCCGCGACCTCGACTGGGAGCTTCGGCAGCTCGGCCTGACCCAGGACGAGGCCAACAGCTTCATGAAGGCCTGGGAGCGCCCCACCTTGAGCCAACCTTTCGAGTGGCAGGTCATAGCCCTGCTCTCGGGCCAACAGGCCGATGCCATCTCCACCATCAGCGCCAAACCAGCACCCACCAAGCTGGTCAGAGCCTTGCTCATGGTCTGGGGCTCTGCACCCTGAGTGACGACGGCGCGTTGTCTCAGCGCACCGAGTGCATCACCATCAGGCCCCCCGAGCCAAGCTCCGGAAAGGCCAGAAAGACCTGGTCATCTGGCGTGATGGCGAGCGCGAGGTCCTGGGCATAGACATTGTCACGCTCGGCGATGTCGAAGAACTGCCATGCGCCGTCGACCCGACGCGCATAGCGATACACCGGCTGCTCGCCTTGGTAGCTCGCATAGAAGAGGTGAGGGGCAGCGCGCGAGTCGAGCGCCAGACGGAATGCTCAGCAGCGCTCTCGTCACCGTAGTCAGGCCCGGCATCGGCCTCTGCTTTGTCTGTTCCATGTCTCAGCTCTCTTCGAGGAGCCAACAACGGCCCTGCACCACCAAGGTTTCGGTCTTCGCCTCGCTTGTCAAGCAGTGATGAAGGACCGACCGATGGCGAGCCGGCTTCCAGGTTTCACGTCCGGCTCCTCAGCTGCGCTCGAGCTCGCTCAGTCGTCCAAGGACGGCGCGAAGAGGTCTTGCGCATCGCTGAGCTTGGTCAGCGTCGCTTGTGGACTCTCGTTGGGCTTCTCCGCAGGAAAGACGGGCGGGTCTGAGAAGCCGAACCAGTCACCCAAGAGCTTGAGCAGCGCCTCTGCACGTCGGACGGACATCAGTGGGGAACCGAAGCGCGCCGTGAAGGTGTCGAGCATGAGCATGTTGCGTTTCAGTAGGTCTGGCACCGGTAGCACCCAGCCCGCCCGTGGTCGCGCGGCAAGAAACCTTCGCTCCCGTCGCCCCTGTCTCCACAGCCCGTTCTTGTCTGCCACCCAGTGCTCTCGGGTGAAGTAGGCCGCCAGCGCGAAGCCAATGACGGAAGGCAAGCCGAGGACTAGAAAAAAGGCGCTGCCCCCTTTCGGTTCGTCGAGGATGAGCAAGATACTGAACCCCAACACCGCCAAAGCTGCGAGCGTCCAGCCGCTCCAGCTCCCGACCCAGTGCAGGTGCAGTTCCCCGTCCCTGACAATGGCCTTGACCCCTGCCGAGGAAGCAAGTGAGGCAGAATCGAGACGGCAAGGGGTCGGACTCAGTGCGCTCAGGTGCGCGTAGAGACGCAGAAATTCCTTGAGCTCCAGCTCTGTCCCGGCACCTCTCTTTTCCTCTTCCTGAAAATGGCCGAACGAAGACTGAGAATGCCGTGCGAAGAAGTGTCGCCTCCTTCCATCGGCTGCACTGAGCAGGATGTGGGAGCGCATCTCATCGCCACCGAAGTCGACCTTTGCGACGAGGCGACGATCGACCTCGAGCTTGGTCCCCTTTGCCGTTCGAATCGTGAGCACCTGTTCCTGCCGGTTCCCCTCCAAGAGCGACTGCCCCTCGGCTTCGTCCTCGAGCAACGGCCATCGATTCCGCTCGGAGCTGAGCTCGGTGGAGACGCCATCGACGCCAAACCAGCAGGCGAGCACCTGGGTTATCCAATCGGCTTCGGCAGCGTAAGCGGTCGTCAACAGCGCCGCCTCACGAACGGCGTTGTTTTCTGGAACCTCTAGGTGCAAGCGTGACGACCAGAGCTTTCCTCGGCCTGACGTGCCTGCGGTACCAAAAGCAGAGGTCAAGGTGTGCGAGAGAGCTGGCGCATTCTTCCAAGAGACGAAGAGCGTCTGCTCACCTGTGGACGCCCCCAAGACGCGCAGCGGTGATGGCAACTGCATCGGCGTGACGATCGCATCGTCTTTGAGACTGAACAACACCTTGGCCCGACTCGCTCGCCAAGCGAGGGCGCTGAACAAGCCCAAGATCGTCGGGATGAGTCCGAAGACCACGAGGACGCCATCGACGCCGCGGTGAGGCTTCATCAACAGCAGCAGAAAAAAGAAGAGTGCCCCCAGCGTCAGCAACGTCAACAACACCGCCCCGAGCGAAGAACCCGGGCGTCGGAGCTCGAGGAGCCCTTGGCGCGCCTGGAAATGGAGGCCGGAAGCGCTTGGCTGCGCCGTGCGCTGAAGTCGTTCCAGGCGCTGTTGAAAAGACGACTTGGCGGCCGCTGTGGGGAGCAGCCAGTTCTCTCCACCGTCGAGCTGCATGCTCGCCCGCAGGCGCGCGAGCAGCGTGCGCAGGGTCTGGGTGTCGACGGTCCACAGGCGGCCGTCGGCGTTGCCTGCATAGCTGAGGGCGAGACTGTCGATCCCTGAATACGGAGCGAGCAGGCGCTGCCGGCGCCAGCCATCGCTGCTGCGCTGTCGCAGCTCGACGAGGAGCTTGTCGTCGGCACGCGAAAGCTGCACGGCGAGGCTACGGTCGAGCTGGAAGCGCGTCTCGTCGTCACCCCTGATGAAGGCGACGCTGTCGGCTTCGAGCAGGAGGCTGCGCTCCTGGTCGAGCTCGAGGCGCGCGAGCGTCTCGAAGTCGGCTTCTGGGAGGAAGCTGAGAGCGGCTTGGGCTTCGGTGTTCATCATTCCGATTCGACCTCCTGAAAGTCATCGTCATCCGCATCCGCGCGCTTGAGCTTCGATGCGTCGCTGAGCGAAGCTTGAGAACGCTCAAAGACCGCAGGGTCAGAGAAGCCGAACCAGTCGGCGAAAAGCTGCACCACGGTGTCCGCTTGTTGAGCCGGAAGGGGTGGGGAGACGAAACGCCAGCCGAAAGACTCGAGCATCACCCGTTTGCGTCCCAAAGTGTCGCTGCGCCCGCCCAGCGCGCCTGCGCTGGCACTGCGAGGGTCGTTGAGCAGCAGGCGACGCCCCAGCCGATTCTGGCTCCAAACCCCCTTCCTGTCAGCAACCCAGTACTTCTGGGCGTCCCAGGCCGCCAGCAAGGTGGCAGCCAGAACTGGCCCCAGGAAGACGACGATGGGTGCCAAAGGCACTTGGGCCAGGAGCAGCGCCCCGCTGAACAGGCCCACGAGTCCCGCGCCGAGCAGCCAGGTCGAGCGATGGCCGGGGATTCTGATATGCAGCTCGCCTTCGAGGACGCCCGCCGTGATGGGGCCTCGCCGCAACCGTGATGCATCGAAGTGGCAGGGAGGGGGTCGAAGGGAAGAGAGGTGGGCATAGAGGCGCAGCATCTCGGCCGGCTCGAGCTGGATTCCTTGCTCTGAAGCGCGACCTTGCCACGACTCGGGAAACGCATAGAACTGTCGCCAGCTGCCGGTGTCACGTTGCAGCGCGACCCGCAGCACTGTCGGTTCGACGAGGAACTCGACCTTCGAGACCTTGCGACGATCGACCTTGAGTGGTTTCCCTTTCAGGCTCGTGATGCTGATGGTCGACGAGGGCCGCACGCTGAACAGCGACTGCTCGTCACTTTCTTCATCGACCATTGGCCAGCGGTTGCGCTCGCTGCTCAGCTCCGTCGAGAGCGGCTCGACTCCAAACCAGACGGCGATGACCTGCGCCACCCAATCGGCATCGAAGGGGTTGAGGTCGAGGCCCAACCGGCTGCTGACGCTCTTTCCTGCTGAATCGAGGTAGTGCAGGTGCAGATCCGAGCGTCTGGGTGTCCCGTCCCGCATCGGCGGCCTTTCTGAACCTGGAACCCAGGTCACGTTGGCGGCCGAGATGCCGAGCACCTGAATCGGCGAAGGGAAGGGGGTCGGCGCGATGAGCTCGACCTCACTCAGGGCCACCAGGGTCCTCGTGCCGTAGAACCAAAACGAGTAGGCCGTTCCGACGGCGAGGCCAAAGGTGAGCAGCCCGAAGCCGACGACGCCCTGGAGCGTATGCGACGTCCCTTTGGTGGCAATGACGAGCGAGAGCGTCAGCGCTCCCAGCGTGGCCACCAGCAAGAGCAGGCTGGTCGCTTGCGAGCGGCCTTGGCGGATTCGCAAAAGCGACGCTTCCTGTTTCAGTGACAAGCCGTTCGGGGCAGGAGTGGCGTTGGCCAGCAGCCGCTGCAGCCGCTGCTCGAAGGCTGATTTGGGCGCGGGGGTCGGCAGCAGCCAGTTCTCGCCACCGTCGAGCTGCATACTCGCCCGCAGGCGAGCGAGCAGCGTGCGCAGGGTTTGGGTGTCGACGGTCCACAGTCGGCCGTCGGCGTTGCCTGCATAGCTTGGGGCGAGACCGTCGATTCCTGAATACGGACCAAGCAGGCGCTGGCGCTGCCATCCCTCGCTGCTGCGCTGTCGCAGCTCGACGAGGAGCTGCTCGTTGGCACGCGAAAGCTGCACGGCGAGGCTACGGTCGAGGTTGAAGCGCGTCTCGTCGTCACCCTTGATGAAGGCGACGCTGTCGGCCTCCAGCAGAAGGCTGCGCTCGTGGTCGAGCTCGAGGCGCGCGAGCGCCTCGAAGTCGGCTTCCGGGAGGAAGGTCAATTGCTCTCGTTCGCTCACTTTCGATTCGTTCACGTGACCCAAGTCCTCTAAGAGGGATGGAGCAAAGTCTTGCAGCAGCACCAAGACGGACTGCATGCCCACAGCCGCCGAGTGCACGGGCAACGTCGGGAGCCTGGCAGGACTGAGGGAGCGCAGTATTCCAAACGACGCGAACCGGGGCTCGGAGTTCGGGTGAACTCGTGCGGGCTATCATAGGAGTAGGAAACTCAGCAGACAAGGGGACATAAGATGAGCGAATGCCGCTGTGTTGACAGCGTCCGCAAGGATCGCGAGGCTGAGCGAGCATGACGGAGAACCGGGAGGATTCGGCGTGTCACAAGATTCAGTTGGGCGCAAAGCGATGACCGAACTCGAAGCCTTGCTCGAAGCGAGGGATGGCTTGGAAAGCGGCGAGCTTTCGGTGGGCTCGCAGCGACTGCGGTGGGACGCGGAGGGACTGAAGCTCGAGGTTGAGCAAGAGACGCTGTGGTGCATCGAGTGGCCGCAGCTCAGCGTGATGCTCTCACAGCTCGCCGAGGACGGCGCCAAACGGACGGACGCACGTTTGGGCGTGGAGCTGCGCGGTCGAACGGCAGGCGAAGATGAAGTCTCAGGGCTCGCTGTGGCCACCTCGGGAGACTGGCAGAGCGTCCATTTGGCGGCCACGCCCAACGCTGCGAGTCGCCCTCTGGTCGAGGTCCTCGCCCGCGCCAGCAAGCACTTCGAAACGGTCGCTCTGGATGCGCTTTTGGACTTGCTGAAGGCCGCCGAGCTCGGCGGAGCGCGGCTGCAGGCACCGGATGCCAAGACAGAGCATGAGCGCCCTACGTTTCGCGAATCGGGAGCAGCGCTTCGTCTGGGCTTGGGCGCAGCGCTCTTGGTCTTGGTCGCAGTCCTGATGGGATGGCTGCGCTTCGTCTTTGGGATACCGATGCTGCTGCTCAGCTTCTCGGCGCTCTTCCTGCTGGAGCTGCATCCCTCGTTTCGCACGCATCCGGCGTTTCGATTGGGCCAAACGGCCGTGCTCTACGGCGGTCTCTTCGTGGTCGCCATGGGACACAGTCTGCTGGGCAGTTACCTCTCGTATGCGCTCATTGCTGCCATTGGGATGATCCAGCTGTCTGCAGCCTTGCGCAGCTATCGGAGCGTGGAGTTCAGTGAGGAAGGCCTGTTGGTCAAGCGCTTTCGAGGGGAGAGCTTTATCGCTTGGTCCGAGCGCCTGCGGATTGAGATGCTGCTCAAGGAGCGCGCCGCACAAGGACTCCAGCAAGACCCGTGGAAAACGATGCTTCAGAAGCGAATGCAGGGTCAGAGCACGCTCGCCGAGCTCCGGGAGTGGCTTCGCTCCGCTTCCACGCCTGCACCCAGGCCCAAACTGGCGTACCTGATGTTGGGGGCGGCGAGTGCGATCTACGGCTTCAACTCAGCGTCGTCGACTTGGGATCTGCTCCAGTCACTGGAGTTGCAGGACCGCATCCGATTTCTCCCCTGGCTCGCCTTTGCCTATGCAGCCTACTTCCTTCTGGAATACCTGATCCAATTCGCAGCGAGCCGCCCGAAGCCAGCCCCTGCCCCTCGCTAAAGCCTCCACGGCTCGAACGGACTACGCTTGGGTGGCACCAAGCACGCCGAGGGGCTGGCTCGAAACGAGGATTGCAGTTGCCGCGAGGCGCTTGCGCTGCTAGCCTGCAGGTGCCGCATGTGGCGGCCCTAAACTGCGGAAAGCGCGCATGAAAGTCTTCGGTTCCAGGTTTCGCTCTGCGTTCGGGCTAGCGCTCGCCTTCGCCGCCCTGACAGTGCTCGTCCAGGTCGTTGGCTGTGACGACGAGACGCCACGCCCGCCTGCTGACACGGTGTCCGAGACAGACTCCGTCGAGGATGTGCTCGATGGTCAGCCAGACCTCGACCAAGCCCCCGAGCTCAGCGATGACGGCGACACCCCCTCTGAGCTCGACGTCGAAGACGCAGACCTCGACCCAGACGAGAGCCCCGACCTCATCCCCGACGAAAGCCCAGACGAGGGCCCCGACAGCGACGAGCTGGCTGAGCTGGAGCAAGTCGACGACGAGCTCGACCCGGACGTGCTCGTCGGCCCCGCGCTGCGCGAGGCCCTGCATCAACAGGTGCTGAGCGGACACACCCCGCTGGGCTACGATGGCGCCCGCGACTACATTTACGCCATCGGGGGCATCGACGATATCAATGGCCGCATCGAGTGCTTCTACACCGGCCGCAGCGTCGACGCCAACGGCTCCCGCACCCCTGGCAACAACTGTACTGACGCCGAAGGCAATCGCATCTCCTGCTCCCTGAACACAGAACACACCTGGGCGCGCTACCACCTGCGCCAGGCCCTAGGCGACGGGAGTCCAGAATTTGTCGCCGCCGAGGGTGATATCCACCACCTATTCCCGTCCGACGCCCAGGTCAACAACGCACGCTGGCACTTCCCCTTCGGCAGCACGCTCTGCCAACGCGAGAACAACTGTAGGATCGACGAGCGCTCGCAGTTGGGCTTGGTCCCTGGCGGCAGCGGCAACCCCGCTTGCCCCACGGGCAACCTCGAGAAAGACGAGGACTGCCACATGCAGGTGCGCCCCGAACGCCGCGGCGACCTGGCCCGTGTGCACTTCTACATGGCCGTGCGCTATGAAATGAGCATGGACGACGCCATCGAAGCGGAGATGCGACTGTGGCACGAAGAGGACCCTGTCGACGCGCGGGAGCAAGCGCGCAACCAAGGCGCCTTCGAGGCGCAAGGCAACCGCAACCCCTTCGTCGACCAGCCCGAGTTGGTCGACAGAATCTTCGACTTTTGAGGCGGACCGCGGGGCAGGGCGAGGAGCGAGGGGCGAGGAACGAGGGGCCAGGACTGGACGAACAACCCTCGTGAGCGACCTCGGGTTCCGGGACCCTGGACAACGCTCTTGATATCGTTCGTGAGGGTTCCGGGACCCTGGACAACGCTCTTGATATCGTTCGCGAGGGTTCCGGGACACAAGCGCTCCCATCTTGCACTGGCCAACCAGGGTTTCGTGACACTGGACAACGCACATGATATAGTACGAGAGTGTTCCGGGACACT
>JAVFAO010000191.1:0-12541 GCA_034002465.1 Myxococcota bacterium
GTCGACCTCCAAAATTGGCGTGAGCACCACGCAAAAAGACTGACTCCACCCACCAATTTTACGTGCGAGCCACGCAAAATTTTCGGGTCAACCTCCAAAATTGGCGTGAGCACCACGCAAAAAGATCGACCCAACCCTCGCGTTTTGCGTCCAATGAACGTAAAATCACTCGATTCATAAACATGATTCTGCATAAAAATAACAAAACACACCAGTCAACAATAGAATTGTACGCTCAAGAAACACGATAAGCCCAGAAACACTCAACAATTTTAGGCAATCAGAAAGAAAGATTCAGCCTTCCCCTCGATCTTTGCGTGCATGCAACGCACGCCTGGAGAGTCGTCCTGAGCACCTGGCATGCGTTAACGCACACGCGCAGACTCCGCTCCAGTTGGTTGCATTCCATTGTTTCGAAACGAGGGCTCAACCCGATTCGACCGGATCTCCCCAACAAGCACCGCCAACACCTTCGCGCTTGACTCAGAAAGCGAGACTATGGCAACTTGCTCTCACCCCGAGCGCCGTTCGTCGCGGCACTCAGCACCCATTCGAAGGAGTCCAATGGAATACCGCGATCTGTTCACATTGTATCGACTTCCACCTGGCCGCATCCTCTACGCCCTCGGTGTCTTGCGAAAGCTCGCCGTGCAGCTCGGACTCGACGCGCTCGTCGTCCTCATCGATGACGGCATTGCGCGCGCCAAGACCGCGATCGACCTGCGCGTGCGTCTCGACGCAGCCAAAGCCACCGAAAACTCGAGTATCGGCCAAACCCTGCGCGAGCTCGACAAGCTCTTCGACCGCATCGTCGGCGCCTTCGACACCATCCTCGCCGGTCAGATGGCCGCCTTCCCCGACCAAGACAGCGGCCGCGCCGCAGAGCGCATCCGCAACGCCACCCTGCCCAACGGCGTCTACGCCATCACCCACAGCTCCTATCCCGAAGAAATCGCCTACGGCCGCCGCCTGCTCGACATGCTCGAGGGCGAGCTCGCCCCAGAGCTCGCGCTCGTCCCACTCGGCGACCTGCCCAAGCGCCTGCGTGAGACCGTCGACAAGTTCGACGAGGCCCTGCAGACCACCCCCAAGGTCGAGCTCAGCAACGCCGATGTGACCCTCGCCCGCGCCCGCGCGGACAACGCCCTCATCGTCATCTTCTCCTGGATTATCGCACACTACGGCAGCGACGAGCAGGCCGAGACCCGCGCCCAACTGCTGCGCCCCATCCTCCAACAAAACGACGCCATGCGCCTCTACCACCAGCGCAGACGTCCCGCCCACGACGTCGACCCCAACACCGGCGGCGAGCTCGAGGAAGAGACCGAGCCCGCCTGAGCGGTCGCGCCGCGGCGACATTCATGTCGCCCGCTGTCCGCTCGTTTGAAGCCATCCGCTGCAGGCGACCCCAGCCCAGTGCGCTGTTTGACCGCGGTTGGCGCGGGATGCACCACGAAGGACACGAAGTGCACGAAGAAAGGGAAGGTTTGGGTGGGGAGCCTTCGGATTGGCTTAGAGACCGGACGAGAGCCGCGAGGAAGAGACACCACGAAGGACACGAAGTGCACGAAGAGTTGGATGAAGAGGGGTGTGCGCCTGTGTCTGGGGCTGGCGGTGGGCGTGAGTAGGGGCGACATTCATGGCCATTCATGGCGCACTTCGTGCCCTTCGTGGTGCAACGCCTGACCCTCCATGGCCTCAGGCGGTCACGGCATGCCGGAACCCTCCCAAGCCCCTCTTCTCTTCTCCACCCCCTGCCCTTCTTCGTGCCCTTCGTGCGCTTCGTGGTGCAACGCCTGACCCTCCAAGGCCTCAGGCGGTCACGGCATGCCGCGACCCTCCCAAGCCCATCTTCTCTTCTCCACCCCCTGCCCTTCTTCGTGCCCTTCGTGCTCTTCGTGGTGCACTCTCCACATGGTCACGGCAAGTGATCCTACCCAGGCTCGCCCGCCGTCTCACCCCTCTGGCTTGAAGCGCTCATACAAGCGCAGCAAAACCTCGGCATCCAGCGCCGCGTAGCGGAGCTGCTCGGGCGACAGCGGCCGACGGCTCCAAATCGAGGTCTGCTCGCTCTTGTCGAGGGGCGCGCCAAGCTCGCGCTCACAGACAGAGGCCAGGCTGTGGCCTCCGAAAGCGTCCGCCCCGTGAGCTCGCTTCGAAGCCTCCAGCGTGTCGAAGACGCCGTCCAAAGCCAGGCCCACCGCCGACAATACCCGCCGCTCGAAGCGAGCGTTGTGGATGACCTTGACTGGATGCGCGCCGCCAAATACCACCGCCAACGCTCCGAGCTCGGCGATCGCCAAGGGATCGATCAAGTAGGTCGCACTGGACGCTGCCACCTGCAGCAAGCACAGCGTCCCGAGGTCCAGCGTGGTCTCCACGTCGAGCCCCAGCACCGCTTCGCCCCGCAGCGCCTCGACCGTCGCCTGCAGCGCCGGCAGGCTGTCGATCCAGTGCACTGGCTTGCTCGGGCTCAGTGTTTCTGCGTGTGCTGCAAATGGAAGCTCCAGGCTCCGAAGCCCGCGCTCGTCCCCTTCGACCAGCCGAAGACCTTGGGGTCGCTGAGAAGGACGACGCCCGTTCACCGTGACTGACGACAAAAAGCGCAGGGTGCCCGGTAGGTCGAGGAGGCGCTCCGCCAGCAAACGCGCCTCTGCAGATGCGGGCAGACAAGGCTGAAACTTACTGATGGCACCGCGCACCATGCCCTGGGCCGCCTCGGCGGCGAGCCGCTCCCACGGCAACTCGCCCAGCCTCTCAATCGCCTGCTGGGCCGCGACGAAACCCAGGTCCTTGGCCTTCACCGAGAGGTTCCCAGAGACCCACTTCTGTCCGCTCTCCTGCTCCAGGCCTACGGCCAACAAGCGATTCACGGCTCCACCCGCGAAGGTGTGCCACTGGACGCCCTCTGCAGTGTCTTCCAGCGGCGCGCTGCCGGCCTCCAGCAAACCCTCATAGCCTTCGCGCAGCGACGCGAGCTCGAGCGCAGCAGCAGGCGCTAGCCAGGTCGATTCCTCGCCCGCCTCGAGGAGCACCTGCATCATCGACTGACACAGTGGTGCCGAGAGCACGCCGGGCTGCCCCAACCAGGTCGGCACACGGCCTCGCTCGGCTGGGCGCACGCTGAGCACGCCCCTCCCCCACTCCACCCGCATCACCTCCCACGCGCGACCCGAGAGGCGAAAGCAGAGCGGACCGTCTTCGCGCTCGTGCATCGAGACGAACTGTGCCTGCACGTAGCCAACGTCCTCCTTGCCGTGCACCACACGCATGACGGGTGGCGCGGTGAAAACCGCATAGAGCTCGAAGAAGTTCTTGCGCCCGTAGAGCCGCTCCCCCCTGGCCCCCAGCGACAGGACGCCATCGGCTTCGTACAAAATGTCCCTCTCGAGCATCGTGTCGACGAGTTCTTGGAAGCGCGCGTCGCTGACGCTCGAGAACGGATAGGCGGCGTGCACCCAGGGCAGCAGCCGATGCCGTGAGAGCCCTCCCTCTTGGAGCAGCAGCGCCATGAGCTGATGGGCGAGCACGTGCATCGCGTGCGCCGCTGGCCGCACGTCCTCGACCCAGCCGGCCTGGGCGCGGCGCAGGATGGCGACGCTCTGCAACAGCGCCTCGGGGGAGAGGCAGAAAAAGGTGCAATTGGCGCGGCTGCCTTCGCGACGCCCGGTCCGCCCGAGCCGCTGGAGGAAGGACGCCACCGAAGCAGGAGCGTCGAGCTGCAGCACCTGGTCGAGATCGCCTACATCGATGCCGAGCTCCATGGTCGAGGTGCAGACGATGGCGGTGTTCTCCCCACCCGCGAACTGCTCCTCGGCCAGCGCCCGATCAGCCCGGCTCACTGCGCTGTGGTGGATGAAGACCTCGACGCCAGAGGCGCCGAGTGCGTGCGCCACGCGCTCGGCCTTCGAGCGGCTCTCGACGAAGACGAGGCTCTTCTTGCCACGCGCGAGCCGACCGATGGCCATCGCGGCCTGCCCCAGGTCTTCGCAGTACTCGACCCTCAAATCGCGCGAAGCCGGTGCCTTCGGCGGGTCAACCAGCCGAAAACGTCGCGCGCTCGAGCCCTGCAACCACTGCCCAATCACCCTGGGGTTGCCCACCGTTGCAGACAAACCAATGCGCTGGATATCGCGCTCGCAGAGGGCAACGAGGCGCTCGAGCAGCGCCGCCAGGTGCGCCCCGCGATCATCCGCCGCGAAGGCATGTACCTCGTCGATGATCACCATCGAGAGCCCGCGAAACAGCGCCCGCGCGTCGGTGCGCGCGCTGATCATCATGACCTCTAGCGACTCTGGCGTCGTCATCAACACGTGCGTTGGCGCCTCACGAAAGCCCTGCTTGCGGGAGTCGCTGACATCGCCGTGCCACTTGAAGACCTCCAGCCCAACCATCCGGGCATAGCTCCGCAGCCGCTCCTCCTGGTTGTTGAGCAGCGCCCGAATGGGGCAGACATAGAGCGCAGCGACCGGCGGCGGCTCCTCGCTGAGTATTCTGGAGAGCACCGGAAAAATGGCCGCCTCGGTCTTTCCCCCTGCCGTCGGCGCCAAAACCACACAGTTGTCCCCATCGAGGACGGCGTCGATGGTGAGCTCCTGCACCGGCCGAAGCGAACGCCACCCCAGCTCATGGAGCACCGCGTGCCGCAAATGCGGATGAAGACGTAGAAAGCCACCCATGGTCAAGCGTCGAGCCTGCGCGGCTTCCTGACGACGGCGTCAACGGGCCGGGCTGCAGGTTCCTCGGCCTCGAGGCTGCGCCCGTGCTTCGCCGCCAGCTCCTCGGGGCTGAGCTTGGTCTCGTCGTCGAGGTCGAGCCGATAGTGTTCGCGAGGCTCATAGGCGTCGTGCTGATCCACTCGGTCCATGACGTCGACCAGCTCCCGCAAGAAGAGCCGGGGCGCCAGGGCCAGCTCGCCTCCGAAGCCAGTCGTCACCTGCGCGACGAGCGCCTCGAGGAACGCGTCGTCGACCTTGGCCGATATTCGCGCTGGATTCTTGGCGGGGTAGAGCTCCCGAAGCTTGCCGCCTACCGTGAGCAGCCGCTCTCGGCTGAAGGGTAGCAAGCGAACCTGGGGCGCGCGCAGGTTATCGAAACGCGCGTCGTCGCCAAACTTCACCTGGACGCGCTGATAGAGCGGCGCCAGCGCTTTGAGCCCCTTGTACCCCTCATAGAAATCTCGGGTGCCCGTGATCACCAGATAGAGCCCAGGCAGCTCGTCCTTGGCGAGCATGTCCATCAGTTGACGCAGTGCGTTCAGGGACTTCTCTCTGGTCTGGGCGTTCATGCGCTGGATGGTCTCGACCTCGTCGAGGACCACCACCATGCCAGCATAGCCTGACTGGCGCAGCAGCAGCAGTAGCCCCGCCAAGAAGGTCAGCGAGGCCTGGCCGTCCACCTTGCCCTTGACCCCCGCCGACTTCATCACCGAGTGGTCGCTGTGCGGCTGCCCAGCGAGCCAGGCCAGCAGGCCCTGCGCCGTCGCAAAATCACCTTGGTGCGTGGCCCGGTGGTAGGCCCGCAAGACCTGGGCGAAGGCGGGGTTGCGGCGCGAAAGCTCGGCGAGCTTGTCCTCGAGGCGCTGCTCGGTGGCGTCGGCGAAGGCAGGATCGTCCTCACTGATGCCGCGCAGCCGCGTCACCTCGTCGCCAACCTGGTAGAGCCAGCCCTCGACGATGGCCTGGAAGGCGTTGGGGCCGTCCGCCGCCGTCTCCAAGCGCTCGATCAGGCGACGATAGACCGTCTCGAGGTGATGCAGTGGCGTGTCGTTGATGGACACCTGCACCTCGGCGGTGGCAAACTGCCGCCTGCGCGCGTGGGCGCAGAGGTAGCGCGCCGCAAAGGTCTTGCCCGCCCCATACTCGCCCCGCAGCCACTTCGACACGCCCTTGCCGCTGGCGACGAAGTCCAGCTCGTCGTCCACCGCAGCCACCAACGCGTCGAGCCCCGTCACCAGGTGCTCGAGCCCCGCGCTGGGCACCACCCCGCTGCGTAGCGCGCTCACAATCATGGCGGACTCGGAAAGCGCCGTCATGCGTCCCCCTTTCCTATCTCGTTGAGTCCAAACCGATACAGGGTCTCTCCGCTGGGCAAGAGCTCATCGCTGAACAAGACGAGCCCCTCGCCGTGCAAGGTCCTGCGCAGGGTCCGCATCAGCCCGTTGAGCCGGCCGGGATTCTTGCCCAGCCGCTCGGCGAGCTCGCTGGCGCGCGCCGACCCGTTCTCCTGCAGCAGGACCAACACCGCCTTCTCGTCCTTGCTCAGCCGCGCCAGCAACGACTCGGAGAGACCCAGTCGCCCAGCCTTCTCCGCCGGCTCGAAGAGCGAACGCTGCGCGGTCTTCGGCTTCACCTCGTCCGAGGGCAACGGCGTGACGATGGGCGGCGGTACTGGTCGAGGCTCTGGGGCTGGCAACAGCACGCCTCGCCCGAACCACCAGTTTGGCTCGTCAGCATGCAGCCCCTCGCGCTCCAACCAAGCCAGCGGCACCACCATCTCCTCCAAACTGCAGCCGCCGTGGAATCCAACCTGTGGGTTGCCAAGGTAGATGCCAGAACGCCAGGCAAAGGCGCGCCGCGCCGGTACGCCCCCCAAGGCACCGAGCTCGAGCTCCACGAATCCCTCCGGGGGCGACTCGCCTTTGTCCAACGCAAGAAAGCGCGAGGTCTTGCCTGCTGCGACCCGTAACGATTTGTCGACGAAGGGACTGAAGCCGTGGTCGGCGCTCAGCAGGACGCGGCGCCCGGCGCGGACGGCCGCCTGGATGCTGGGCTTGAAAGCCGTGATGTCCGTCGGCAGCAAGCGCACGGTGGAGCCCGTGTTCGAGGAGGCGATCTGATCGTCCACCGCGTTGAACACTGCCGCCACCACCTCCACACTTTCGTCGCCCAGTGCCTGCAGCAGCGCCATTCCGCCGTCGCCCAGGTCACCCTTGAGGAAGAGCTTGCGGCTGCGCCCAAGCAGCCACGCGTTCTGGTTGAAGCGCGCCTTGTCGGTCTTGGCTTCGTCCTGCTCAGTCTCGCCAAACAACGCGTCCTGCGGCAGCTCACCCAGGAAGATGGCACCCCTAGCGTGGCTGGTCACCGTCGGAAGCGGAGAGAGAGCAGGCAGGCCGCTGACGCGCCCATCGTGCGCTGGTTTGATGCCAAGCGGGAAGGCGCTGTCTTGCGACAGCGCGTAGAGCAGCTCCAGAAACACCGGGTAGCTGCAGCCATCCAAGACCACGAGGTAGAGCCGGGCCTGCGCGTCCTGTTGCCACATCGGCGCGACGACCCGCTTCCAAAGCCGATGCAGAGGTGTCAGCCCTTCACTGTGCAGCGCCGCTTCGTAGCCCGAGGCAAGGGCCTTCGCGAAGCGCTCGTTCTCCCGATCGCGCCGCTCCCGTACCGCCGCCAAGACCTTCTTGGCCTCGGCGTGATACAGCGCGCTGCCTGCCATGGCCCGCCTGAGCTGGCTCACGGCCAAGTCGGCAAAGGCGCCATTGCGCTGATAGGCCTGCACCTGCTCGAGCAGCTCGGACTTGGGACTGACGGGCTCGTCGAGGTAGCGCGACAGCCTGGCGAGCTCCTCGAGGACCGCCAGCTCCGCGCGCTGCAAGCGCGCCGCGCGGTGGGCGCTGAGCCAGCCGAGCTCTGCAGACGAGATGGCCTTGCCCGCCGCTGCCTTCTGGGCCAGCGAATGGCAGCGATCGGCAAAGGCCAAGGGCAGCACCTGGCTGGTCTGAAGCTGCGTCGGGGTCAGCGTCTCGCGGCCGAGGCGATCCGCCTCGCCCAACAGAGCCGCACAGCGCTCCCCGAGAACGCTCAAGGTCTCATCGCAGAGCCGGCTCAGGGTGCGCCTCAGGATGCGTCGGTCCATCTCCAGGGGCGGCGCTTGTGCCGCATGGTAGAGCGGGCCCCAAGCCTGTTTTGGCAGCTCGGCCGCCTCGACAGTGAGCACCGCGCCATGCACCACGAGCTGGCGCAGCCTCGTCTCGGCTGCGTCCAGCGCCCAGGCCAGGAGTCGGCCCTCGTCGCCATGCAAAGTAGGCAAGGCCTCGCGCACGAGCTGACTGACGTTTGCAGACCATTGAGGCGGCTCCAACACCCACGCCGCCAAGAGCTCTGCTGGGCTGCGCTTGCGCACCTGCTCCCCGACGCTGGCGTCCACCAGCAACTCCGTCAGCAAGCGCCGATCGATCACCGTTGGCAGCGTCCGCTGGCTCAACGCGAGGCCCAGCCAATCGACATGCTCCAGTGCGAGCTGCTGCATGTAAGGCGTCTCGGCCCCCACCACCCGCACCCCCAAGACCACCTCCAGCACATCATTCACCGCCAAGGCGTGGACGCGTTGGTTGCGGGCCCGTCGCAGCAGGTCTGGCGCTTTCTGGATCCGCAAGGCCAACGCCTCGGGCAGCACCGCAATCAACGGCGCCCCTCGGGCCTTCCATAGGAGGTGTCGCAACCCCAGCTCCGTGCCCGCGCGGTGCACAGCATACGAGCCCCGGGGGGTCTGGATCTCGCTGGGCAGGTTCTCCAGCCCCTCTCCATCGATCACCAGCACATAGCCGGACTCGGCGGCGCCACCCGCCTGCTCCAGCAAGCGCCTCAAAAGCAGTTGCGAAGCGCTCACGCGTCGCCCTCCTGTCGCAGCAGCACCACCCGGACCTCGCCGTCACTGAGCCCTGCGAGGGCCTGCCTGACCTGAGCCAAAAAGTCGCTCACCGCGTCGGGATCGGTGGGGTTGAGGCGCCCTTCACAGAGCCGCTTGGTCGAGTCCTTGGGTGGAGCGATGACTTCGGGCTCGGGGAGCGGCGCCGGCGGCGGCGGTGGCGTCACCACCTCGAGCAGGCTCTGGATGAGCTGTTGCGCGCGCTTGTTCCAGCCGCTCAGCCATTCTTTGCTGAGTGGCTGCTGCGTCTCTGGCGCCGCCAAACGTCCCTCGAGCGCCTGCAGGTGGTCTTGGACCTCGTGGCCCAGCGTGGGGTGATTGAGCGCGGCCTGGAGGTTGCGGCGGGCGTTCTCGTTGAGCTCGGCGAGGGCGTCGCGCTGGGCCTCGATACCATGCACCAACGAACGCAAGGGATCGCTCGGCTCGTCTGGCCAAGCTGCGAGCAACGCGGCCAGCAGTACGTTGCTGTCGCTGCTCGACTGGGCAAGTGGCGCGAGGCGGCCGTTGGCCGTGGCCAGCTCCTCCAATCGCGCCGTCCCTTCGGCTCCGAGGGTGACCAGGCGTTGGTGCAGCGCTTGGATGATGCCGCGCTTGCGGCTGGCGTGCGCCTTGAGCTTGGCCGTGAAGCTGTCTTGGAGCTGGAGGGAACGGTGGGCCGCTGGCCTGGGTTCCTCGAAGAGCAGGTTGCCCAGCTCGCGCAGACGGTGCCACTCCGCGGCGCCGACCAAGGTGCCCCGCTGCAAGCGCAGCGGCACGCTCTGCGGCATGCCCAACTTGACCTCCACAGGCTCGGCGTCCACTGGCCCCAGCGCACGGTGGTCGCGCTGGCAGAGGAAGCAGAGGAAGAGGTCAATCACCAGCGGCTGGAAACCGTAGGTGTCGCGCAGGTGTTCGGCGACGGGGGACCAGGCCAGCGAGTCTTTGTCGGTCTTCTGCAACACGTCCTTGATGTAGCGGGAGTCCAGCCGCAGCGAAGCCTTCGTCTGACCGAGGTTGACCAGCTCGAGGGGCTGTCCGAGGGTCTTGAGCACCCGCGCCACCGACTCTTCGTAGGCCACGGAGACGTTGGCTTCGCCCGCCTTGACCATCCAGTCGAGCAGCACGTTGAGCTCCGCCTTCTTGGGCTCGGCGAGAAAATGGGGGTGCTGGGGGTAGCGCCGATCCATGAGCAGCGTGGCGATGTGCTCGAGGTTCTCGGCCAAGGTCTCGCGCGGCCTGCTGCCGTCGACGTCGCTGATGAGCGCCAAAAACTCGCCGTGACGAACGTAGACCTCCCGCAACAGCTCGTCGAGCTGGCCTCGCAGCGTCCGCTCGCGCACGCTGGCTTGGTCGAGCACCTTGTTTCGATCTTGCGGCCCCAGCGTCTCGAGGAGGTCTGCCTGACCTGCTTCGGACATGAGGTGGCGCACGGCGGCAAGCTCGGTGAGCACGCCCAACTCGGTGGGGCTCAGGTGCCGCGGCAGCCAGCAGACGGTGTACAAGAGGCCTTTGTTTTTGCGCACGTTGGTGGCGCGCAGCCGGTCCTCGTCGACGGTGTGACCGGGCTCGTCCCAGGGATAGTCCACCAGGACCTTGAAGGCGCCTGGGGGCGCTTCGAAGTCGTCGTAAACCATCTCACGCACGTTGCCCAGCTTGAGCCGTCCCGCTCGGCGCGTGCGCCGCCAGCTCAGCTCCCAGTCGCCTTCGTTGAGGGCCCCCTCCTCGAAGCCGCGCAGGTTATCGATGCCCAGGGCCGCCTTCAGAGCAACCCAGAACACCTTGAAACGAGAGGCCGGGTTGTCGACCTTCGAACGGGCGCGGTTGAGGATCTCGCCCAAGCTGACGCGGCCGAGGACGAAGCGCACCAGGGCGGTCTTGCCCTGCCCGGCGACCTGCAGGTCCGGCACCTTCTGCGAGAGCGTCAAGAGGTCGGTCTCGGCCACCCGCACGCGACCGCGGAAGGTCTCGCCTTCGACGTCGACCGAGTTGAGCTGGACCAAACGCTCGACGGTGAGGCCGCTTTGTTTCAGGCGCGGCGAGACCTCGGCGAGGAGCACCGTCTTGACGAGCTGCTCGAGGGCGCGGCGACGCTCCTCGTCGAACGCTGTGGCGCTGTCCTCGACCATGAGCTGCATGGCTGGCGCGAGGCGCGTGTAGTACTGGTGGTGGAGGTCCTGCATGAGCTCGACTTTCTTGCTCGCCTCGACGCCGGACTCGGGGAAGATGGCGGCGAAAGCCGAGCCGACCGGCAGGAACTCTCCCAGCGGCAGCTTGGGGTAGTGCAGCACCAGCAGCTCGTAGAGCAATCGCAGGGCTGAGCGCTCGCGCTGCATGAGCGAGGTGACGTCCACCAACATCTCGATGAGGGCTGGGTGGAAGGGATAGACGTCGCGCAGGTAGTCGAGATCGGCGCCAGCAAGCAGCGCTGGCAGCAGCTTCTGGTGGGTCTGGGCGAGGGCGTCGACGGCCTGCTGCACGGCGGCTTGGTTCTTGGGACGGAGCACGCGGCCGCGGGCGATGTGGCGCAGCTCCACGTCCTGCAGCTTGGTCAGCTCGAAGCGCTTGGCGTGGTGGTCGAGGTGTTCGTGGATCTTGCTCTCGTCGACGAGGTCGGGGAAGAACTCCTGCAGGTTGCGCTGTCTCGCGACGAAGACGAAGAGTGGTGCCGCGCGCTGCCCCGTGTTGTGGTCGACGATGACGTTGAGGTTGTTGATCTCGCGGACGAACTCTTGGCCAGACTTCTCGGCGAGCCAGAGCAGGAACTCGTCGATCATGAGGACGAGGCCACCGAAGCCCTGTTCCTTGGCGTGGCTGGCCATGCGGGCGAGGCCTTCGCTCCAGCGCGGGTCGATGCCGGCCTGAGCCGGGTCCCTGCCCTTGTACTGCAGCCAGGCGTGGGCGAAGCGCTCACGGCCCTTGGGCGAGCCAGCGGCGAGGGCCTCGAAGTCGTCCTTGCCCCCGACGATGCCGGCGGTCTCGAGACGCTTCCAGACGATGTCGCCGTAGGCCTCGGCCTCGCGGCGCGCCTCCTCGAAGATGGCGTCGACGTTGAGGAACTCGAAGGGAGCCTTGCCGCGCCGACGCAGGGCGTCGTTGAAGGCGTCGTAGACCGCGCGGTCGAGGCCAGTGCTGCGGCCGCGCACCGAGAGCATGTGCAGCCGCACCACCAAGAGGCGGGCGCTGGGCAGCCAAGCCTCGTGCTCGGGCGCTTGTCGCCCCTTCTCGGCTTGCGCGCTGCGGTGTGCCGCGAGCAGCCCACGGAACTTGTCCCAGGCGGCGGGCACGTTCTCGAGCAGCATCGAGAGCATGGTCATGAAGTGCGACTTGCCGCTGCCGAAGCTGCCGTGGATGAAGCGTCCGTATTCCTCGCCGCGGTCGTAGACCTGCTTCATGTCGTCGAGGATGCGGGGCAGCTCCTTCTCGACCGCTGGGGTCAGCACGTAGTCGCCCACGAGCTGCTTGACCTCGTCCGAGTCGGGCGCTGCCTCGCGCAGCTTGATGACGAAGCCCATCGCTCGGATGTCCTCTGGGCGCGGGAGTTCGAAGGCGTCGGTGATGGTGATGGTCATAGGAATTGTCCCTGCTTCGTCGTGAGCCAGGTCTGCACGGATTGGGATGCACCACGAAGGACACGAAGAGCACGAAGGGTTCGAGGAAGATGGGGATGCGCCTGTGGACGGGAGGTGTGCTGGGTTGGGGATGCACGAAGGAAGGGGCGAGTAGGGGCGCGATTCATCGCTCCCGGGATAGGCATGGCACCCGGCCTGCGCGGGAAGGAATGCGCTGCCGCCGGAATCGGCCTCGTAGGGGCGGACCTGCGTGTCCGCCCTCCATGGATTCTGCATACACATGGGGAATGCGCTGACGCGGATGCACCACGAAGGACACGAAGAGCACGAAGGGTTGGTGGAAG
>JAVFAO010000192.1:0-12475 GCA_034002465.1 Myxococcota bacterium
CAGGCATTGGCTGACCGTGAGTAAGCGCCAATCTTGGTCACACACCCAAACCAGCAGCTCGGGTGCAGACGAAAGGGCTTGCAGCACGGCGTCCATTCCCGCCAGTGCAGCCTCGATGGTCAGTCGATCTTCCAAGGGCGCCGCCTGGATGCCTGGCTCAGAACCGCTTCCTCGCTCTGCCTCAGGCCTACACTCGCTCCAAGCCAACGGCCCGACTCGAGGACTGCTGGGCTTGAACTGCCCTTCGCTCACTTTCGATTGCATTCGTTCGCTCTCGGGCACCGACCTCTCGACAGCTGCAAATCCTTCGGATTGTCGAGAGGATGCGTGCCCTTCGCTCACTTTCGATTGCATTCGTTCGCTCTCATGCAAGGCCCTCACTGGCACACGCGTGGAGCTGGAGTCTTCGCTCGATTTGCTTTTCATCGGAGCTCCTCCGGCAACGCCCATTGCTTGAAGCATTATCGAAGAGGGCTCAGAAGAGCAAGGGTACGATGAGCTGCGTGAGCTGCGTGAGCTATGTGCTGACTCAAGGGGAATCGGCGAAGCGACAGTGGGAAGGTCGCGTTCCCGCCACCTCGCCAGCCGCCGACCGACCGTCGCTCAACGCGGCTGCCCTGCGGTCGGGATGATGTGCAGCGCGTCCCCCCCCCACAGAAGACGACAGGCGCCCTCATACTGTCCCGAGCAGAGCTGAGGGGGAAAGAGGGTGCCCACAGGCTGACCAAGGCGCATGAGCTGATTGCCCGCCAGCGAAAAATGTTGAGCCTGCGAGCCCGCTCCCGAAGGGTCCTGCACGCGCAACAGCAGCGCCGAAGTCGAGAGCGCCTCCATCGTACTCGAAGGCAAATAGTACTCGATGCGCCAGCCGCTGAGGGGATCGCGGAACCCGCGCCATTCCCCTCTAATCGAGTCGTCGAGCTCCAAATTGCGCAGCTCCGGGTACAGAAACTCGATGTAGAGCTGGTTCGTGGCCGGGTCGATGCGCAACGCACAGAGCAGGTCCCACGCCCCAGTGCAGAGCTCGAGGCGGTCTCCCTCGATGCTGCCCACCCGATCTCCATCGTAGCCCAGCGCCTCAGCGTCACGCACGAGCGCGAGCTCGCCTGTGTAGCCCGTCAGGGCTCGCGTCCAGCCTCGCAAGTAGAGGGTGCTGCCCTCGTCGGCGAGCTCCACGGGATAGAAGGCGGCGTCAGGGCCCAGCAGATCGGCGCTTCGCCAGGCCCGCTCGGGTACTGGCGGTGGTTCCGGCAGAATCTCGTCGCCGTCACCATCATCCACGGTCTCGTCGTCGTAGGTGTCTGGGTCGAAGACATCAGGGAGGGGCTGCACATCCGCACCGCCAATCAGCGAATCGTCAATGGCCAGCTCCACGGCGATGGGTTGGCTCCAGTCCTCGACGTAGCGGTAGCGCTGCATCCACGCCAGGGTCATGCAGGAGTAGCCGTTCACGCCCCAACCGCGCCCCCAGCTGTTCTTGATGATGAAGCACATCCCCCCTTCCTGGGGCAGGTGCGGCAACTTGCGATAGCCCACGATGAGATAAGCGTGGCCAGCGTCGTTCGGCACCCAGCCATCACTCTCAGCCAAGGTGATCAAGCCGTCGTTCCACTCCCAGTTCTCACTCAAGGGGCTGGCATAAGGCACCGGCAGCCCGTCTCGTTCCAGAATGCGAATGATCTCATCGGGCTGCGAGACATAGTCGAGTCTGACTACCCGCACCGCGCCCCGCTCGCAGGCAGCGGGCTGCGGCACCTGCAAGTCATTGTATGCAAGCTCCGCATTGTAGGGGCAATACGACTCGAGGGGGATGTCGAAGCTTGGCGCTTCGACGCTGGCCGTCATCCCACGAGTATACGAAGAACCCTGCCAGTCGAGGCTGCAGCCATCGAGCTGACATTCGGGCTTGGCATTGTAGTAGAAGCGCTGCTCCGAGAGATCCACCGTTGCGAGTGAGGGCCGTTGTCGCAGCACTGCGTATTCAATATGAGCGATCCCAGTGAACGCAGCACAGGTCCCGCGCGAGCCCTGGTTCTTGACGTTGACCGCATCCACGCGGGGGATCACATACTCATCGGCGAGGCCCGACAGATTGACCGAAGCAAAGGGAGCCGGACTCTGGGCAATGTCTCCAAAGTGCTGACGAACAAAGCGTTCGGGCCGAATGTTGCGCTTGGCTCGAACCAGCGAGCTGAGCAGCTCCACCACATCGTCACCAGGCGCCCAAGCCTGCTCGGCAGGGAGGCTGCCATCGGCCAAGGCGAGCGCCTGCATCACCGTCTCGAAACGCACTGCGCTTGGCCGCGAGCTGTCTCGAGCGAGGTAGAGAAAAGCGTTCTCCCCGCTGAGCTCGGCGGGGCCAAAGATCTCTCCAAAGGGTGAGTTCGAGAACTCTCGACAAGACCAGGGGAACAGGGTGAGCGCGATGAGGAGCAGAAGCTGAGCGCGACGGCTCGAGAAGGATGGAACAGCTGTACTATTCTTGTGAGCCGACATTGCTTCCTCCTCACCAATCATTCATTGAATACAACAACAGCGCTCGCTCGCTGGCGAAAGCCCTTGACTTCTCTCGCTTTCCTAACTTGTTCGTGGCCAATCGCGGAGCCATTCGGCTCTGCATTCCACCCCCAGACGGAGCTCTGCAAGGCTCAGGCCAGCATGCTCGAAACGGCCAGCCCCAGCATCGTCGAGCGCTCAGCGCAGCGAGGCGGCGCGCGCTTGCCGACGGACGCGGCACATGTTGCAGATTCGGCACAGACTCAGCGCTCTGACAGGATCTGCCGGAGCTCGTCGAGTGGCGCAGTCGCAGGCGGCGCGTAGCCGCTGATCCGCAGGCTATCCCCCACCCGCGACGCACCGATCACTGCCATCGGGTCGAAGCCCAGAAGGAGCTCGCTGAGTCGAGCGGCGAGCGTCTCATCGGCACTGGGCCCCGCGACCACGACGTTTTGGGGAGAACGACCGGTGATCGCCAAAATCCGCAAACGACCGCTGGGGATGCCGTGCGCCACAGCAGAGAAGTAAGCGCCGCTGTAGGTCGCCGCAGCGTCGCACTTTCCGTCGAGCAGGTCGCGCAGCGCCTGCAGGTGGCTGCCGCTCCAGTGAACGCTGCCCACGAAGCGCTCTGGCTCGAAGCCCTGTTCACGGATGTAGTGCCGCGGCATCAGATAACCCGTGGTGCTCTCGACATCGGTGAAGCAGAAACGCTTGCCCTCCAGCGCCGAGAGCTCGCGGTAGCCGTCGTGTTCGTCACACAACAGGTATCCATCGCTGCTCGCCGCACCGTCAAAGACCTCGAAGGCCAGCGGCCTGAAGGTACCCGGGGCAGCCTCCTGCTCGCTGAGCAAATATGCTGTTGGCGGGAGCACGCCAACGGCAATCCGACCACTGCTCAGCGCAGACGCCAACGATTGATAGTCTTGCAAGATCTGCCAGCGCACCGTGCGCTCGAGCCCAGCGCTCAGATAGCGGCGAATAGGCTCGAGCTCACGCCGCATCAGCGCCCCATCCAGCATGGGGGGATAGCCTATCACGAGCAACGGATCGGGTTCGTAGGAAGCGCCTGCAGTGCCCAAGACACTGCCCTGTCGCAACGCCGCGAGCACCGCCGAGGCCTGGGGTGAAGGTGGTGCCGCCGTTGTCTCGCGTTCGAGCGCACGCTCCTGCGACCACAGCCAAAGGCTTGCGGATGCCACGACCAGCAGCATGAGCATCGCCCCAGTCAGCAGAAGCCGCGTCGTTCGGCTCGCGCGCTGAACCACGACTTGCTGCCGGGCTTCGAGAAGGGGAAGCAGCGCCGCATGAAAGGCACCGCCGTCCTCGAAGCGCTCCCAAGCGTCGAAAGCCAGTGCGCGCCGCAACAAGGGCTCCAGGCGCTCCTCAGGCCACGCGTCAGGCCACTCGATTTCACCCGATGCGGCCATCACCAACGCCGTCTCGAGCTCGTCGGCAGGACGCATCGAGCGACCACTCGCCAGTTCGAAGAGGATAGCCCCGGCAGAATAGACGTCCGAGCGCGCGTCGGCGCGCCCCTCAATCACCTGCTCGGGGGCCAAGTAGCGCGGCGTTCCCAGGCGCTCCACCTCGCTCTCGGCACCACTTCGACCAATGCCAAAGTCCACCAGCGTCAAGCGCTCTACAGAAACCCCCTGACGGCTCAGCATCAGGTTCTCGGGCTTGACGTCACAGTGCGCGACGCCTCGCTCGTGCACATAGGCCAAGGCCTCCAAGAGCTGGACGAAGAGCGACAACGCGCGCGGCAGCGGGAGCCTTTGTTCCCGCTCCAAGACTGCCCGAAGGCTCTCACCCCGCAGCAATTCCGCAGCGATCCAGAACACAGTCTGAGCGCTTGCCTGCGATGCAGCGGAAGCGCCTGGCGTCGATTCGACCTGCTCCTCTACGGAGGTCGGGGCGTCTTGCCCAGCGGCCTCGGCGCAAACGCTCTCGAAGCCAAAATCGTAGAGCCGCATCACATTGGGGTGCTCGAGGTGCTTGAGCAGGTCCGCTTCCGCCCGCAGCTTGCTCTGCTCCTCGGGCTGCGCCGTCATGACCTTCAAAGCAACCCGTCGCTCGAGGCGCTCATCGAGCGCCTCGAACACGGCGGTGGCCTCTCCTGACGAGAGACACAGCTCGAGCAGGTAGTGGGAGATCCGGCGCCCCTCCCACGCCGACCAATCGGCACCGCCTGAGCTCACAGGTTTTGCTCGCTGAATCGACGCTGCAGACCCGCTCGCAGCGACCGCAAGGCGCTGAGCGTGTGCGCCTCGGTGCTGCTGAGCAAGGCCATTCGCGCCGCAACCGCGATCTGCAGCTCATCGCCCAGCTCCTGGTGCTTGCGCGGATCGCGACGCACATCCAAGACGAACGAGGCCAGGTCCAGCATCTCCTTGGCGATCTCGTCCTCCACACCACGACGAAGCGCGCCTTCCACCAAGGCCCGCGCCACAATCTCACTGCGCAGCGCCTGCGTGGTCGCGGAGCTGCCCATCTTCACCGGCGCGATGCTGGTGCAGGCTTGCAAAGCCTGCCAGGCATAGAAGCGCTGCGGCTCGAGCAAGCGCATACACAACAGCGCCAGGTCGAAATCCCCCGACTTCTGCGCCCATGGCACCAGCTGCGCCGCCGCAGAGGCATCTCCAGCCCTCACCGCCCGCGTCAACGATTCGATCTCGTGTGCTTGCACCGGAATCCTCCGTTTGCTCTCGCAGCCCATCCCCTCACCAACGAAGGGTAGCGCAATTCATCCATCTTGCAAAAGCTTTGCGAGCGTTGCGATGCAGCGGTCTACTCCCACTCGCTCGAAGGAGGCTGTTGCTTTGCATCGCTGTCCAATTCTGCCCCACTGAGCTATCATTTCGGCTTGCGAGCACGCTCGAAAGAGCCGCCTCGTGCAATTGCATTCGTTCGCTCTCGGGCACCGACCTCGCGGCAGCTACAATTCCTTCGAAATTGCCGCGAGGATGCGTGCCCTTCGCTCATTTCGATGGCATTCGTTCGCTCTCGGGCACCGACCTCGCGGCAGCTGCCATTCCTTCGGAATGCCGCGAGGATGCGTGCCCTTCGCTCACTTTCGATGGCCACAGGAGAACTCATGACACCAAGCTCCAACCAACTTGGGCGAACGGTCCAAGCGCCCAATGGACAAGAATTCGCGCGCCTGCTCCAAGCCCTGCGCCTCGAGACCCCTGTCATCGCGCTCTACGACTGCGACGCAAGCCCCGCCTTCGAGCCCATCGTCCACGCGCGAGGCCGCGCCTGCTGCTTCGCCTACTACGAACGCTGGTGCAAAGGCGAGAGCCTGCTCATCGAGCGTAGCGACGAGAGCTTTGCCCAGCCCAAGCACGGCTGCCCAGGATTGCAGCGTGCCCTCGGACTCGGCGGAGACTACCCTCCTTGGATGGCCAACTTCCTCACCGATGGAAAAAACGGCGCCCCCATGGGGGAGGGCCTCAAAGCCACCCCTCAACTCGCGCAAGAGTTCCTCGATCAAGCCACCCCCACCCAGCCCTCGGGCGAGCAGCTCATCATGGGTCCACTGCGCCTGGAGCAATGGGACAAGGTGCGTTCCATCACCTTCTTTGCCGACCCAGACCGCCTCGCCGCGCTCATGACCCTGGCCGCCTTCTGGTCGAGCCAGCCCGATGAAATCGTGGCGCCCTTCTCCTCGGGCTGCGGCCTGATGTGGCGCGAGCTCCAAAACCAAGGGCGCGATCGCGCCGTGCTGGGTTGCACCGACATCGCCATGCGCAAGTACCTGCCCCCCGAAATCATGTGCATCACCGTCTCACCTGAGCGCTTCGCCCGCATGCTCGACTACCCAGAGGACTGCTTCCTCGAGCGCTCTTGGTGGCGCGAGCTGCTCGACTCCAGAGCCAAGAGGAATGCGCAGACGCCCTCAGCAACGGCGCAGCCAGAGAAACACTAAGTGAGCGAAGCGAGGCACGAGCCAGCGTCTGTCGTGGGTGCATCCAATGCGCCTGCGCAGCCCTGCGAGGGTCTCGCGAGCGCGAACGCATACCAACAAGTTCGTCAGCGCTACGCGTCTCGTCCCAGCTTCGAGCGAGGCTCCATCATGCGAATCAGCAGCACCCTCTGCGTCATCTTCGCTATCCTGCTCGCCAGCGCTTCGGCTTGGGCCGAGTCTTGGTGCGCCAGCCCCATCTTCGTCCACGAATGGGGCGTTCACACCTTCGGGCAGTGCAGCACGGAGTTGGGCGAACAGGCCAAGTGCCCAATCGACACTAAGCTGCCCAGCTACTTCCATCGTGAGGGACCTGCGGTCAACGACGTCTCCCGACACGTCAAGGACGAGCCCGTGGACACCGGCGAGCGCGAGATTCCGGTGATCCAGGTCTATTCCAAGGGGGGCTGGTCGGACCGAATCCCCCTGGCCGTGGAGCTGGGCTTCGCGAACGGACAAGCCCAGGTCTGGTACCCCCAAGTCGATGCCCGCTTGGCCAACGATGAGCCCATCGAGCTGGTCTGGAGCCAGCTCAGCGGCTCCGAGACACCGCTCAAACCAGCTCCCGACACCGAGCTCGACTGGATTCTGGGGCTACGAAAGGTGCCCGACGCGCTCTGGCTCAATCACAAAGACGAGACGGAGCGCTTCATCTTCTACGAAGGCGACAGCCAAGAAAGCGCTGCTTTGCGCCTCCGCAAAGGAGAGCAATACAGCCCCGAGAAGCGTCACCTGCTCATCGAAAACACCAGCGACGCCGACGTCGAAGACGTCTTCTTGAGTTTCCGAGGAGATGGCCACTCTTTTCTCTTCTTCGCGCCCAAAATCCCCGCCAAGAGCTCGGCGGGCTTCATCCTCGAGGAGCACGAGCTGAGCAACGACGACTGGGCGAAGAGCAGCCGAAGCCAGCTTCGCAAGCGCTTGCTCGAGCCGCTCGCTCTGGACGCCATCGACCCCTGGACCAACTGCATCATGGGGCGCGACCCGGCCCAGCCCTACAGCATCTCTTCAGGCTATCGCCTCTACAGCGAAGAACTCGAGGTCCTGCTCGCGCTCTGGGCCGAACGCTTCTTCGACAGTCAAGGCTACACCCTGCTCTACCGCGAGAGCACCGCCTACGTCGACCAGCAAGTCCCCCTTCGGGTGTACACTGACATGTACTACTACGTTGTCCTCAGCCGGCTCAGCTTGGCCCTGATGGAGAACGTTCTCATCAGCGAGCAGTAGTGGAGCGAGGAACGAGGAACGTGACAGGCGCTGGAAGGCGCAGATCAAAACGTGGGGCCGGCTTCCAGCCGGCCGACCGCGGTCTTGGGAAGGACTGGACACTGGGGTCAGGACTCGAACAAGGTGTATGTAGAATCCGGGGAGGGCGACCACAAGGGTCGCCCCTACAGGTCAATATTGCTCAAGTCTTTCAATCCCTTACATATGATGCGCATCACGTGGGCTTTGGCGGGATGTGGGGCAGCGCCCCACATTCGAGGAATCAAGAACGAGGAACTGCACACAGAGAAAGGAAAGCGCATGTCCGGAAAAGGTCGATCAGAGCCAGGTCTAGAGGCTCAGGGGCTCGATAGTGAAGATATCCAGCAGGAGGGCCGAGGCCGCACGGCACAACGTCGGCGAGCCCTGGATATCGCCGAGACGGCGAAACGCCTCGCCGAGCTGCGCCCCGTCGAAATCGCGGCGCTACCCCTCTCGCCGGCGCTGCGCGAGGAGGTCCTGCTCGCCCACGAAACCCAGGGTAACACCTCAAAACGCCGTCAAATCAAGTACCTCGCCGGGTTGCTGCGGGAAGATGACGACGCCGTCGAGCTCGCCAATGCCTTCCTCGATGGGCAGCTCAAACAGCGCAACAAATCCGCCCGCGCCTTTCAGGAGCTCGAGCGCTGGCGCGAACGCCTGCTGGCCGAGACGGGGGCTGCGCTCGCCCTCGAGGAGCTGAAAAGCCAAAGGCCAGAGCTCGACTTCGAAGAACTGCAGCGTCATGTCAAACGCTACCGTGAGCTCGGCGACAAGGCGGCCTACCGCGCCATCTTCAAGCTCCTCGCCCAAGAATCCCCAAGCTGAGCGGGACAACAGCGAGCTTGCCTCTCCCTGCTCAGCGTGCCTGAGAAGTGAGCACCAAGGACTGCTCTGCCTTTGAGGGTTCGACCTCGCAGCTCGGGTGCGCCTTGCGCTGAGCGCGTGAAAACACCGCCACCCGCAAGCCGTTGCCGAAATCGAAGCGCACCCCGTCCTCACCGCTGCTCTCGCTCTGGCCAGAGAGCGCACGGTAATGAGCCAGGACCTGCTCGAGCTCGTCAGTGCTGGCGTCGAGCGTCCAGTGAATTTCTCGGATATCGCTGCCTGGCCCAGCGTAGACGCGCTGCTCACAGAGCCGTTGCAGCTTTGGGTAGGGCGTGAAAGCAACAGCAGTCGGCTCGGAGTTGCCCTCTGCAGGGGGCTCAGTCAGCTCCGCCTCCTCGCCGGGCTCGGTGTTCGTGCTCAGCTGCTCGGCATTGCCTTCATTCGGGACACTCGCAGTGTCCGAGGATTCGTCCTGGACCGAATTCGGCATGCGCTGGTCTCCAGGTGTGACGGTTTGCAGCTCAGGCTGCGCACGACAGCCGAGCAGCGTGGCGACGAGCAACAACAAAGGGAGCCAAGCAATACGCTTCATGTCTGGGATGCTCCATGCCAGCGGGTTCGCCAAGGGCGCCCGGAGCTCAAGCAGGGATCACATAGAAGAAAACGGCCCCGAAGTGAAGACCACTCCCAGCCATGACGAAGAGATGCCAGATCGCGTGGTGATAGGGTAGAGAGCGCCAAGCATAAAATACCGCCCCAAGGGTATAGGCCAGCCCCCCGGCAACCAAGAAATACAGGCCACCCGTGGGCAGAGCCTCGATGAGCGGCTCGATGGCGATGACAATCACCCAACCCATGGCGATGTACGGGAGCGCAGTCACCCAACCCTTGGTCCTGAGCAGCAGGGTCTGCATGCCAATGCCGACCACGGCCAGACCCCAGACTATCCCGAACACCGTCCACCCCCAGGGTCCGCGCAAACTGACGAGGGTAAAGGGGGTATAGGTTCCGGCGATGAGCAGAAAGATGGCCGCGTGGTCGAGGTGGCGCCAGCGCGCCTTGCGCTCGGGCTCAGAGACCCAGTGGTAGATGGTGGAGGTGGAGTAGAGGGCGAGCTGCGTGACCCCGTAGATGGTGCAGCTCACGATGTGCCAGGGGTCACCGTCGAGGGCTGCGTAGGTGGGTAGCAGCGCGAGCGCGGCAACGGCGAGTATGACGCCGAGCAAGTGGGTGAGCGCGTTGGCCCGTTCTTCGGCCGGGGAGTATCGCGAGCTTGCAGAGTGAGACATCCATCACCGCCTGGGCCTGGACCAATAGCCCACTATGCGCGCAGTGCGGCGCGAGCGCCACTGCACGCTGTTCCGGAACAAGCCTACACGGTGCTTGTCACGAAGCTGTCACGGGATGGGGCTAAACGACGGATTTTGGCACGAGGTCATCCTCCACACCCTGCTCTACCCCTACCTCGCCGAGCTCGCCGAGGAGGCCAAAGGCAACGGCATGCCCATCCTGCGCCACCCCTGGTTGGTCGAACCCGATAGACCCGGTCTGTGGTCCGGCGATCAGTACCAGTTTTTCCTGGGTGAGCAGCTCCTGGTCGCGCCGGTGCTACAGCAGGGCGCTACCTCACGCACGGTCTACCTGCCCCAGGACGGCTGGTGGCCTCTCTTTGGCGATGCGCCGCTGAGCGGAGCGCTGCCCGCTGAGGGTGGCGTCAGCGCTGTGCTCTGGCCAGCGCCAGTGACCGAGCTGCCCGTCTTCGTCCGCCCCGGCACCCTACTCCCGCTGCTCGCCGGGCCGGTAGACTCGTTCTACGACGGCGCCAGCGCTCCCGAGGTGAGCACCTTGGCGTCCCTCAGCGCCGCCTACCGGCTCGCCTTGTACCCAGATGCAGAAGGGGGGCTTCGTGAACAGCGCGTGGGCAGCGCCACGGTCAGGGGCTCGAAGCTGAGCCCGGATTTCGTGTCAGAGGGGCTCTTGCTCGACGGGGTCGCGTTGCCAGTGTGCGCCACCGAGCCAGTGCCACCCTGTCGCAGCGGCAACGGCGAGGTCTTTGTTGAGGCCAGCAACGCGACCTTGAGCCACGGCGAATCGCGCCTCGAGCTGGTCGCTGACAGCGCTCAGCGCTATGTGATTGGCGTCGGTGGCGCAGCCTGGGGTCCCTGGTCGGAGCCAACGGTGGTCGAGCAGCTCGACGTGCAGATCGCGCCGCCCTGCATGGACGAGTAGCTTGCCGGTGGACTGCGCAAGATGAGACGTGGGGCCGGCTTCCAGCCGGCCGACCGCGTGCCTGGAGTGCCGCGCGCGGCGACGCTGGCGGCGGTGCAGGCGACGGCGCAGGAGCAGACGTGGGGCAGGCTTTCCAGCCTGCCCAGCGGGTGACATCCTGGATTGCCCCCAAACGGGTTCCCGTCGCAAGGCTCGGGCGCAGCTCCTTCGAGGAGTCGGAGCCAGGAGGCGAAGACTCGCTGCGAAGCAAGCCCGAAGGGTGCGTGCCAGGGAGGGCACGCAACAACCTCAGACTCCATCACGAAGAACCTACCTACGCTCTGAAACCAGGTCGGGCTGAGACGCCACCGGCGCCACCAACGGAATGCCCCGCCATCTGATGCGAAAGTGAAGTACTCGAGCGCGTCACCAGATGACTTCGCTCGAGGTGGATGGCGCTGAAGCGGTGTCTGCTGCAACTTAGAAGCCCTGCTCTGCGGCGCAGGCCTCATCGGAGCAATGGAGAACGCCATCGGGAGAAAAGCAGAAAGCAGTGATGTTGCGCCCAGTGGTGAGGATCGATACACGATCCTGTTCGACGTAGGCTTGATGGGCCGCGCGCGTCTCGTCGTCGCGGTTCTCGAGACACGCCGCCAAATTTGCCCGAAATGCCGAGTTGCTGAGTCCGTCGAGGCGAGGCTCGAAGTTGAGCACGCCTGCGGGATATTCAAAGAGGCTCTGGTCCGAGCGCATTCCAAACCAGCCTAGCCACGTCATCGACCAGCGCTGTCCTGTGTCATCGAGCCGTCTCATGAACATCCCAACCGTGTGCCCAGGCTTCAGTGAACCAGCCAAGCCCCACGCGTCGTCCCAGCGAAGTCCCTCCTTTGATTCTGTGAATCGCGGTACGAAATTCAGGTCCCCACCGAGGGTCAACACGAAGCGTTCCGGCACCTCCCCCAGGAACACCTCGAGCGGCTCGAACTCGAGCTCGACGGCAGGTGCAGGTCGTCGACAGCCAACCTCGTGCCCATCCACGATCACCGGAGTGGTGACGACCCGCACGTCTCGCACACGCGCGAACACGACCGCGTCAGCCCATGTCGCATGGGTGCAGAGAACGGAGCCCTTGTCGTTTTCGTTGATTTGGTCCGCAAACTCAGGCACCAAAGTGGGCAAACCCAGATCCAAGCTCTGTTCGACGATAGCGCTATGGGCCGCCCCAGAAGGAGGCGTGCTGGTCGTCTCTACACTCTCCACACATGCCGCACTGAGTAGTACTGCGAGTATCGCCAGCAGCCTCAGACTAGGCGGCAGTCCTCTTCGATGGTTCAGATGGTCATGGCTCCACATCGGCATTCCTCCTCGATGGTTCAGATGGTCATGGGTCCACATCGGTTTTGCCCTTCGCTCACTTTCGAGCGCATTCGCTCTCTTTTTCGTTTCGACGACTCCCTCCTACCAGCTTGGACACTCTGCAGGCGAAGGGCTGCTGTTGAGCTCCCAAAGCTCGCTCGAGCTGCGGCGAATCGATGAGCCCGCAGGGGCGGTGCCCACCTGGGGCAGGGCCACGCCACCGCCTGCGCCGAGCAGGCCGCTGGCGTTGGTGGTGCCGTAGAGCACCGCGTCGATGGGGATGGAGCTGTCGCCGATTTCGTCGGCTTGCAGCTTGAACAGCGCGACGCCGTCGGCGGTGTCGCCGCCGTTCTGGAGGTTTGGCGTCAAAACCAGCGA
>JAVFAO010000193.1:0-12457 GCA_034002465.1 Myxococcota bacterium
GTCGTCCCAATCCGAGACCTCGACCTCACCGTCCGTCTGGTCGGTCGGAATGATCAGCTCCGTCTCGGAGAGGTCCTCGTCAGCCAAGTCCTCGACCTCGACGTCGACCTCGGCCAGCTCGGTTCCATCGAGCTCGCTCACGTCGCTCGGCGTACCGGGAGGATCGTCCGAACACGACAGCAGCACCGAGAAGAGCAACACCAACAGCCACAAAACAACACGGCGCATCACGATCCCCCTACTGCGACGGCGAGAAGCACGCTCTCGTGAGCACAGCGACGAAGGGCGAGCGCCCCCCACCCGTACGCTGGCGCTAGATACTAGTGAAGCGGCTCGATGAGCGCTCGTCAAGCGAGATTTCTTGTCGATTGGACACTTGGCCTGCTTCCCCAGGTTCTCTCGGCGGGGAATGCAGTGAAGGCCGCTTCGGTTTCGCTGTCTCGACCTCGAGTGGCTCAGCTCGAAACAGACTGATTTGGCGCGCTCCCGACGCCTACCATGCCTTCGTCGCCCCACCCCTCATCGAGGCGGGTCATCGAAGCTGTCGCGCTCAGACGCGTTCGGAGTTGTCGTTGCCGTTTCGACACTGCGGGTCTTCGGCGTCGATCAAGCCGTCGCCGTCGTTGTCGCGGCCATCGTTGCAGCGGCGACCTGAGTATCCGTATTCCCCCGCAGCGCCAGAGCGGCAATCGGGATCGAGCTGATCGATCCAGCCATCGCCATCGTTGTCGAGGCCGTCGAGACAGGGATCGATGGTGGCAATTTCGGACTCACCCCACGCATCGAAGCAGCCATCGTCTTCCGAGTCGACGAGCCCATCGCCATCGTTGTCGAAGCCGTCATTGCACTGGGTCCAGCCGAAGCCCATCTCGCTCATGCCCCAAGCGCAGTCGGGGTCTTCCCAGTCGTACCAACCGTCACCGTCATCATCGATGCCGTTGTCGCAGTTGTAGCCCATGAACTCGTCCTCACCCCAAGCATCGAAGCACTCGGGGTCGGCCCGATCGACGGCCCCATCACCATCATTGTCGAATCCATCGTTGCATTGGGTCCAGCCAAAGCCCACCTCGGCCATTCCAAAGGAGCAGTCGGGATCTTCCCAGTCGGCCCAGCCGTCGAAGTCGTCATCGAGACCGTTGAAGCAGGTGTCTTCGTCCGATTCTGTTTCGTCGAGGGCCTCGTCACAGTCAGGATCCATGGCATCTGTACGACCATCGAAATCGTTGTCGACACCATCGTTGCACTGGGTCCAGCCAAATCCGCTCTCGGACATCCCCATCATGCAGTCGGGATCATTCCAATCGAACCAGCCGTCGCCATCGTTGTCGAGACCGTCGAGGCAAACATTGACGGCGCTGCCCTCATCCATGTCGACGGCGGAGCTGCACTCGGGGTCGGCCGCGTCGATGGCGCCATCGCCGTCGTTGTCGGAGCCGTCATTACAAGCCGTGCCAAAGTAACCAGATTCGCGCTCCCCCATCATGCAGTCGGGGTCTTCCGAATCCAACCAGCCATCCCCGTCGTTGTCGATGCCATCCCTGCAGTTGCCTGAACCTCCTCCCTCGTTCTCATCCAGCGCGCTCATGCAGCCGGGGTCAGCCGCATCGACCAAGTTGTCCCCATCGTTGTCGACGCCGTCATTGCACGCCGAGCCAGACCAGCTCAGCTCGTTGTTGAGCCACAAGCAATCTGGGTCGGCACCATCACTCCAGCCATCGCCATCGTTGTCCAGACCGTCGTTGCAGTTGGAGGCAGACGACTCGTCGTCGTCGAGGCCATCGGTGCAATCAGGATCGTTGCGATCGCGTACGCCATCGCCGTCGTTGTCGAGCCCGTCGTTGCACTGGGTCCACATCAAGCCCGACTCTTGCTCGCCGAAGAGGCAATCGGGATCGGACCAGTCCACCCAGCCATCAGCATCGTTGTCAACGCCGTCGGCGCAGTTGTTGGTGATTCCGCCCTCACTGCTCCAGGCATCGACGCATTGAGGATCTGCGCTGTCCGTCCTCCCATCGCCATCATTGTCGACGCCGTCGTTGCAGGGCGTGGAGCCAAAGCCGAATTCGTCGCCTCCCATCGAGCAGTCGGGATCATCCGCATCGATCCAACCGTCCGCGTCGTTGTCTCGACCATCGGAGCAGCGGGAGGGGCTCTCCTCGTTGAGCGCCGTGACACAGTCGGGATCTTGAGCGTCGACGCGACCATCGCCATCGTTGTCGACACCGTCGTTGCAGGTGGTCCAGCCAAAGCCCATCTCATCGGTGCCCAACAAGCAGTCCAGATCGGCACCGTCACGCCAACCATCGCCATCGTTGTCCAAACCATCACTGCAGGTAGGCAGCGTGGCATCGGATTCTTGCTCGTCGATGGCGCTCGAGCAGCCCGGATCTGCGGCATCGATGCTGCCGTCGCCATCGTTATCGATGCCGTCATTGCACTGGGTGCCGTAAAAACCAGCCTCCTCTGTCCCAATCAGACAGTCGATGTCGGCGGCGTCAATCCAGCCATCGCTATCGTTATCGAGACCATCTGCGCAGTTGCTGGGGCTGCCTTCGTTGTCGTCCGTACCCTGCATACACTCCGGATCGAGCGCATCGATCAAGCCATCGCCATCGTTGTCGAAGCCATCGTTACAGGCATTGGGGGAGAGGCCAATCTCGCTGTCGGAGGTGAGGCAATCGGGATCGATGCCATCGACCCAGCCATCACCGTCGTTGTCGAGACCGTCGCTGCAGTTGTTGGGCAGATTGCCCTCGTCGTCGTCGGCAGCGGAGCTGCAGTCGGGATCAGCAGCATCGATGAGTCCGTCGCCGTCGTTGTCCATGGCATCGTTGCAGACGGTCCAGCCCAGCCCCGACTCGTCACGTCCAAGCATGCACTCGAGGTCGGTGGCGTCGATCCAACCATCACCATCGTTGTCGATACCATCACTACAATTGCTGGTGGTGGACTGCGATTCATTGTCATCGAAGGCAGACGAACAGCCCGGATCGGCCCGGTCGACCATGCCATCGCCGTCATTGTCCATGCCGTCGTTACACTGAATGGGCGAGGTGCCCAGCTCGGCACCCATGCCTCCCACACAGTCTGGGTCTGCCGCGTCGACCCAACCATCACCGTCATTGTCCAGCCCATCCCCGCAGGTGGAGGTCGCACCTTCGTCGGCAAAAGCGTCCACACACTGCGGATCAGCAGCGTCGACGCGACCATCCCCGTCATTGTCACGCCCGTCATTACATGGCATGCCACCGTAGCCTAGCTCATTGGTCCCCAAATAGCAGTCCGGGTCCTCCCAATCGCGCCAGCCATCGCCATCATTATCGAGTCCGTCAGAGCAGGCGTTGCCTGTGCCCTTTTCATCGGAGAAGGCGTCGCGGCACTGGGGATCTGCGCGATCCACACCGCCATCGCCGTCATTGTCGATGCCGTCGTTGCAGGAACCAACGCCATAGCCCATCTCGTTGACGCCAGCCAAACAGTCGGGATCTTCCCAGTCCACCCAGCCGTCTCCATCGTTATCCCGGCCATCGCTACAGGTGCTGGCAGCGCCCTCATCGGACCAAGCATTGATGCACTGAGGATCGCGCGCGTCGATCGCGCCGTCCGCGTCGTTGTCGAAACCGTCGTTACAGCTTCCGCTGCCAAACCCCAATTCATTTCCAGAACTTGACGAGCAGTCGGGATCGTTGCCGTCGGTCCAGCCATCTCGATCGTTGTCGATCCCATCCCTGCAATTGCTGGCTCCGGCTTCTTCGCCCCAGGCATCCAGGCAGTGGGGGTCGCGAGCGTCCGTCAGCCCATCGGCATCGTTGTCGCGGCCATCATTACATTGGGTCGTCCCGAATCCGCGCTCCTCGCCGTAGAGCGCGCAGTCGGGATCCTTGGCATCAGCCCAGCCGTCGCCGTCATTATCGACCCCATCCTCACACATCCGCCCAACGCAGCGGCCGTTGATGCAAGCCTCGAATTCAGCACAGGCCGGGGAGCTACCGCAGTAGCAGCGACCATCGGGCCCACAGGTCTCGCCGCTCGCGCATGCAGGCACGCACTCCGTGAGCACACAGACCCCATCGATGCACTGCTCGCCGTCCCGGCAAGCAGGCTCACAAGAATCGGCGACACAGACCCCTGCCACGCAGTGGGTTCCGGGCCGGCACTTGGGGTCGCAGAAGTCCTCGACGCAGCTCCCCTGAATGCAGGTGTAGCCATCGACACAAGGCGGTGAGCACTGGTCTTCGATGCAGCTCCCGCGCTCGCAGTGATAGCCGAACTTGCAAGGCGGCTCACAGAACTCCTCGACACACATCCCTTCGACGCAGAGAAAACCCGGAGGACAGGCTGGCGAGCAGGCATCGATGACGCACTGCCCGTCGATACAGCTCTGCTCTCCAGTGCAGGCGGGACCCGAGCCACAACGGCACACCCCCGACTCACTGCAGGTCTCACCCCAAGCACAGGCGGGCATACAGACGTTCGCTACGCAGACCCCATCTTCACAGTGGGTGCCGGCCAAACAGGCAGGTGAACAGCCATCGGGCTCACAGAGGCCGTCTACACAGCGCTCGCCGAGCCCACAGCTCGGCCCATCACCACAGTGGCATTGCAGATCGTCCCCACACTGCTCGTCGGGATCACAAGGCGGCTCACAGGTGAGCGAAATGCAAACACCATCATCACAACGTTGCCCCTCGACACATGGTGGAAAACAGCTGTTTTCCATGCAGAATCCGGCGCTGTTCAGGGCGTAGCCCGGATCGCACGCGCACTGTGGCAAGCCATCGACGACCACGCAGACGCTCTGATAGGGATCCACGCAGGGGTTTGGATTGCACACATCCATCGCACCAGGCCCCGACTCGCTGCACGCAGCCAACGACGCCGCCATCACCAGTGGCAGCAGGTAGAGGGTCGAACGAGGACGCCCCGAACTCAAAACATCGTGCTGCTCAGGGGAGAGCATGCGAGCTTGCCTCATGGAGGCCTCCTCATCGGTCGCTCGAGCAACCGGGCTAGAAAGCGTCAACAGTCTGGAGCACACGCAGCGACCAGCGCTGCCTCCTTCGCGTGGCGAAGACCAGCAGACGTCCCCCAACGCGAACACCGTTGACGCTAGAGAACAGCCCCGTCGCTGTCAATGAGCGAATGAAGAGCAGGCCCACACGTGAGCTTGGCCATCAACGGCGGCGCAAACGCCGCTTCGAGCCTGTGCCCTGGCCCACCGGCTCGCGCGATGGTGTCTGCTTGCGGAGCGGGTCCACGCCGCAGTGGCTCAAGGTCAGCGCCATGGCCACGGACACGGACACATTCAACGACTGCAGCGCGCCCGCCCCTTGCAACTTGAGCAAACCTGAGCACGCCTCACGAACCCTGGGGCTGATCCCCAAGCTCTCGGAACCAAACACCAATACCCCATCGGCAGCAGCAGTACTGGGCGAAAACACTGCGTCCACATCGGTCTCCAGCCCAAAAACGGGCAGCCCTCGGCTCCGCAAGCGCGTCAAGAGCGGCGCCAGCTCTGGACAGCCATACAAAGGAAGCAGCTCCGCCCCCCCCTCTGCTGCACGAAGCAGAGAGGCGGGCAGTCGCGTGCCAGGCTGCACGCCCCCAAGCAGCAGACCTGCACAGCCAAAGAACGCGCAGGTCCGAGCAATGGCCCCGATGTTGTGAGGGTTCTCCACGCCATCGAGGGCAACCCAGGACTGCCCCGGTGCCACCGTATCAGGGCCGCAGGTGCGGTACTCCAGCGCCTTGACCGTAAACACCAGCCCCTCGTGATGCGTGCTGTGGCTCAGCTTCTCGAGACTGGCGAGATCCACCTCGCGGTAGGGTAGTCGCTGCGAAGCGGCCCACTTCAGCACATGTCCAATGTCGGAAGCCCTCGCAATGTGATAATAGACCCGCTCGATGTCCTGCGCTCGACGCTCGAAGACCGCAAGACAAGCATTGACACCACAAATATTCTGACTCTCGCGCTGCATCTCGATGCACTCCCATCAGCCGCCGCAGTGAGCGACGCGGCGCTAGGCTAGGCCCTCGCCTGTCGAGACGCAAGCCGAGAATCGCAGCATCGAAGGTGGCGTCCCGCGCACCACCGGAAAAGGAGAAGCCATGCATCGACTCGAAGGAAAACGTGTCATCGTGACGGGTGGCTCCAGTGGCATCGGATTGGCGGCGACGCGTTTGTTGCTGGCCGCCAAGGCACGCGTCGCCATCGTCGCCCGCTCCCAAAACAAACTCGACGAGGCCGCCAAGGAGCTGCGCAGCCTCTTTCCCGACGCCACGCTCGTCGTCCACGCCATGGACGTCTCGGATCAGGCCGCCGTGCAGGCCTCCGTCCCCATCCTTACCGAAGCGCTCGGTGGCCTCGATATCTTGATTAACAACGCTGGCGTCGCCCACCCCTCGCGCTTCCTCGAAACCGAGGCCGAGGTCTTCGAGAAGATGATGCGCATCAACTATTTTGGTGTCGTCAACATGTGCCGGGCCTTCGCCCCGGTGCTCGTCGAGCAGCGCCATGGGCAGATCTGCAACGTCTCGTCACTGCTGGGTTTCATGGGGATCTTTGGCTATTCTGCCTACGCCGCCAGCAAATTCGCAGTCAACGGTTTCAGCGAGTGCCTTCGCCAGGACCTGCTCCCCTACAACATCAGCGTGAGCGTGCTCTTCCCCCCCGATACCGACACGCCGCAGCTCGCCGAAGAGAACAAGATCAAGCCCCCTGAGACCAAAGCCATCTCAGGAAACGTCAAGGTGCTCTCTGCAGAGCAGGTGGCGAGGGTGATGCTCAAGGGGCTGGTGCGGCGTCGATTCCACCTGCTCCCTGGCTTCGGCTCCCACTTCACCTTCTTCATGGCGCGGCATTTCCCTGCGCTTGTTCGCTGGTTTATCGATGCCGACCTGAAAAAGTGGCTGAAGCGAAGCGGCGCTCAAGCGGAGAAAAGTGGTTAACCAATTTCGTCGAGCCGTTGACACCTGCTCGCCTGAAGGCGAATATGCCGACGACTTTCGAGCCGAAAAAATCGGTCTCGACTGCTGGAGTCGGCGATGCATCAGTCTATGAAGAACAAAGCGCCAGATTGGACAGTGCCCATGGCTTTCGAGCGCATGGTCCAAGAGAAGGAAGACCCTCGAGCGGGCTTCACTTTTCTCAAGCCCGACGGCAGTGAGCAGCGCCACTATCCTTTCTCGGAGTTGCTGCACGCGACACGAGTGCGCGGTCATCAGCTCGTGCGAAAGGGTCTCGGCAAAGGAGACAGAGTCGCGCTGGTGCTGCCCGACCCTGAAGACTTCGTCCTCACCTTCCTGGCGGCCACCTGCGCCGGAATGGTGCCCGTGCCCATGTTTCCACCGCTGAGCCTGGGCAAGCTCGAGGCCTACCTGGAGACCGCTGAACGCATCCTACGCGCATCCCGCTCCAGGGTTCTGGTGACCTCGAAGAAGGTGCAGCACGTCCTCTGGACACTCGTCGACCGCGTCCCCTCATTGGAAGAGGTGCTCTGTGTCGAGGAGCTGCCAGAGCTCAAGCTCAACGGCCACCAGCTTCCCACCGTTTCCCCTGAGGATCCGGCCTTTCTCCAGTTCACCTCAGGCAGCACCTCCATGCCCAAAGGCGTGGTCGTCAGCCACCGCAGCCTGGGCGCCAACCTACGCGGCATCATGGAGCACGGCCTCAAAATCCGTCCCTCCGAAGACGTCGCCATCTCCTGGTTGCCGCTCTATCACGACATGGGGCTCATCGGCTTCATGCTCTCACCGCTGTGCTGGGGTGTCGCCACCGTCTTCATCCCTACGCTGAGCTTCGTCAAGCACCCCACCATCTGGCTCGAGACCGTCTCCAAGTACAAGGGCACCCTCAGCTTTGCCCCCAATTTCGCCTATGCCCTCGCGCGCCGTAGAACCTCCCCGGAGAAACGCGCCAAGCTCGATCTCAGCCGCGTGCGCGCCTTTGGTTGTGGGGCCGAACCCAACCATCCCGGCACCTTGCGCGCCTTCGCCGAATACTTCGAGCCCGCTGGTCTGCGCCCAGAGTGCATGCTGCCCGTCTACGGCATGGCCGAGGCCACCCTCGCCATGTCCTTCTGCCCGCTGAGTGAGCCGATGCGGGTCGACGTCATCGATGCCACTGCATACGCCGAGAAGGGCATCGCCGCTCCGGCACAGCTCACTGATGCAGCGCGCCAGATGCAGAACGAGCCCAACCAAGCTCTGCTTGACCCATCTCAATTACAGGTTCTCGAATACGTCAGCTGCGGCTTCCCCTTCCCCGAGCACGGCATCCGCATCATCGGCGAAGATGGGCGCGAGCTCCCCGATCGCCATGTTGGCGAGGTCGTTTTCATGGGGCCCAGCATCGCTGAAGGATACTTCGAGAACCCCGAAGCCAGCGCCCAGGTCTTCCGCCCCGACGGCCTGCGCACCGGTGATCTCGGCTATCTGTGTAACGGCGAGCTCTTCGTCACCGGCCGGAAGAAGGACATCATCATCCTCAACGGTCGAAACTACGATCCCCAAACCATCGAGTGGCTCTGTGCCGATATCGAGGGTGTGCGCAAAGGCAACATCGTCGCCTTCTCGCGCCCTGCGCAGCACAGCGAAGAGCTCGTGGTCGTGGCCGAAACGCGCCCCGATGCCGACACCGACAGTATTCGCCAAGCCGTCGTCGCCAAAGTGCGCGCAGAGATCGGTCTCAACGTCGCCGACGTGGTCTTGCTCGCCGCAGGCGAGCTTCCCAAAACCTCGAGCGGTAAGCTTCAGCGCGCCAAGACCCGTGCGCAGTACCTCGATGCTAGTCTCGGCGCAGAAGGCGTGCGCGCCCTTGGCGGCAGAGGCGATACCTTCGTGCTCGCCAAGCAGGTCGCCCGCTCCTTCCTCAGCCGGGTTCGCCACAACGTCAAAAAGCGCAGTCAAGGCCTCTTTGGCAGCCTGCGCAGTGTTCGAGACTAACCCTCTTCGGAGCCCTTCATGATCAACGTCCACGACGACAAAGCCCTCATCGAGCTGTTCAAACAGGCCCTCTGGGAGGTCGACCGCAAGCAGGTCGAGAGCGTCGACCTCAACGCCAAGATCAGCGAGCTCGGTATCGATTCTGTGGCCACCTTCGAGCTCATCGGCTTTCTCGAAGAACAGCTCGAGCTACAGTTTTCCGACGAGCAGGTCGCGAGCGTTCAGAGCCTTGGCGACCTCGCCAAGGTGATCCGGGCAAACGCCTGAGCACTCTCCTTTCTTGCTTCTCATGGCAACGAGCTGAGTCTACAATCTCTTCCTTCACGCTTTCGGGGCACCGGCACTCACCCTTCTGCCGCTTCGTGCGTGCCCCGCGTCGCTGTCGCCCTCGCTGTCATCATCACTGAGCTTTCGCGTCACCTCGCAGCGCTGCACGCGAAACGATGCCGCATCGTGTCGGCCAGGATCATCGAAGAAAGGATCGCGCCTTGAATTCGAAGCCTCAAGAATCTCGCGTCGCCATCATTGGCATGGCTTGTGTCTTCCCCCAAGCCCCCGATCTGGACAGCTTCTGGCAGAACATCATCGAGGCCCGGGATTGCCTCTCGGAGATCCCTGAAGACCGCTGGAAGAACGAGCTCATCTACTCGCCCAACGCCAGGGACCTCGACAAGAGCTACGTGCTCAGAGGTGGTTTCATCAAGGACGCCTACGCCTTCGGTGCCATGCACTTCGGCATTGCGCCGCGACGCCTGCAGGTCATGGACCCGCAGCACCGATTGCTGCTCGAAACGGTGCGCGCAGCCCTCATGGACGCCGGCCTCGACGACTTCGACTTCCAACACCCCGGACGCGCCGCCGAGGCCCTCGCCCAGCGCTTCGACCCTGAACACACGGGCACCTTCCTCGGCGTGAGCTCGGCCGAGTTCCGCGACATCTTGGCCACCCGCAGCCAGGCTATCGAGGTCGCCGCTGGACACTATGGCGACAAGCCCTCGCCCCATGCCCAGCGCGCCATCCTCGACGGCGTCAGCAGAATCGCCCCCATCAACAGCTTCTCCATGCCGGGCTCACTGCTCAACATGACCGCCGCCAACGTCGCCTACCAGTGGAGACTGCGCGGCCCAGCCTTCACCATCGACGCAGCCTGCGCATCCTCGCTCATCGCCATCTTCGATGCGCTGACCTACATCCGCGCTGGCCTCTGCCAAACCGCCATCGCGGGTGGCGTCTACCTCAACCTCTCCTCCATCAACCACATCAGCTTCTCTCGCATCGGCGCTTGCTCCAAGGCCGGACGCTGTCGGCCCTTCGACGCCGCCGCCGATGGCTTCGTGCAAGGTGAGGGCGCGGGCATCGTGGTGCTCAAGCGACTCGACGCAGCTCTGCGTGACGGTGACCGCATCCACGCGGTGCTCGTCGGCGGCGGCGCTAATAATGATGCTGGTGACAGCTCCGGCCCCATGGCCCCCAGCCTCAGTGGCCAGATCGATTGCATCCAGCGCGCCCTCAGTGACGCCAAGCTGCGTCCTTCCGAGGTCAGCTTCGTCGAATGCCACGGAACGGGTACGCCTGTGGGCGACCCTGTCGAGGTCAGCGCCTTGGCGCAGGTCCTCGCCACCGACCCGCCGCCCAAGCCGGTCGTCATCTCCTCGGTCAAGGCCAACATTGGCCACACCATGAGCGCCGCTGGTGTGGCCGGGCTGATCAAGGCCGCCCTCGTCGTCGAGAAGAAGGTCATTCCACCGCAGGCGAGCTTCGACACGCCCCACGAGAAAATCCCTGTGGGTCACGTCGAAATCGCCCGACGCGCCGAGGCCTGGAGCAGCGAAGCGCCGCGTCGCGCCGGCATCAGCTCCTTCGGCTTTGGCGGCACCAACTGCCACCTCATCATCGAAGAGCCACCCCAGCGCGAACGCGCACCCGAGCTCAGCCTGCAGAGCGGCCAGCCAGCCCAGTATCTGGTGATGCTCTCGGCCCCCAATCGCGCGCTGCTCCAAGGCTACGTCGAGACCCTGCTGCTGCGCCTCCCCGCCGTTGACGCACCGCTGCGCGACATCGCCTTCACCCTCAGCGCCACCCGCAGCCTCGATAGCCTGCGGGCCGCCATCATCGTCGACAGCAAAGCCCGACTCCTCGAGGAGCTCGAGAAGCTGCGTCAAGCCCTCGCCGCCGATGGCGCAATGCCCAAGCAGCTCGGCAAGACCATCCTCATTGCACAGGTCGACCCGGTCGCCAAGGCGCCCCAGCTCGCCCTGATGTTCCCTGGCCAAGGCTCTCAACGCGTCGGTCTGTTGCGCTCCTGCTATGAGCGCTTCCCCGCCTTCAAAGCGCGCTTCGATGCCCTCGCCGAGGTCGCAGATGACCTGCTCGAGCGCCCCCTGCACAGCTTCCTCTACCCCGAAGCGGGCTCCCCAGAGGAGCTCGAAGCCGCAGAGCTCGCGCTGCAGGAAACGCGGATCTGCCAGCCGGCGCTGGGCGTCCTCGGGCTCTCGCTGCTCGAGCTCTTCCAGCAAATGGGACTCGAAGCCAGCCTCAGCATGGGCCATAGCTTGGGCGAGTTCGTGGGCACCGCGGCCAGCAAAGCCCTCTCGGCTGAAGACGCCATCCGCTTGGTCGGCTGGCGCGGCAAGCTGATGTCGGGCCTGGAGCTCGAGGACAACGGGCAAATGGCCGCCGTCATGAGTGATGTCGCCACGGTGCGCAAGCAGCTCGAGGGCCTCGACGGCGTCGCTGTGGCCAACGTCAACCAAGCCTCCCAAACCGTGCTCTCGGGTACCACCGCCGCTATGGAGCAGGCGCTGAGCAAGCTTGCCGAAGCCTCCATCTCCGCCAAGCGGTTGCGCGTCTCCCACGCCTTCCACTCGCCCATCATGCAGGCCATCCGCACGGATATGGAGAAGGTCTTGGCGCAGCTCAGCTTCGCGCCGCCTGCGCTGCCCCTGGTCAGCGCAGCGCGCGGCCAGCTCTATCCCACGGAGCCGGATGGCTGCCGCGAGCTCCTCGCTGCCCACGCCACCGAGGTCGTCGACTTCGTCAATGCGCTCCAGCTCGCCAAGCAAAGCGGCGCAGAGCTCTTCCTCGAAATGGGCGCCGGCAGCACCCTGACCACCTTCGCGAAGAGCGCTGGCCTGCCCGCCATCCAGCTCGCCTCGGCCAAGGACGACGGCGATCTCGAGCTGATGCGTGCCATCGCCCAGCTGCTCTTGGCGGGTGTGCCACTCAGCCTGCGCCCCCTTTTCGAGGGCGCAGACGTGCAGGTGCTCACGCTGCCCGCTACCCCCATTCTGCGCGAGCAGTATCTTCCCTTCGTAGAGAAAGGAGTTCCCGTGCGTCCCAACGGTATGGATGTCAATGAGCTTCCTCCTGAGCCGCAAGCCCAAACCCAAGCTGCCCCTGCGGCAGCGGGCTCCGAGCAGCTCCTCGCCCTCTTCCGCGAGCAGACCGAGGTGCTGCGCGCGCATGCGGGTATCCACGCCCAGCAGACAGCCATCCTCGCCGGGACGCCGCTGCC
>JAVFAO010000194.1:0-12452 GCA_034002465.1 Myxococcota bacterium
AGACCCGGTCAATTGCGGGCTGCCGCAACTGCCTCCGTTTCTGCGTGCGGAATGTGAGCTGGTGCTGGAGGCTGGTCTTCGGGCGGTGCACGACGTCCCAGCACGTCAGCTGCGAGTGACCGCAGGAAAGCCTGACTCCTGGAAGCCCGAGCCACGGCTGTCACTCGAAGGCGCTCTGCGCCTCTTGGCACATCCCTTCAGTGTCATGGTGGAAAACAGTCGAAACGACGCAGCTTTTCTGCGTCGTCTGAGTGGCCGGTGGCACAAGCAGCTCGAACTGGCCCTGAAGGAGAAGCGTCTCTGCTTTCGGCACGGCGGCGGAATCACCGAGATCGCTCAGCAAGTCCAAGCGATCGACGATGAGTACGAACGAGAGCGACTCTTCGTAATGGTCGACAGCGATGCTTCGATGCCAGGAAGACCCTCCGCACAAGCGCAGAAAGTCGAAAGGCTGTGCCGAGAGCAACACCTTCCCCACCACGTCCTCCAGCGCAGCCGAATCGAAAACTACCTCCCCCTCCCTGTGTTGAAGACGGCTCCGGACTATTGGAAGGACCGTGACAAGACTCGCCTTCGCAGGCTCGTCCAGGCATTTGCCGAGCTGAGCGAGGAACAACGTCACCACTTTCCCATGAAGAAAGGACTTGGTTCCGCGCCGCCGGCGCTCTTCTCCGAGTGCCCCCCTATTTGCTCGACGGGCTTTGGGAATGACATTGCCGAGCTCTTCGGAGAGCGCTATCGAGAGAAGCAGGTGCACTGGAAGGACCAGTGGACACGTCATGATCGCAAGGCCATCGATGAATGCGAGGCCATCGTGAAGACACTCTTTGCGCGCCTCTGAGAACGGCATGAGCACACGCACCTATTATCAGCAGCCCAAGATCGTTCGTATTCCCATTCTCATTGATTTGGTTCGAAACCAAGAGATTCGGGTCGCACGGTTTCAGCGCCCTTTTGTGTGGACCAACGAGCAACGCATCGATCTCTTCGACAGCATCGAGGCGGGCTTGCCCATCGGAAGCCTGTTGGTGTGGCGAACTCGGCGGCACGAGCTCCAGTGCTATTCGTCGATTGGTCCCTTCGAGCTGGGCAAACGCAACGCCGACCCAGCCGTTTCAGAGTATCTGCTCGACGGCCACCAGCGTGTCGTCACCCTCTATTCCGCGCTCACCGCAGCGGCGGAGCAGGAGCCGAACTGGAACCTCTACTTCGACCTCCAGCAAGACATCTTCGTCACCGATCGCGATGAACTCGTTTCACAGGCACCTCTGCACCTCTTTCCGCTCTGCGAGCTCTTCGAGCCAGAGCGCCTCTTCGCCTTTCAGCGGCGACTTCACGACAAGAATATGCCATTGGCAAGTGCGTGGATCAAACGACTCGAAGCGCTCGCTGCCAACCTCAAAGACTACGAGATCCCCATCATTCCTTTGGTGACTGAAGATCTTGCTCAGGTCACCAAGACCTTCCAACGCATCAACAGCCGCGGCACCACCATGAGTGAGGTGCACATGGTTGCCGCGCTGACCTGGACCGAACATTTCGATATCAATCATCGATTGGACGAAGAGCGGGAGCGGCTCGCGCGCGTCGGCTGGCAATCGCTGGACCCGCAGGTGCAGCTCACGGTGGTCAAGCTCCTGGCCGGCCTCGATCCCATGAAGTGCAGCGTGGACGACGTCTCACAGAAGCTTCGAGAAACCCCCTCGCTTCTGACGCACGCCACTGAGGCGTTGATCGCTGCGGCATCGTTTCTGCGCGACTGCGCTCAGCTCTACGGACCCAGAGCGCTACCCTACACCTGGCAGCTTGCGTTGTTGGCCGAACAGTACGCAAGACACTCAGAGTGGCGCTCAGACAAGCAGGCTAAGCTCTTCGACGGCAGCCAGACCTTCTTCGAGGTCCGCAGCGCACTCAGAGAGTGGTTCTTTCGCACCACCTTCACCGAGTTCTTCACCAGCGCCACCTCGTCCGTGATTCGTGACGCTCGACGTTGCCTGAAGCAGCTCACTGCGCTCGAACAGATTGCCTGGGGCAACCGGGCCAAGAGGCCGGTTCGCGCGCTTACGCGCTTCGACTATCGTGCGGCGCGAGCCAAGGCGTTCACCTGGACTCTGGCTTCCAGGGAGCTGTTGCACTCCGACGACGGAGCGTTCAATGGCTGGGAGGTCCTGGCTCGGCATGGAAATGGGGCGGTGATGCAGCTCTTCTCGTCCTCCCAAGTGGGAGCGCTTTGGTCACGTTCTCCGGCGAATCGGCTCCTGCTGCCACCCTACGATCACCAAGCGTTCCGGGAGGCATTCCAGCAGGGGACGCTGAGTGGAGACGTGCTCGACAGCCACGCTTTGGGAGATGAGACCAAGCCTTTGGCTGTGCTCCAAGCCAGGAGGCTTCGGCTGGAACAGATCGAGAAGAAGTGGGTCGAAGAGCTCGGCCTCGTCTGGGCCGGAGGCGAAGAGCTCAACGAAGCGCCTCCGACTGGAGGTGAGGAGCCGTTCGATTGGTCAGCGCTCGAGGATGAGGAGTAGTCTGGCGCCGAAGCGTCAGGCGGGAAGCCGCAACCGCGGCAGGACCCTTTGACCAATCAGCGCCTCGAAACGACAAGACCGGCGCTGCTCCAAGCGCTCGTCGTTCAGGAGGACGCCCGCCACGCTGTTGCGTTCTTGCTTTGTGCGCTGCGCAGCGCGCAGACCCGTGCAGCAGGCCTGCAACACACCCTGTCACCGATGCAAACCCGTGCAGCGCGCCTGCAACACAGCCTGTCACCGATGCACAGACCGTGCAGCGCGCCTGCAACACGCTCTGTCACCGATGCAAACCCGTGCAGCACGCCTGCAACACACCCTGTCACCGATGACGATGGCCAAAGCGCGAGCGCCTGAGCACAATTCACGCGCGCGCCGAGCCAAGGCCGCTGTGCTGAGGCGAGAAAGTGGGAGTGCGTCCGCCGAACACGCGCGTCACCTGCGTCGGGGGCCGGACAAGACCCAGGCAGCGCTTGCTCAATCGGCGCTATGCTTCGTCGTCTTGCTTCGTGCTCTTCGCCGTGCGCAGGTAGAATGACTCCACGAAAGCCTCGCGCTCCGGGAAGAGCAGACGGAGCTGGTGGAAGTTCTCATTGTAGAGCCGCACCAAGGGAATGGTGGCAAGCTCGAGGGCCAAGTTGGCGTTCGCGAGGGCGGAGGCGTTGGCCTCGGCCTTGGAGATGAGCTCCGCGATGCGGGCGCCAACCTCGACGAGCTCCGTCACCTGGCTGTCGGGCACCATGTTGGGGTGCGCCTTTGCCGCAGCGGCGATGCGTTCGGCGATCTTGGGGTCTTCGATGCTGGGCGCTCGGGTGCTCTCCTGCAGGCGCCCCGAGGGGTAGAAGCTGCGATACACCTCGCTGTCCCGGTTCTTCCCCACACCGAGGAGCAGATGGTCATTGATCAGCGACAAGATGGGGTCGAAGAGCGAGTCCTCGCCGGTGATCGAGCCCGTCAAGACCTGCTGCTCGAAGCTCAGCTCGGCGACCACGCCAACGGCGCTGACATAGCGCTCGCGCACGGGCTGAAGCGCCGCGCCCAAGGGCTGCGATTTGGGATGAGAGAGCAGCCGGCGAAGATGGTACTTCGTCCAGAGCTCGATACGGTTTCGGGAATCGGTGGTATTCAGTCGTCTCACAAAAACTCCTCGTGGTTTAGCGCTGCGATGAAGGCCCCCTCGAAAAACGAGAGTACCGCCTGAAGCTGTGCCGAGGCAAGGGTGGCGGAGAAGTGAGCGAAGCGAGGCTCGAGTCAGCGTCTGTCGCGGGCGCATCCGATGCGCCTGCGCAGCGCTGCGAGGGTCTCGCGAGAGCGAACGAATCCCAAGAAGTTGGGGGAACAGGCGGAGCGCCCAATGGACAAGAACTCGGGGGAACAGGCCAAGCGCCCAATCAACAAGAAATGCGGTATCATCGAGTGCGTGACCGTCTCGACGCTTTTCGGCAGCTCTCACTTGCGCGCCGAGGCGTAATGAGCGACACACAGGAGCATTCGCTTCGCTGCACGATGGCACTGCGTGCGGCCGAGTGAGTGCGCTGTCCTTGGCCGACGTCAATCGAATCGCCGCGGACGCTTCTTGTCGATTGGGCACTCCTCCCGTTCCCCCAAGTCATGAATGAGCTGTTCCCACGCTATCGTATCGGCCGCGTTCGCCAGCTCGTCGATGCGAAAGCAGTCCCAGTTCCCAACGGTGCGAACGCAACTTGGGCGTTCGACAACGAGAATCGCTATTGGGTTCGCAAGCGCATCGTGAACACTGGCGTCGAGAGCTTGTTCGCTGAATGCGTGGGGTGGCTCTTCGGGGATACGCTCGGGCTGCGGCAACCGCGAGCCGCCTTGTTCGAGGCCGAAGATGGGTGGAGTTGGCTGAGCGAGCGGGTCCCAAACGCGACCCATTGGAGCTCAGAGCTGCGTGACCGAATCGCAAACCTCGATGAGGTGGGGGCGATGCTCGCCCTGGATGCGATTCTGCTCAACGAGGACAGACACGCTGCCAACATCCTCGTTCAGCCAAGCGTTGGTGACCAAGTGCTTCTGTGGGCCATCGATTGCGGGAATGCCTTGGTTTCATACCCCGATGACTTCACCGACACGCAAAGGCCAAGTGTCCGGAATCATGCCCGCGGGCTCCCTGTTCCAGCCTTGCGACTTGGCGCGCTGCGGGCGGCCGAGCTGGCAAGCAGGCTTGAGCGAGCGAAGCTGGAAGCGTTTATCGACGAGGCTGTGGCTGTTGCGGAGGAACCGCGAGGGCACGAAATTCTAGAGCTGCTGTGCGAACGCTGCCAGTCTGCGGTGGCGATCGTCAACGACCACCTCGACAACTTGGAGCGACTGTTTTGAGCGTCTTGTTTCGTCTCGTTCATCTCGAGTTGGACCCCGTTACGGGTTGGCGCGTCCCGTTGGCGGCGTTGGCCTCTGACGGTCGTGCGCTGCAGCTCGTTCCGGCCCCGGTACCCGTGTCGCAGCTCGGACGAGAGGCCTTGTCTCTTTTCGAGCTGCTGCGGGAGGCACTTCCGGCGATCCAGAGCTTCGACCGTCTGCCCATCTGCATGGGACCACAGGTGGAGCTCTCCGAAGCCAAAGCGGCCCCCTGTAACATCGAGGAGGTCGGCGTGTGGCTGTCGACTCTGCTCGACAGGAACAGGGTTCAGCTTCCCGCAGCCCGCCGCACCACAGACAAGACGCGCCAGCGCGGGAGACAGTTTTTTCGCACCTGGGGCGTGCACCGTTGGGTGAAGAATCGCTTCGAGCCGGCGCGCCAATGGCCAACAGCCCAACAGCGGCCCAAGGGTCTCGAGGCGGTCACGCACTGGGTCGAAGGGAAGCAACGTATTCTTCTCATGGAGCCCATTCTGCCTGGCAGCGACATGGCGTTGAAACGAATCGCCACCCGCGCGCTCGCCTACCGCGAAACCATCCGAGCGATTTCCGACACCACCGACACCCGCTTCGTTGCCTACATGCTCTTGGGTGGCAGCCAAGCCGCCAGAGACGACGCCGCAGGTGTTCTGCGCCAAGCCGTCCACCAGCTCGTCGACCTCAGCGTGGTGCAGCAGCGCGATGACTTCGTGTCGTCGATTCGTGAGCTCGGGTCGACCCGCGAACTCCAGATTTGACGGGCGCGTGCGGAGCTCTGACGATTGGCCACGCTTCGACTGCATGGCCAGCCAGCCGCCAAAGGTCGCGCCAAGCACCGCTTCCCACGCGAAGGTGGAGAGCCGCTCGCTCTCGGGCACCGCCCCCGAGCGATGACGTGCAACCCCTATCTCCTTCGAAGCTCGAATCGGCGCTCAGCGCGGAAAAAGCAGACATCGAAGCTCGAGAAGAAGTTGACCTGACCGAGGAGCAGAGGAGCGCTCTCCGCTTTTGTCCACGCAAAGGCCATCGCGACCGATCCCAAACATCCAAGTGACGCTGTGAGCAGTAGTGCCTTCGCGGGCCAGTGGCCAAGACTTCCTGTCAGCTGCAACGCCACTCGCTGCTCGTCCCAGTTCGCGCCGAGTTGAACCCCGAGCGGATAGGGCAGCACGTTGACGGCTGCGCCTGTGTCCAGCAAGGCACCGACCTGAAGAACGGTGGAGCCCAGGGAAAGCTCCACTGGCAGGATCGGCATCAAGCTCGTGTCCACGCCTGCTCGCGCATGGACATAGGGGAAGCTGACCGAGTCCTTCAACGTTGCGACTCCTCCTCGAGGAACGCCTGCAACGTGTCAGCAGCCTCGTAGGCACCAAGAGGAGACCATAGCTCGTAGACGCCCCCTGGCTTGATGACCTCCTGAGCGCTCTGCTCTTGGAGCTCTTTCTGTATGACCTCGAGGAGGCGCTGCTTGTCCTTCCTGGAAAGCGCCTGAATGGCGGGCATGAGCTGAGTCAATGTCATCTGCATCACCTCGCGGGGGACGACCCTCCTCCCGAGTCTAACACGTCAGCGACAGAGGAGCACGACGATCCGAACGCGCGGGACCGTGTAGCGAATATCGGTAGCGCTGCTTCTGAATGCTGTGCTGATGACTTGACCTACCCGCTCATCCTGAGCGTGCTGCGGCGCCGCAGCGCCGCTGCATCATCGAAAGACCGAGCGGGCGGCTCGTGCTACCCCGCCCGTCCTTCGACAGCGCCGCCTCACTTCGCGCCGCCTCACTTCGCGCCGCCGGCGCGCTCAGGATGAGCGGGTGATGCGGACGCCCGCAACATGATGGGTGCACGTCTCGAAGCCCCTCGCCCCTCGTTCCTCGTTCCTCGTTCCTCGCCTCGCCCCTCGTTCCTCGCCCCTCGTTCCTCACTCGAAGAGTGACAACGTGCCACCCGCCTTGCCCTTCGCCCCCTTGCGCCCCCGGCCCTTGCCGCCTTTTGCACCTGCGCCGCCAGCCTGGGCGCCTGCCGCCAGCTCCTCCTGGTGGCGCTCTGCGTTCAGCGCCAAGAGCCGCGCCAGCACCTCGTCGTGGACTGCCTCGGGCCAGCGATAGCGCCAGGGCTTGCGCTTGTTTCCCCAGCTCTCTTCGTCGATTTCGTAGTCCAAGAGGAAGTCGCAGGCCGTCGGGACGTCGCGCCAGCCATAGGCGTCGAGCACCGCACGGTCCATCGCCTCGTGCAGCTCCCGCAAGCGCTGGATATCTGCCGATCCCTCGTCTGGGTCGTGGAAGCGGTTGTAGGTCTTGGTCAGCCCCTCACCGTTGCGCTGCATCAGCGACGCCCGAAACGCATAGTACGCCTCGCCTGCCGCCTCCAGCCGGGGAGCCTGCTGCCAACCCACCGGAAAGGGGAAGGTCTCGAAGCAGTCCGAGGGCGTGTAGCGAAGGTCGTCCTTCATGGACGAGCCGAAGAAGCGCGCCCAGATTTCGTGGGGACGCGACTGGAGCGCGCAGAACGCCGCGTGGGTCTCGAGGGGGAAGACGATGAGCTGCTCGCTGTAGACCATCCCTGCCGGCAGCGCGGTGAACACGCCATGCTGCCCCACGCGCGCAATCACCAACACCCGCTCCAAGCCAGCGATGGCGCGCCACAACTCCGAACGCTTTTCGCCGTGCTGCCACCAATAACGACGATACCCCTCGCGATTGAGCTTCATCCGCTCCGGCTTCACCTTGGCCTCGACGATGGCCATCAGGTCGGGCCACTGCCGCGCCTCGGCTTCGCTCAGCTCCCCAAAGTTGATCACATAGCGGTGGTGGCTGTGCGTGGGGCTGCTGTTCACCTCCTCGCCCCCGATGTAAGGGAAGATGCGCTCGGCGTTGCGCGGGTCCTTGGCAATGAGCCGCTGCATCTCGGCCAGCGGCGAGGCCAGCCCCTTCTTGTCACTGTCGTCGAAGGTGAAACCCTGACCATATACCTTACTCCCCAAGAAGCTCTTGCCCGCGTTGGCCACCAGCGTGCTCGGGTTCTCGTGACCGCCGCCATGGAACAAGAACGCCGTGATCCGTGGCACCTCCCTGCCGTCGAGCACACAGCGCCGCCGCCACGCGCCCCGATACACGTGCACCACGCTCACCACCACCGCCGCCATCCCCGGCCACTTCAGCCGCCGCGTCGCCTGGTAGATCGCGCCACCGTTGCTGCAGATCCAGCGCAGCCCGGTGCTCCGCGTGTCGCCCTGCCCAATGGTGTTGGTCGCAATCAACCCAAAGCTGCCGCCCTTGCGCAGCAGCGCAAACGCCCGGCGAAAGAAATGGGCTACCAAGTCTCCATTCCCGTGCGCGCCTTCATGGAGCAACAGAACCCAATCGAGATAGGCGCGCCCATGATTCGACGAAATCGAACTTCCCCCCAAGAACGGCGGGTTCCCCACCATCGCGTCGAAGCCCCCGTTCTTCCCCGCAAAAACCTCGGGAAACTCGAGCTCCCAGTGAAACGGCCGCAGCGGCCGCTCACCTCCCTTCAGCTCCTCCACCACCCCCTGCAGCGCCGTCGGGTCAGCATTGCCGGTGTTGCTCTCAGTCGTTCGCGCTCGGGCACCGCCCCCGTTCGAGGACGCGCGGGGCTGGCGTGCCCTTCGCTCACTTTCGAGGGCCTCCACCTTCGACAGGTAGTCCCGGCGCAGCGCCTCCCGCGCCTTCTCCTTGTCCGCCCCAAAGAACGCCGCCACGCACAGATCCCCAATCAGCCGCGCCTCCTGCAGCGCATCCTCGGCCTCGCGCCAGGCCGCGCGCCGCTGCCCATAATCCCCCTCGTCCAGCGCCTGAATCTGCCGACGCCAGCCGCTCGCCTCGTTCACCGCCTCGCTCACCCCTTTGAACAGCGGCCCCCAGTCGTCTGCCGTCGGCGACCAGTGGAACGCCCCAAGCTGCGCCCGCGTCAGCCCCACCAGCGAGTCCCCCTGCCGCAAAGCGTGGTCGATGAAGCTAAAGGCGTGGTCCCGCGCCAAGGTCACCAACCAGATCGACAGCTTCGCCAGGTTCACCGCAAAGGGGTTCTTGTCCACCCCGTACAAACACCGCTGCGCCACCAGCCGCCGCGCATGCAGCAAGGGGTCCTCGTCCGGCGGCATCGCCGGCAAGCACGCATGACGCTGCCAGGCCTCCACCAAGGCCTCGGCGAGCTGCCGACAAGCCTCCACCAAGAACGCCCCCGAGCCCATCGCCGGGTCGCAGACCTTCAACGCCAAGAGCTGTTCGGGCGTGGGCCGCGGCCCCAGCGCCTCGAGCACCGGCCGCAAGGTCGTGCGCACGATGGGCTCGGTCAGCTCGCGCGGCGTGTAGTGCGAGCCCGAACGACGACGCTCCTCGCCCGGCTGCAGAAACAAAGCCCCCGGCGGCAGCGGCCTCGGCGTCCACGGCGAGATGCGTCGCTCCAACGCCTCCACCAGCTCGTCCAGACTGCCCGCGGCCTTGAGCGCCGTCAGCGCGCTGCCTGTGAGCTTGCACTCGGCCTGCTCGGCGAGCCACGCCGCGCGCTTGCCCCCGGGCTCGGCCAACAGCGCGTCGAGCTCGATGACGATGTGCTTGGGCCGCAGCGCAATGGCGCGCCCCGCCATGGTCTGCACCTCGAAGCCCATCATCGACTCGTACACCGAGCCAATCTGCTCCACGTCCAGCGCGCGGTACGAGAGGCGCTCGCCGTCGAGCAGCAAGAGCCCCTCCAGCACCCGCCAGAGCACGCCGTCCGAGACCCTGGGCGCCTCGAAGCGGTCGCCCATGACCCGCAGACTGCCCGGCGGCCTCCCCTCGAGAAAGGGATACTCGTCGGGGTTGAAGAGCTGTCCATGGCGCGTGGGCAGGCGCAGCGCGCCGTGCCCGCCACCGTCGAAGACCAAGCGGAAGGTGGCCAGCAGCCAGGCATAGGCGCCGAAGCGCTGCTCCATGGTGTCGGGATAGCGCCCCGCGTCCTCGCGCAGCCGCTCGTAGAGGCCGCCGATGCTGTAGTTGCGGCCATAGATTTCGCTGTCCGGCATCAGCCCTTGGTCCTCGGCGTAGAGCAAGAAGACCAGGCGCATGATCACCGTGAGCAAACCGCCATAGAGGTCTTGAGGGTTCTGGCGCGCCAGGTCGTAGAGCACCCGTCCCTGCGCGGCCTCGTCTGCGGCCTGGAAGCCGCGCAGCAGCTCCCACAGCGCCTCGAGCACCTGCTCCGAGAGGCGATTGCTGACCTCGCTCTGGAACTTGCGGCTCTGCGCCATGAGCTCGAGCAGGCGCTGGCCGTCGGGGGCGCCCAGCAAACGATACTCGCCCAGCAGCATGTGCAGGGCCGAGAGGATGGGCCTGCCGCCGACGCTGCACATCTCGGCGATGGGGAAGCCCAGATGTCCCGAGGACTCGCCGCGCGGTGCGTAGACCAAGCGCAGCTCGGCGCCATTGCAGAGCAGCCCGGCAGGCACGTCACAGTCGCGCAGCAGGCGCTCGAGGCGCGCCTGTGGGCTGGCATGCCAGCCGTCGCGCTTGCCCTCCTTCGCTGGCCGGTCGAGCTCGGCGCCGCGCTCCACCATCGAGACCAGCAAGAGCACCCGCGCCTCTCCGTCCAGGCCAGGCAGCGCGTCGAGCACGGCGAAGTCGGGTCGCAGGGTCTCGCCGTAGTCGCGCAGCTCGACCGCGAGCCGCTCGGGCAAGGGCGGTCCATCGGGCGCACCGGCCAGGTCTTGGGGCTGCCAAGCCAGCACCTCGGTGGCGAAGCGAGGAAAATCGTCGAGCACCAGCTCGGGCTCGCCGTAGACCGAGACAGGCCGGGCGAGCACGGCCTCGAGCGCCTTCTGCACGCCGACGATGTTCTTGTCCGGCACGGCCTGGGCAGCGAGCAGCGCAGGCGGCGCGACCACCAGGCCCACGGGCTGCAGCAAACCCAGCCAGGCCTTGTGGGCTTGGAGCAGGGGGTCCTCTCGGCGTTGGGATGGTCTGGACATCAGCTTCTCCGCTGCGATGGTCGCGGTAGGGATGGCGACACAGGGGACACGACCTGCCAGGTCCCTACGGTCGTTCTTCCTCGTTCCTCGTCCTCGTTCCTCATTTCTTGTCCATTGGGCGCTTGGCCTGTTCCCCACAACTTCTAACCCGTCAGCGGCCACAGATAGACCAGGCCCACAGGCTCGACCCGTGCGGCCTTGACCCCGTAGCTCGCCCGCACGCGCTCGGGCTCGCTGGCCAGCTCTTCGGCGATGGCGTCGAGGCGAGCCAGCCAGTGTTTGCGGTCGGCCTCGAGCTGCCGCTTCTCGTCGGCGTCGAAGGCCAGCTCGCGTTGTGCGCCCGTGGTCTCGAGCTCGTCTTGGCGTTTGCGGATACGGGCGCGCTGTTCCTCGAGGATCTTGCTCATCGCCCGCGCTTCGGCGTCGGCGCGCTTGCCCAGCTCGCGCTCTGCTTGGCGTCGGAGCTGTGCGGCATTGCGTTGCAGGAGCGGCTCGAGCGCCGCCACGTCGGCCGCAGCACAGGCCCGCAGGCGCTTCTGCAAGGCCTCGGCGCTGTGCATCAGCCGAGGCTGGGCGAGTGCCTTCTCGACGCGTTGCAAGACCTGCTCTCGCTCGTCTTCGGGAAGCGGATGCAGGGCCTCTCGCTGTTCGGGTTCGAACCACTGCGCGGCGGCGGCGAGCACCTTGTCGTGCAGCCGCGCCCCTCGCTCGCCAAAGAGCGAGAGGCGGCCCAGCAGCACGACCATGGGCTGGGCTTCGTCGCAGCGCAGCACGCAGGCGCGGCTCAGCGCATCGTCGCGAAAGCCCATCGACAGGAATCGGCCCAGCAGCCGCTGCACCACCCGGTGTTCGAGGTGCAGGTGCACCACCTCGCCATCGAGGTTGCCTGGGTCGCTGAAGACCACCGGGCGGATGGGGGCCTCGCGCCGCCACTCGGCTGGCGACTGGCCGGCTTTGCGAGGCGCGCGCAGGCTGTCGAGCGTGGCCGCCCAGCTCGGGTCGGCGCCCTTGCGCTCGTGCAGATGGGGGATGCGCCAGCGACCGGCCCCGTCCTGCTCGTGCAAGCGCCCGACGCCCAAGGTCTCCAGCGAGGCCGAGAGGGCATCGCGAAAGTGGGGCTCTTCGAAGCCAATCCATCGGCGCGATTTTTCGAGCAGCTCGCGCAGTTCGTCGAGGTTTCGGCGCAGGCGCGCGAGCCGCGCGTCGGCTTCGTCGTGTCCGAGCTCGAGGCGCAGGGTACGCACGCGCACCCCGTTTTGCTCTTGATCGGCGTTCTGCAGCGTTTGGCTGAGCCGCTCGGCGTCGCGATGGCTGATGCCCCACTGCAGGGCGTGGCTGATGCGCTGCTCGACCACGGGCGAGAGGCTGCCCAGCTCTTCGTGAATGCGTCGCGTTTTTTGGACGAGCACGTCGAGCACCCGATCTTCGGCGCGCTGCGGCAGCACGAAGTAGCTGCAGTTGACCTCGTGATGTTTTTGCAGCTTGCGGTCGATGCGGCCATTGCGCTGTTCGAGGCGGCCTGGGTTCCAGGGGATGTCGAAGTGGAAGAGGTCGTAGCAGTGGTTCTGTAGGTTGACGCCCTCGCGAGCGGCGTCGGTGGCG
>JAVFAO010000195.1:0-12446 GCA_034002465.1 Myxococcota bacterium
TGGTCCCAAATCATGGGTTGTCGCAAAGGCTGCAGTGGGTTGAGCGTGGGGAGAGGCGTAGGCCCCCTGCTTGGATCTGGGAAGCGAAACAGTGGGCTCCCTCAGATGCCATCCTCACTGCCTGCATGCACTACCCACAGTCGAACTGGATTGTGCGACTGCCGAGAGCATGTGCGTCCTGGCAGCTGTGTTGTTCAGGACCGACCCAAAGGGTGGCACTGATGCTGGCGCTTTGGCCAACATCCAGACCAAGCTTGGAGGTGGCGAAGCTGGCTTCAACGCCTTGTTGGCCTTCATAGGGGTCGCAGAAGCCCGTGGTTTCGACGAGGCTGGTGGAGCCGGATTGGACGCGGAAGTAGAGGCTGAAGTTGCCAAAGGCGCTGTTGTCGAGCTTGGAGAATCGAACCCGTGTCGTCACAGCGTCACAGGCAATCAGCTCGAAACAGTATTTGTCGTCGCATGCACGTCCGCTCTGGGCGGTGTAGAGTGGAGTGCAGCTTGTGCCGCAGACACCATTGCTGCACTGTTGAGCAGAGCCGCAGGCGTTTCCATCGGTCTCGCGGCTACACGCTTCGTCCTCGCTGTGTTGTTGGGCTTGGCAGGTGGCGTCGATGCAGGTGTAGGAGGTGAGGTGACGGCTGCGGTTACCTTGCTCAGTACAAAGGTCGGGATAGCTACAGCTGCTCCAATCGCCATACGACGGGGAAGGGCAGGGGACAGCCGGGCAGCCAGTGGGCAGCTCACAACGATCATCTTCGCTTGCAGTGCTAATGAGACAGGGCTCTGGGGCGCAGCTCGCGAGAGCGACAGTGCTCCCGTTTGGACAGTGGTAGAGCAGATTGGGGTCGAGACCCGTTCCGGCAGGTCCACAGAATACGGCCTTGGATGGGTGTGCGCAGCTTGGTGCAGTGCTGTTGCACGCATCGATTTCGTCGGCGCCAGGGGTTGTCGCGTCCTGCAGCAAGGGGGCCACGAGCTCGGCGAGGTCTCCTAGCGTTGCAAAGCGGTTGGGGTAGAACGGCCGGTCTGGGGGGATGATGCCAGCAGCGACTGCCGCGCTCAAGTAGGGAAGAAGACTGGAATCGACGAGGGCGGCGTCGACAGGCAGGCTATTGGGTGTACTCAGGGGCAGCCCAAACGCGATGACCAAGGCTTTCACAAGGTGTAGTCTCGTCATGGCATCTGACGCACTGCAGCTTGAGGCCGGGTTGAACGCGAAGCTCTCACCGTTTCGGTGCAATCGCATCATGGCATCGATGAAGTCAGTCGCCCATTCCTGACCGTCTTCGATGCTGCAGGCAGGGGCGCATCGACCGAAGTCCGCGCTCTGATCCACGAAATTGGAGAGGCTGAGGACTTTCGCGACCATTGCACGGGTGGCGGCGCAGACGTGCGCATCGCTCTGTTGATAGCCTTCGCAGTCCTTCTGGAGCAACGGCATGTCACTGCGTGCATCGTGTAGCGCATCGATGTCGTCGCAGTATTCGAGGAACGCTGCACCACCTTTGTACTTTTCGGGCTCTGCGTAGGCGTGTGGAGGATAGACCTTTTCCCCCAGAGGATTGCGGTAGCCGAAGTGAAGGTGGGCTCCCGTTCCGCCGCTCATGGATTTGACCTTCCCTGATGCGCCGCAACGAGCAATGGCCTGGCCAGCGCAGACATAGTCGCCCACCTGGACGAGCAGGCTCCCCTCTCGCAGATGTCCGTAGATGTTGGTGCTGCCGTCGTTGTTGAGGGTGCGGATGTGGTTCCCGTAGCCACCGCCGCAGGAGGAGAACTGGCTCCAGGTGTTGTGCAGCGCTGCCTGATTGTCTTGGCAACCGTCATGGGCGTGGGTGAGCTGACCGTCCTTGGCGGCGTAGACGAGGTTCTCCCAGCAGGCGTAGTCGACGGCGTTGTCGGGGTGGTTAGCATAAGTGGTTCCAGTGATGGCGACGTCGAGTGGGTACCAGAGTGGGGCTTCCTCGTTGGGAAGGCCGAGCGCGACGAGGGAGAAGTGTTCGAGAGGGGCGCGCACAGTGTTTTCGTCTGAGACGGCGTCTATGGCCTCAAAGACGCGTTCTTCTCCCTGCGAGAGAAAGACCGAGAGCGTGCTGAGCTCGTTGGCAGGGAACTCCTCGAGTTGGAAGTGCAGAGTGGCTGGTCTGAGAAAGCGCAGGCCGCTGGGTTCGAGCAGGTAGATTGGCCCGATGGCTTGGATACCTGGAGCGGCACTGGGATCCACTTCTGTGACGGTGATGGTGGTGGCCTCGGCGAGTGCACCCGCAGGCACTTCCAGGCGCAGATTCCCAATCAACAACTCGTCGCCGCCCTCATCGACGATGCGCTGGGCGCTCTCGCCTCGGAGCAGCGGCTCGAGCTCGATCGGTGGGGTGTCTCCGATGGGTGTCTCGGAGTGCGAGGGTGAGCTCTCGGAGCAGGCGAAGAGGACAAGACCGATGGCGATTCGAGCTGAGGCCTGGGTGGTGTTCATGGTCGACTCCCTGGAGTTGGGGCAACAAGCTCGGTGTGGCATCGCCGGTGGTCCTTCCACCTGGAATGGTTGAGTGCGGTGGGATGGACTGGTGCTCAATCGCGGAGGAATACGGTGGCACCGTTTCCGGTGCCGCATGCTGCCCCAGTATCACAGACGGTTACGCCCGCCGGATCATCGAAGCTTAGATCTGCATCCCAGATTTCGATCAAGACGGGGCCGACCTCCGAGATCTCGACAACACACGTGTACTTATCTTGGCATCTCTGGTCGCGATAGGAAGTGCCATCAACAATCACGAAGGGATCGGGTGCACCGCCACGATTGTCCCAGGAGAGTCCGGTGGGCTTCGTATTCTCCATGATGATTGTCACAGAGCGTGTCTCTCCTGCGAATGTGGATGAACCGACTGCGACCCCCGCTTGGGGCCGATCGGGCCAGTCTTCTCCCCAGTTCGAGAGAGTTGCGATGTGCTCGCCCTTGAGGCCAAGGAACGGACCATCGGCTCCGGTGTCGTCGAGAGTCAACGAAAAGATACGCGGGTACCAGAGCGTGCGCGCACTCAGCAGTCCACCCACGACGAGCGCCAGAGTGAGAAGGGCAAGCGCGAAACGCCACCGCCAACGAAGTCGAGCAGCGGTCGACTTCGAAACCAACCGTCCGGTGACCGGCCTTGCAAAGCCACTGCGCGAATTCTGCCGAACGATTCGCCGCGTATCCACACGCAGATCGCGGATTTCCGCCGGGACCTGTTCACACAGGTACTCGTCGAAGTACCAGTTCGTGACCGTCGCGAGGGCGTGAAGCGAAGTCGCCACGTAGTCTGGCCTGACATGAACCCAATCGAGCTGCGCATGCGCTCCGTAGTTGCCATATTGCTGGATGGTGCGCAGAGGATTGAGTACTCGTTCGGGGAGAAGCTCTTCGGCGGCAAGTTTCTGGATGAGCAATTCCAGCTTCGGCTTGTGTGGCTGACCGATCTTGTCGGCGAAGATCTGGAGGCACATCGCCTCAGCCGATTCCCGAGCCTTGGCTAGCGCGGTCTTTGGATCGCTTTCGGCATAGCCGTGAGCCCGTACGACGAGCTCGCACAGCATGTCATTCTTGCGCGAGAGCTGATCGAGGCGCTGTTCGTCGGACATGTCTGTTCTCCTCATCGCAGGAGAAGAAGACCAAGACAGATGGAGATTCGAGACCAGGCTTGGGTCGGCTCCACTGCTGCGACTGCTGCGCATCAAGCTGGTGGTGGACTGGCGGTGGTGATAACTTCGAGGGAATGGTTGAGCGGGGTTGGGCGAACTGGCGTTCAGTCGATGATGTATACGGTGGCACCGTTTCCGGTTCCACATACTGCTCCAGTGTCACAGACGGTGACGCCAGCAGGATCATCGAAGTTGACATCCGCATCCCAGACCTCGATCGAGACGGGGCCGACTTCCGAGATTTCGATGACGCACGTGTATTTATCTTGGCATCGCTTGCCGCGATAGGAGGTGCCATCAACAACCACGAACGGATCAGGTGCGCCGCCAAGCGCGTCCCACGCATTTCCGTTCGTCTTTGTGTTGTCCATGATGATTTTCACGGAGCGTGTACCTCCCGCCGTTGCGGTTGAACCGAGACCAACAAGCACAAAGAATGCTGCCAACACTGCTGAACTCAAGCGCATATCTGCCTCCGCGTTGTCCTGTCTGAGTGGCAGGAGTAAACTCAAGAGAGGAACTTGTCGTGCTCCTCCTCAAACAGGGTAGGCCAGAGCACTGGGCAGATCGACGGACGATAGCCCGCGAAGTGCGAACCATTGTCATCAAGTCGAGATGAGCTGCTCAGTCACAAGCTTGAGGCTGACAAAGACGACGATGTATCGCAATTGGATGTGCTTTGTCGGTCGACCTTGGGCGCCGATTCTCTATCCTGACAAGGAGGGACTTCCGACGAGGGTGAGCCTCAACCAGTGGGCATGACCACCGTCATGACGTTCGTCACGTTCAGGCCCATCATGCGTCCAGAATCTCTTCGATGGCTGCTTAGCATTTCACTTCTGTTGTCTGCACCAACAGCCGTGTTGGCTGGCTACTGCAAATCGACCGCGCCCGCCAACGCTTGCGGCTATTGTTCCAACGAAGCCGACTGTGGGGGGAACAACGGCACGACGTACTGCTGGTCCGACAAATCGAATGCCTGCAACAATCCGACAGTGTCCGGCCTTACGGCAGGTCGAATCACTTCGACTGCAACCTCCGAAAGCAACGCTTGGGTTTTGGTCTCCAAGGAAGGAGCGACTGCGACGGTGCGGGCCCAGCCCGAGTATCCGGGCGGGGGCAAGCTCGTGGAGCTCGAGAATGGATCTCCGGTAACGCTGATCGAAGAACGTTGCTCCGAAGATGGCTATCGGTGGGCGAAGGTCAGCTATCACGATGGCAAGAGCTCGGCTACCGGATGGGTCGTTCGATACCTGTTGGAGCCGACCATCGAGGACGTGGCTCGCTGTTGTGCAGGTCGCTTCTTCGTCAAGGGCTATGGCTGCTGCCAAGTCGGTGATCCAGTTTGCGATACCTATGACTTGACGATCGCGGCAGCGAGCAAGGCGACCCCGATCGCGCCAACGGAAGTGATCGATGCGTCGAAGAGGTCGTCGTCGCGAGAAAGCGTGGATCGCCATCAATCTCCGAGCTACAGCACATCACGGAGCGAGCGAGCGTTTCTCTACTGTGCGGCACAGTACCTTGGAGAAGAGGCCTGTAACGAGTTGTTGGAGGAGCATTTTGGCAGCATTGCATCGTCGGTGACTTGTGCAGCGGCCATTCAGTTGGCTTTCGACGGCAAGGTCGACTACGAGAGCCTGGCTATCGGCTTCGTGGCCAACGCCGCTATGGAATCTGACAGTCTCCTGTTCCAGATCGCAGGCGCTGGAGCGCAGCTCATACTTTTCGAAGATTGCCTCCAAGCCAATGGCTTCTGATTGCCATCAGGCTGGGCGGGTTCCGGCGCTACAGGGTGTCGCCGCGACTCAAAGTCTAGCGAGGGCGAAGCGGCGCCAACTTGGAGGGTCTCATGGAAGTCGGCGGTCTCATCTTCTTTTTCCTCGTTCTGATTGCCCTCTTCATATGGCTCTTTCCATATGCAGGGCCGATCCTGCTTGCTGCCCTAGGATGGGGCATGTGGCTTGAGGAGCGCTTCAGCTCGACCAAGGCAATTGCGCTTCATTGGTTGATGTGCGCGCTCGCCACCATTGCGTACTTCTTCATTTTTCCTGCGGTTGCTGAGGAGAACGCTCGCAAGTGGTTCCAATTAGCGCTCTCGTTTGATGGAAAAGGCTGGCTCGTGTGGTTCAACTTTGTCGTCATCTTTGGCCTTGGCCTTGCTCAGCTCTGGCAGCCTCTGTCAGCTTTCTGGGCAGGTCGACAAGCCGAGCGTCAACGGTTGGAAGCGGAAGCAGAGGCGGAGGCGAAGGCATACCTTGCAGCATCCGAGGCCGAGGAACGGCAGAGGCATGACCCGGTCGTGCAGCTCTCCAAAGAACTCTCCAAGCTCGAGGAGTCTCTTCCCCGCATCCAGCAGGAAGCCAAACGACTCGCCAGCGAGCATCACGACCTCGAGCGCGCGCTCACATCCTTCGGAGCCGAGGACGACACCACGTTGCTTCGACACCGCCTTGATGAGGTCGACGCTCGTTTGCTTGGTGCCCGGCGCGAGCTGGCGAGCCTGCGCCAAATGAAGCTGGTGCTCGGTGGGCGTCTCAAGGATTTGCAGCACGACCGTGGACAACCCAAGCTCGGCACCATTGATCGCCTCGCCGAGGTCGAGCGCCGCTACCAGCAGCTCACGACCGGATCGTCCGAGGCGGAGCTCACGCTTGAGACTATCAAGAGCTACGATGAGTTGAGCCGAAGTTCGTCGAGCGAATCTGCTGACTGGGACGAGCGCCTTCAGAAGAATACCAGACACCCTTGCTAATGTCTGTGCTGATGTCGAGGAACGTCGGGAGGATACTTGGCGAACGACCGTGACAGGTAGGTCCCTTCAAGGCGATGCCGTTGACACGCGCCAGAGCACACGTGGCGCTTCTGGAGATCGCCCTTGCGGACTGTTGGACAGCAGTCTAGGATGACGACGCGTCACCCGAACGCGGCAGAGGGTGTCACCATTGCCAGCGCTGTTCCGCGAAGGCCTCGTCAAATGCAAGTCGACGATATCCTTTCCTGGGATCGAAGCCTCGAGAGCGCCTTGGCGCTACGCCAGCAAATGCACGAAAGGGCCAAGAAGGCTCCCCCCAAGCAGAGGGTGGACGACGACGAAACCCTGCTGCGCTGGGTGCAATCAGCATATCGCGCCAGAAAGCCGCACAAGCTGCTGCTCGATCTCGACGTCATGGGCGACGAGAGAAGTTTGGCAAAGGCGCGTATAGCTGCACCGTTCCTAGGCGACCCAGCAATCGAGAGCCCATCCTCTGTCTGGCCGTGGAAGCAGCTCGATCGACTCGATGACGAAGCACTTTTACCCTCACTCACCCTTCTCGCTCGCTTTGGCTGCGTTGATGACGACGGCATACTGCGCATGTTTCTCGAGCTCTTCGCTGCTCGTCGGCGAAGTACGTGGGTGAAGGCGTCGCGTGCACTAGCCGAATACGCGCTCCACAGCCGCCAGGCTCTCGCAGCGCTGCAGCGACAGTGGGCCGATGCTTTCCCTCACGGGCCCGTATGGAACCACAGACAATTGATGGCCAACTCCGTCAACGGTGCCGATGGTCACACACGACGCCACATGTTGCATGCAGTGTGCACCACCTTCGCCCTCACGGGTCATGCGCACGGTTTCGCACATTTCGACCTCGACACGATGCTTGCCCAGCCCTTGCCCGATGAGGCCTCTGACGCTTCTGCTCTTCTGCTGGCCATTGACGCCTTGCTCGACGGGGTACATTGTCGACAAGACGCCCTCCGCTGGCTGAAGAAAAACATAGCAAACGTGCGGACAGAGTTTCAAGCCGAAACTGCGCTTAGAAACATGTTACCCAAGCTCGACAGTGATAGCCGCGAAACGGTGTTCCAGGTGTTATTGGCACCGCGTTGGCGTGAGCTTCGCGCTCCCACCGCGCGCTTCGACGCCCTCTACAGTTGGATCGAAAGCGCTCACGAATTGCACCCAACAGGGGCAGAGGCGTCACTTGCAGTCATGCGTGCGCAAGCTCAGGAAGCGCTGCCGTGTTTGGAACTTCGAGTGAATGCGGCTTGGAATGGCCCCATTGTCGATTCTTTGTGCGAGCGACTCGCCCTCTTGCTATCTCCCACTCTGTTCGCGACCACCCCCCCTGCAGAGCAGGTCATTGCCTGTGTCGAGCTCGTCTGGCTGCTGCGACAGCCTGCAGCACAGAGCCTGCCTTGGCCTGTGTTGGTGGAACGCGCAATTGGGACTCCGCTTCCAGGTTCTGGTGAGGGCGATGTTGCAAGTGCAGCGGAAATCGACGTGGCCATTTGGCTCGCCGAGCGTCAGATCGAGCCCAAGTGCCTTTTGCACGACCTCGTCATCGACGACCAGACACGCCTGCTGCGCTTGGTTGCGTGTCAGAGTGGTATGGTAGCGCGACAAGCGGCGATACAGCTGGAAAGACATCTTCGCAATCCCTTTCTTGGTGCCAGCGGCGAAGACACAGCGCTGCGTGCTGAGCGGCTCAAGTTGCTCTGGCGTGTTCTACAGCATCGTCCTCACAAGCACCTGTTTCCCGAGACCGTCAAGATGTTGCGCACTGATGCGGGGGAGCTCGAGCCTGTCCTCACTGCCATTCAGGCGCTGCTGTTCCCTGCCCCGAACGCCAAGAGGCTCGAGAGTGCGAATGCCTACCAACGACTCGCTCATGCAGCGTCCACATACCTCCCTGCCAACAACGCTTTGAGGGACCATTTCCACTATCTGGCCGAACACATTCCGGCGGTTGCCCAACTCGATGCCTCACCTGAGTTGTCGGGTTGGTGGCACGTTTTTTCGCCTCTATTCGTCGGCGCACCACCGGTGGATACCGAGCTAGGTGAAAGAATCAGTGGCGGGGAGCCGCTCAACCGAGGTTTAGTGGGGTGGATGGCGTGGCTGGGGCTCGCGTTCGATGACTTCGACGCGTGCTGGAAGGCCTTTGACGAGAGTGCTGCGGAACTCGACCGCACGAAGTTAGACGTTTCCGAGGCCGTCTGCGACGATTTCGAGCGCTGCTTAGCACAGCTGGCGTGCGTTTTTGAGCCACTTCCGTGGCCAGAGCGCATGTTGGCCAAATTGTTGCTCGACAGCGCCGGGACCTGGCTCGAGCAGAAGCGGAGTCGCTCTCGACGCAGTCGACGCCTCTCGGCGCGTTTGCACCAAGCCTTGAGCAACAAGGACGAGCTCTGGCTGCGAAAGATGGTGGACACGGGCGGGACACGGCCTTCAGCACCTGAGCAGGAGGACACGGTTGTGGTTCGCGACCTCGACTACCTACCTGAGTCGGACCTGCGTGCCCTCAACGACTTTTTTCTGTCGCAGCTTCATTTCGACGAGCACAAGAGGCTGCGTGCAATGGTTCGGGGTAGGCAGATCGTGTTGCCCAGTTCTTGGCGCTACTATGCGTCGTTGTACATTGCTGTGACGGCCGGTTCGTTTCTGACGCTCGACTTTGGCGAAGCTTGGAACGATGTGGTGGTGCGTGGTCAGTGGCTTCCGTTTGGGATTACCGTGGTGCTGGCGCAGGCGATGTCATTCGGGCTGATCTGGTGTCAGCTTGACGCACCGCCCCCTACGGTGCAGCATTTTCGACGATTGCGGCGCGTGGTGCCGTTGTTTGCCACAGCGCTGTGCTTTGCAGTGGTTTCATCAGCGGTGGTGCTTTGGACCTTGGACGGAACGGCGATTCGTGAGCCCGAGTTGGGAGAGGTCATCCCATTTCTGCCGCAGCTGGCCTTGTGGAGCAGCTTGGCGTTGTTCTTTGGTGTGTTTATGGGGTTGATCTTGGGAGGACGACGCATTGGTTCGTCTTCTGACACGCCCGAATGAGCGAGAGCTGCGGTTGAGCTTTGCTCGAAGCGGTCGTCAAGATATCCTCATTCCGAACAGCGTTTGCGTGTCATGCTGGCCCGAGACGAGAAGCCAGCGAGCATTGCCGCTCACCAACTCGGGCATTCCGCGTTGCCTTGAACGCGTCGAGACATCTGGAGACGTATTCTTCTTGGCAGGTGCTGCCGGCAGCGTGGTCTGCCGAGCTTGCAGGCGCTGAGGTGATGGGCCTCATCACCGGGGTCTCGCGACAAGTTTCCCATTCGATTTTGGGTGCTTATGTTTCTCATCACCCCACGCGACCACTCATTGCTTCGACGTTGCAAGCACCAGTAGAGCCTCGTCGCTGAGACTGTAGCAGCGAAGGGTTCCATCTTTCGATGCGCTGATGAGTGTCTCGCCTTCGCCGAATAGGAGCGACGTCACTGCCGCACGATGGCCTTCGAGCTTCAACCCAAGCTCGCCTTCAGTATTCCATAGATAGACGATGCCGTGGGAATCACCTGTGGCAATCCAGTCCCCGCTATGACTGCTCGCCACCGCCAGCACCTCTCCAGAGTGTCCTCTGAGCGGCAATGGTCTGTGTTCTCGGCCTTGACACCACAACCAGGCCTCGTTGTGGCTTCCGGCAATGGCCCAGCGGCCGCTAGCAGAGGCGCTGAGGGTTCGAACCGGCTGATAGATGGGTACGCGTCGCACATCTTCAGTATCCAAGCTCCAACAGAAGACACCTCCATCGCGGGTACCAGCCAGAACGCTTCTGTCGGCGGGAACGAAGCAGCAGGTACTGACTGGCTCGCTGCTCGTATTCAAAGTGCTTCGAACAGAACCATCCAGCTCTCGAAGTTCGACGCCTTGCTCCGAACCCCAGAGCAACAAGGCGTTGCCATCGTCCACAAAGCGAACAGCAGTGGGTGGCGTGCGGTAATGGTGAAGCGTTTCTGAGCTGCCGTCGGGGAACCAGAAACGGAGCGAAGCATCAGCGCCGATGGAAACCACGTAGTTGGAGTCTGGCGAACAATCGACATCGAACACAGGTCCAGGCGGCCCATCGAGCTGCTGCAAAAATTGGCCGTCCTGCGACCATAGCCGTAGCCTTCCGTTTTCATCGCCCGTAAGCAATCTCTGACCGTCACTGCTCCAGCGTAGACAAGTCACGCCCATGCCGAATCCCACAGGTATCGGCGAGGACTGCACGGCGGGTAGAACGAAAGCACTCTGCGCGCAGCGTACGCCAATGACTCCAGTTGAAGCGAGGGCGCATTCGCGAATTCCCTCGCCGAAGCGATGGCATCCCTCGAGCAAGCGATCGAGTGTCCACAGTTTTGCCGTGCCGTCCTCGGAGGCGCTCAATACCAAGTCCTGTGTCCGGTGAAGCGCCAAGGAAAGCACGGAAGCACGATGTCCCACGAAACGTCGAAGACGTTCTCCCCTGGGGGACCATGCGAGGACCGCATGGTCCTTCTCCGTAGACAGTAATGGACCATTGGCGTCGGAAAAATGCGCAAAGGACAACTGAGGCATCAACTCGAACCGCTGTTCGAGTCTTCGCTCGTTCAGGTTCCATCTCTCGATGACTTGGTCCACGTGGTGGACGAGAAGCTGAGGCGAGGCCTCCTCTGATGGAGAGAGGCCCCCAGCATCAAACTGGATGTCCGTGATTTCAGGCGGACAAGCATGCTGGAACAACTCCCCACCATCAGAGTTCCAAATCCGGAAGGAGCCACCGCGGGAAGCGGTAGCCAGGAGGCCCTTGGGGTGAACCGAAACGCAGGACACTGGAGTGGAGTGCTCGAGTTCCTTGATGAGGCCGTTCGTGTCGTGAAAGAGCTGCGCGCATCCCTCGTTGGTGAGCACCAGAACACGGTGACCACAGGAACACCAAAGCACCTGCTTGGGCTCCTTCTGCAGCGTGGTGATGGGCTTCGAAGCGTGTTGGTCGTCGATGCAGAGATGGCCAGCCTGGTCGAGAACGAGGATGGCGCCACTGGGGTGAACTGCGAAAAGCCGAACGGGTTTCTCGTGTTGGGGAAATCGTCGGAGCAACTGGCCGTCCAAATCCCACTGGACAATCTGATGTTCTTCGACGCAATACAGGAAGCGGTCGTCTGCCGAAAAGCAAGCGGTACCAGCGGTGTGAGGGAAAGCGTGTGTGTGAGCGCTCAGCAAACACCACAGCCTTGCGGTGCCATCTACTGACGAGCTGAGGGCATGCCTGCCGTTTGCCGAGAGGACGGCGCCTGTCAAGGGCCCTTGGTGGCCTTCAAGGCACCTGAGCTCGGCGTGGTTCTGCAGTGCCGACATGAGGGCCACTCGGGTTTGGAACAAAGGAGCCAGCCGAAAAGCTTCGACGGCAAGCGACAATGCCTCAGCAACCCGATTGGGAGACCGGGAGCGGTGCGCCAATACCAATGCCTGAGCCTCTCTGGCCGCTCTCTCTGACTCGAGGAGGAAGTCTTGTGCCAGTGTGCCTTCGACATGAGCAGCGAGGGCAGAGGCGTCCTCGAGGGTGTCACCGCGCCAGAGAAGGTCTTTGGGCTTTCCCCTCTGCTCCCAGGTGGCTGCAGCGACCAATAGTTGCTGCCGAAGTCGCCTCTGTGCCAGTTCGTGCTCGGTCGGCTGTTCTGCGCTCCAGTTCTCCAGCAGAGCACTCAGAGCGGTATGCATGTCACGTGCAGTGGCGAAGCGGTCCTGCGGAGCGGGAGCAGTTGCTTTCTCGTACACCTGCAGAAGGGCGAGAGGCAAGTGGGGGGCCACGTCGCCCAGTGGGCGTGCATGGGGGTTGGCTGTATCGCGAGTCAACATCTCTCTCAGCAACTGCCCCACACTGTAGATGTCCGACTGTGGGCTGGCCCCTAGAGTCCAGACCTCTGGAGCGAGGTAGCCCATGCTGCCGGCTACGGTTCGGGAAAGCTGGGGGCGGTCTTGTGCCGTCGCGAAGCCAAAATCGATGAGC
>JAVFAO010000196.1:0-12406 GCA_034002465.1 Myxococcota bacterium
CACCTCGGCTGGTCAGGACGATGACCGGCAGCTCGCGGGTGGCCTTGGCGGCGCGAAGGGAGCGCAGCAACTCGAAGCCGTCCATCACGGGCATTTCGAGATCAGTGACCACCAATCTCGGCCGACGCTGCTCGATCTCACGCAGCGCTTCCTTCCCGTTGATGGCCTCGCGGACCACGTATCCTCGCTGCAGCAGCACCTCGCGGACCACCTCGCGGGCAATCTCCGAGTCATCGACCACCAAGACATCGAAGCTGCGGCGAACGTTCCCCTCGAGGAATACGGGCTTGGCCATCCCGTGGGCTCCTCGAAAGAGGGCTGGAACGTTGAGCAGCAGCGCCACCTGCCCACCTTCGAGGATGCTCGTGCCGCTGAGCACTTCGATGCCGGTCAAAAAGCCATCAACGGCGCGCTGTAGCACGCGCACCACCTCGACCACTTGGTCTACCGCGAAGGCGAGCGCTCCTCCTTGATGAGAGAGGACCAAGACCCAGAACTCCTCACCCAGGATCGATGGGCCCTGCAATCCCAAGGCATCCCTCAGGTTGAGCAGCGGCACCATGGTCTCGTTGACCTCGATGGCGGTGCCCAGACCGGCCCGCTCCACCTGCTCACGTTTGGCCATGAAAACGGTCTGCACGTAAGTGACTGGCACGGCGTAGGCGTGGCCCTCGAGCCGGAGCACCAGAACCTGCACCACCGCCACCGAGATGGGGACGGCGCAGCTCACCCGCATTCCATAGCCGGCTTCGCTGTGGACGCTGACCATGCCACCGAGCCCTTCGACGCGACGCTTCACCACGTCCAGCCCCACGCCGCGCCCAGAAAACTCGCTGACCTCGTCGCGTGTCGAGAAACCTGCAGAGAAGATCGCCTCGAGCGCTTCATCCATCAGGTCGTGGGCGGCCAGCTTCGACGCATAGCCTTCACCGCGGAGCTTGCCGACGATGTCGCGGGCGTTGAGCCCGCGACCATCATCCTGAATACAGAGTTCGACGTGCCCACCGAGCTGTCGTGCGCTGACGCGCAGTAAACCCTCGGCTGCTTTGCCTGCCGCCTGTCGCTCCTGAGGGCTTTCGATGCCGTGGTCGATGGCGTTGCGCAGCAAGTGGAGCAGGGGTTCTGCGATGCGATCGAGGACGTGCTTGTCCAGCCCGACGTCATGCCCACTGAGCTCGACGCGGACCTGTTTGCCAAGCTCCCGTGAGAGGTCATTGGCCGCCCTTGGAATGCTGTCGAGGAGCGAGGCGAGGGGTACCAAGCGCACGTCTCGTATGCTGTTCTCGATGGATTCGATACCCATCTTCTGCTCAAAGACGAAGTCTCGAAACCGGGTAGGGAGCATCACTGCGCGGCCTGCCATGCGGCCCATCTGACGCGCCGAGTTGGCCACCAAACGGATGAGGTCGGCGACGCGTTCTGGGCTGTGCTGCGACACCGCGGAGAAGGTCACCGCAGCCTCTTCGAGGGTGCGAATCGCGCCCCGCCAGTCCTCGAGCAGATGCTGCAGCTCTTCGAGCTCGAGGTCCACCTGCCCAAGTCCGAGCAGCAAATCGCTGCTGAACTCAGTAATCTTGTCGAGGGCTTTGAGCTCGACCCGAACAGAGTCATCGCGGGTCAGAGCCTGGATGCGCTTGAGAGCGGTGGCTGCTGCATCGCCCGAGACAGGGGCCCGGGCAGGACCTGCAGTGCTCGTGCCGGTCACCGGAATGGTGCTTGCCACCTTGACCGTGGTGGGCGCAGAGGGGGGGGCGTCGCTGCTTGGTGCAGTAACGGGTGCTTCTGCTTTGGCGAACGCTGCCGAGCGGGGGCGGCGCTGACCGGCAGGGCTCGGGACGGTCTTTTTGGGCGCCGTAGCGGCAGTGGGTTGCTCAGGAATGACCTGATTGCGTTGTCGCAGGAGTGTGCTGGCCGCATCGTAGAAGTGCTGCACGGCGTCTGCGTCTGCCTGCTCGTCGAACTGCCCTTCCATTTGGTCGAGGCCATTGAAAATGATGGCCACACTCTCGCCGTCGAACCCGTCCTCCTTGGCCACCAACAAGAGACTCTCGCAGAAGTGGGCAATTCGGCTCAGCTCGACGAAGCCGAGCATCCGCGCCTCGCCCTTTTGCGTGTGCAGGTCTCGCTTGAGATCATCGAAAACCAGCTGATTGCTTGGGTCTTCGCGCAAGCGGAGCACGGCATTGCTGACACCAGTCAAGCGCTCGAAGGTAATGGAGCGGAACTTCTCCTTGAGTGCTTGATGCGGATCAGCCACGGTGCGCTCCGGCAAGCTCGACCTTCGTCAGTGCGCTCGCGAGTCGACCATGCGGCTGTTGGCGCGGTGTGCTCACTTGCTGTCGTCCTTGCTCTTGTTCGCTGCCCCCGGGAGCTGGAATTTCCCAACGAGCTCTTGGAGCTGGTCGGACATCTTCACCATGTCGCCCGTGGCGATCACGATCTGTCTGCTGCCGAGGGCGCTCTGCTGCGCCACGCCGACCACGTCGTCCATGGCTCGGCTGACGTCCTCGGTGCTGTTCTGTTGTTGTTCGGCGATGGCTGAGATGCGTCGCGCCGATTCCATCGCTTCGACGGCAAGCGCCACTGCGCGCTGAGCCGCACCGCCGGAAGCGCGTGTGGATTCGCGGATATCCGCGGTCAATGATTTGATGTCGCTGACCGAGCCCATGACGCTCTCGGCGAGCCTCTGCATCTGGTTCGCGACGAGGGAGAAGCCGCGGCCGGCTTCGCCCGCCTTGGTGCCTTCGAGGGCGGCGTTGAGCGCGAGCAGATCACTCTTCTGCGCGATGTCCTTGATGACCTCGAGGACCTCGCCGATGCGGTCGCTGTGGACCTGCAGGCGCGAGATGCGCTCGGCGATGATCTGGCTGTTTTCGTTGGTGGATTCGGCATTTCTCAGGACGAGTTGCGAATTCTTCGCGATCTCGTCACTGGCCGCAAGCAAGAGCGCCATGGTCTCGCGTGTGCGCTCGGCGAGTCTGGTCTGCTCTTCAGAGCCTTTGAGCTGCTGCTGGCTGCTGGCGAAGAACTCTGATGAGGTGGAGCTGACCTTGACCACGGTGTCAGAGATCTGCTTGACCATCTCTCGCTGGTTCTCGAGCATGCGGCTGAAAGCGCTGGCGAGGTCTCCACGAATGTCGACAGTGCGGGCGAGATCGCCCCGCGCCACGTCGCCCATGTGTTCTTCGAGGCGTCTCAGGCTGGCGCGCATGGCATCGAAGCTGCGCGCGGTCTTGCCGATTTCATCGTTGGAGCGGTCGGCCACCGGCGGAAAAGTCAGATCTCCGGCGGCGATTCGTTCCGCATTGGCGGCGATGCTTTGGATACGAGATCCCAGGGAGGTCCCTTGCCAGATACCGATGATCAGAACGAGGATCATCATTGCTCCGCCCAAAATGAGTCCGCTCTGGAATACCTCCTCTTGATTGCGGTCGATGCTCTCGGTCGATAAGCCCAGCACCAGCACGCCCGTGGTGCCGCCTCGAGAGCTGATGGGGCTGGTGACCACCACCACATCGTCATAGAAGGCAGCGCTCGCCTTCATTCCCTCCTGATAGCTTCGAATGGCACCTTCTGGTGCCAGCTCCATGGACTCACCATTGAAAAGCTCGCCGTTGGATTTGTAGATGCCGACAAAGCGGATCTGCTCGTGTCCTCCGACGCCTTCGAGAAATTCTTTGGCCATCTCGGGATCATCGAATTCGAGGCTAGGGCCGACACCGTGGGCGAGCAAGGCGGCGAGCGCCATCGCCTCGCGCTGCAGGGCCTCTCTCGCACCCGCCACCAACGAGAGCGGCAAGATCCAGAGCTGCGCCGTGGTGATGATGAGGATGATGACGGCGAAGGGGACGACGAGTTTGACTTTGATAGACATCGTAGGCTTCTCTCGAGCTCGCGCGTCAGGCGGCGAGTCCTCGTGGCGTCTGTGCTCAGGTCAAAGGCATGCGGACTTTTTGTCGATTGGGCACTTAGCCTGTTTCCCCGAGTTTCGGCTGGCGGGATTTCTGGTTGCCGCCTCAGTCTCAACGGATTCGAGCGTTCGAAGCCCGCGCGCCGGCAGTATAACCGACAAGAACGGATAATATTGCATTCGTGTCGAGCTTGTCGAAGCATTGCTCGAAGCATTGTTCAGTGAAGCGAATGCCAATTGATGCCAGCGCTCAGGGCGGCTATCGTGCTGAGCGGAGTTTCGCAGTGCTCCAAGGAGAGGAGTAGGTATGCATCGCACAGTGTTTGCATGGAGCTTGTTGGGTTTTCTGGCCTTCGCTCTGGCCGCGGAGCCAATCAGGGCGCAGTCGGCCGAGAGCTTTCCCAGTCCGAGCCCGGAGGCCCAAGCCTTTGGTGGTGAAGCAGGTGCCGACTTGGGTTTGGGAAAAGTCGGGGAGGACTGGTTCTTGGGGCTGGTGCTGCGGGCGGGATTCGCCTTCGACAAGCTGATGGTGAACCTGCAGGTGCCCTTGCGCTTTCGCGTGGTAGACAACAAGCCGACCAATGGATCGGTGCTTCGCGAGGAGGATTGGGACGAGATTTCCGATTATTTCCGGGTTATTAGGAGCATTCAATGGTCCAAGCCCGGTGACGTCTTCTACGCCCGGGTGGGAGAGCTCGCCGCGAGCATGGGCAACGCGACCCTCATGAACAACTACATCAACGTCATCGACATCGATCACTTCCAGCTCGGACTCGACACGGAGCTGAATCTCGAATTCGGTGGCGCACAGGTGGTGCTCGACAACTTTGCCGATCCCGAGGTTTTTGGCCTGCGCTTGTACGCTCGGCCCTGGGCTTTCGTGGATGCCGAGTCCTTTTGGGTGAACTGGGCGGTGGGCAGCTCTTTGATCGTGGATGCCGGGGCACCGCTGAGCACCAAGCTCGACGCCGATGGCAGCCCGCGTGTCGATGAGGGCAACACACTCGACGTGAGGCGCTCTGCCGTCTTTGCTTGGGGCTTGGACAACAGCTTCCGGGTCTTCGAAAACGAGCTACTGCGCGTGACCCCCTACATGGACCACAACGTACTCATCGCCCAAGATGCGGGCTATGGCTTCCACCTTGGCGTGCTCTCGGAGCTGCTGCTTCCCGCCGACAACAGCATCAGTCTTCGCCTCGAGTACCAGTTTTCAGGCGCGGACTATCTGCCGCAGTATTTTGATACGCTCTACGAGCTGCACCGCGTGCGGCATCCCTTGCAAGTCGATGGTGTCGCCGCGAGCAAACAGCAGGTGCTCGACGAGCTCGACGAGGAAGGCCATGGTTTCATGGGTCAGCTGGTGGCTTCCATCTTGGGCTACCTCACCATCACCGGCCAGTATCGCGGCTCGACGCGTCCCAACGATAACGATTTGCTGCTTCAGCTCAAGCTACCTTCGCTGGATCGAATCAAGCTCGCGGTGGTCTACAGCAAGTTTCAGTTCGCTTCGGCCGCAGACGCCTTCGACCTCGATAATGCCTTGTTTACTGCGTACTTGCGGGGCAATGTCTGGCTCTTCCTGGACGTCATCGTGAGTTTCAGTCGGCAGTGGCAGCTGGTGACCAACGCGCAGGATAGCGACTATGGCGAGTACCGCTCGGCAGATGAGTGGAACGTGGGCTTTGGGGCGTCGATCCCCTTCTGAGCCCCCCGGCTACGAAGCAGCGAGAATCACCCGTGTTCAGACTCTGCATTCGTGCTATGAGCTATGCGAACATGCGTCTCAGGACGCTTGCTCGCGGTCGTAGATATGCCCAGAGAGCCGTCGAAACGAATCACTGGTGAAGCGCTGGACGCCGCGCTCGAGCTCTATAACCAAGGTCGGATCGAGCTGCGCAAGCTCTGCCGACTGATGGCCGAATATGGGGCTTCTGCTGACGCAGAGCCCAGTGTGCGGGAGCTTGCACAGGAGCTGGGGCTGCTGCGGGCGAGTGCTGAGTCCAGCGTGCATGACTCTGCCACCAAGCACCTCGGGCGGATGACCGCGCCCAAGGCAGCCGACGCCATGCTCACGCACGAGCCGCTGCTGCTTGGCAAAGATGAAGACAACGAGCCGCGAACGGTGTTGCTGGATAGCTCTCCACGACCGAGCGCGGCAGCTCAGCCCGCGGATGGCGTAGAGACAGCGCTCGCCGAGTTCTGTCGCGCGCAGGGCATTCGCTCACGGCTCTCGCTGGGGCGTAGCGCCGATGCCCCGAGCCTGAGTGATGCTGGAGACCGCCAGTACGCGCTGGGCGCTGAGCTCGGCGCTGGTGGTGTGGGTCGGGTTTTGCTCGGTGTGGATCGCGATCTGCGGCGCGCCGTCGCCATCAAGCTTCTGCGAGACGAGAGTCGTCAGGATCTGCTGCAGGTCCAGGCTTTCGTTGAAGAGGCAATGATCACTGGCAGTTTGGAGCATCCTAACATTGTTCCTGTGTATTCTCTTTCTCACAGCGAAGAGTTGGGGCCGTATTACACCATGAAGCGGCTCAGCGGCTTGCCGCTGAGCCAGATCCTGCGGCGGCTGCGGGCGCAGGAGGCAGCGGCGCTGCAGCGCTTCACCTTGTCGCGTCTGCTGACCCACTTCGTCGAGATTGTGCGCGCCATCGCCTTTGCCCACGGGAAAGGGGTGGTGCATAGCGATCTGAAGCCATCGAACATCGTCATTGGAGAGCACGGGGAGGTGACGGTCGTCGATTGGGGGCTCGCCAAGGTCATGGGTGAGCGGGGAAGGGCGCAGGCCCGGGCTTTGCTCATCAGCGGGACACCAGCCTACATGGCCCCGGAGCAGGCCGTGGGAACCGGCTTCGATATCGACGAGCTCGTCGATATCTGGGCTCTGGGCGCCATCCTCTACGAAATCCTGACCTTGCACGTGGTCTATGAGGCCGAAACCAGCGAGGAAACTTTGCTCAAGCTGGTTGGCGACAGGGTGGTACCGCCCAGCGAGCGCAGTCCCGAGCGCACGATCCCCAACGCGCTCGAGCGCATCTGCATGCACGCCCTAGAGAAAGATCGTCTGCAGCGCTACCAATCGGTGCTCGACATGCTCGAGGATCTGGAGGCGTTCCTCGAAGGCACGCGAGAACAGCGCCAGCGCGACGAGGAGGCACAAGGCGCACACCAGGAGGTGCGCAAGAAGCTCGAGCGGTTGCGTCCCGTCGAGCAGCGCGTCGACGCGCTGCAGGAAGAAATCGAAAGCGAGCGAAGGTCACTCCATCCCCACGAGCCATCGACTGGGGTCGGTGCTCGAGAGCGAGCCAATGTCAACGCTGCACATAGCCCAGCAGAGGAGCGTTGCCGCGAGCTCGACGAGGCCCGTGATGATCTGATCTTTGCCTACATCGAGGTTGTCCCGCGGCTGCGTCGTGGCCTCGCTGCGCGCCCACAACACCCCGAGCTGCGGGCCATCGCCGCCGAAATCTACTGGAGTGTCTTTCGCCGCCTCTATCCTGCCCGCGTGAGCGCCCCCGAAGCGGTGCGGGAGCAAGGGCAGAGCTTGCTTGCGTTGCTCGGTCAGCTCGCCTTGGCCGAGATCGTTCAAGCCGGACGCAGCGCTCCACAGCCTTCTCAGCAGCCGAGCCAGAGCATGACCGATGACCCCTGGCTCGATGCGGTCTTGAGCTATTGCCAGGATCGCAACGGCAAGATCGATGGCGCCATCAGCGTCATGGTGCAGCGCATCGCCTTCCTCAAGGCGGTGCCGCTTTTTGCGCGCCTGCGTGGAGCCGAGCTGCTGCCCATCGCGGAGGTCTGCGAGGAGTGCTCCTTCTCTGCAGGCCGCACCATCTTTAGCCAAGGCGAGGTGGGCCATGCCCTCTTCGTCGTCCTGCGCGGGCGCGTCGATATCGTCCGTGACTGGAAGGTCATCAATAGCGTTGGTCCCCGCGAGTGTTTTGGCGAGATAGCGGTCCTCGACCTGGCCCCGCGGACGGCGAGCGCCGTCGCCGCCAGCGATGTGCACTGCTTGATGCTCACAGGTGAGCAATTCCGCCGCATCGTGCGCGAGGATGGAGACATCGGTCTGGCCGTGATCTGGGTGCTCACTGAGCGCATTCGACAGGCGACCGATCGTGAGGCCCACCTCAGGAGTAGCCTCGATCCTATTTGAGTGCTTCGCATGCCGTCGCGCGTCGAGCCACAGCTGCTCGTTGGCTGGACACTGTCTTTCTTCTGGCATTGCCCTTGCTGCTGGAGCCCTGAGCTGTGCGTGCTCACGTGCAGCCCGGCTCCAGTCATCGCCCCTGGATGAGCGCCGAGTGCGCGCAGATCCTTGGGATGGTGCAAGCAGCTCGGCCTCCCCTCGAAGCCTTCGGACGTTTGGTCATGGCAAAGCGACTGTCAAGTTTGGCTTACTCGATGCCCGCTTGCTTGCGTGCCATCCGTGGTGCACAGCCTTTGGCTTGGCCGCGCGGCAAGGCTCACCTGCAGTCTGAAAGCTCACAGGTGAAGCCCTGCGCCCCGCGAGCTGTGGCAGCTTGCTTTCTGGTCGTCGCCCTCAGCAGTGGCATCTTGGCCTGCGGCAGCGCCGACTCGGCTGAACCCGCTCAGGTATTTGACCGCGGCGAGGACGCCATCGGCATCGACACTTCTGACGCTTCTCAAGAAATGGGTTGTATTGAAGGCACTTGGGTGCTCACGAACAATGGGCGGGGACTGTGTCTGTGTTCGAACGGAGCTTGGACCTGTGCAGAGGGCGTGGGGGGCGAGGCGTGTCTGTTTCGAGTGCCCGCCGAGCACGAGCTCTGCTCGCTCCAGACCGTCTTTGCGCCCAATGCAGATGGCGGCTGTTGTCGCTACCCCAGCGCCTGTCTGGTACCCGAGGAGAGCCCGCAGTTCTTCAGCGAGAACGCCTGCAAACGGGGTTGCGAATTGGGAGTGGTGAGCATCAGCGATGGCGGCTGTGAGCGCTGCGCTTGTGAGCCCAGCGGTTGGCGCTGCGAGGATCTCTGTCCGCTCGCTCCATCAGTCTGTGCCAGTGACGAGGATTGCGTGGTGAGTGGCTGCTTCGGACAGGTCTGCAGTAGCGTGCCTGATGAGGATTCCTGCGAGTGGCGCAGCGAATATGGCTGTTTCCACGAACCTGTGACCAGCTGCATTTGCCAGTCTGGGGTCTGCGAGTGGGCGGCGACACCAGAGCTCGATGCGTGCATCGTCACGCAGTGCGTCGAAGGCGAGCAGCGTTTGGCTGTCGATGGCTGCAATCAATGCTGGTGCGATGAGTGGGGTAGCTGGAACTGCACCCAGCGCGAGTGCTCACCTTGTCCCGAGCCCCGCAACGTCGAGCCCTGCGAGCCGTGGCCGACCTGGGCGCAGGATCCTGTCACCGGCGCATGCTGCGAGTACCAGAGCAGCTGCCAGGCCCCTGAAGGCTGGGCGCTCTTCGACGACGCGGCGATGTGTGGAACCTGCCGCGCTGGAGACGTCGAGTTGCTCAGTGATGGCTGCACGGTCTGCTACTGTCTGCGCCAAGGTCAATGGGCCTGTCTGGATCGCGCTTGCGAGACCCCGTGTCAGGAGGATGCCGACTGCGTGATCACAGGTTGTTTGGGCGAGTTCTGCGCGCCAGCGCCGTTGTATTCAGCATGCGATTGGCAGCCCCAGTACGCTTGCCTCAACGAAGGTGTGACCGCCTGTGCTTGCCAAGGTGGGATTTGTGGGTGGACCCAGAGCCCCGAATTGGTCGCTTGCCAAGAACCCTGACGTCGGTGGATTCGGCCAACAAACTGGGGAAACAGGCCAAGCGCCCAATGGACAAGAACTGGGGAAACAGGCCAAGTGCCCAATGGACAAGAACTGGGGGAACAGGCCAAGCGCCCAATTGACAAGAAATTGCCCACTCGACATTCGTCGAACATGGTTTATTGTAGCGAGGCCGACTCGAGCAGAAACGAGAGATTCACGTCGGCTGCAGGAGTGACCCATGTCTCGACACCCCCGTTGGCAGCGACTGCTCTGTGCACTCTTCTTTCTAGGCTCAGCTTCGCTGCTGTCCATCCAAGCGCAGGCCCAGGAGCTTGGCTCCATCCAAGTCGAGCAGTTCGAAACCTTGCCCGACCAGCGCACCAACGTACTCAACGTGGCTGGCTCGACGGTACTGCAGCACCTCACGCCTTCGGTGGGTGCTTTGATCCAATACGTGGCCTCGCCACTGCGTGCCGTCCCGGTGGGCTCCGTCGATTTCACGCCTCGTGATGTCGTCGAGTATCAGGTCAAGTCGGACCTCTGGTTGGCCTTGGGGCTCTTCGACTGGGTCGACATCGGCGTGGTGTTGCCGGTGGTCTTTGCCCAGAGTGGCGGTGAGGCTGAGCGTATCGGTGTCAGCTCGGCCATCGAGGGCGCCAGCCTCGGGGATCTGCGCATCGTACCGCGCGTCACCCTGCTGCCTCGTGAATGGGCTGCTGGTTTTGGTATCGCCTTGGCGGCCCCGCTCACCCTGCCCACTGGCGATGAGGGCTCCTACAACGGCGAGGGCTCTGTGCGGGTGGAGCCGCGCCTGATCGTGGATTACGTTCACGACATCGGTTTTGCTATCGCCGCCAACTTTGGTTACTTGGTCCGTGAAGAGCAGCGCATCCACAACATCGTCAACGACGACGTGCTGCGCTGGTCCGCCGCCGTCCTCGTGCCTCTCGGCGTGGATGGCTTGCAGGCCATGGGCACCGTCTTTGGCGCCATTCAGCTCAGCGATGGCTTGAGCGCCGACCTTGGTGCCGCTGCCGACGACTGGAACAGCAGCCCCATCGAAGCCCTCGGAGGCATCCGCTACATCAGCTCCTTCGGACTCGAGACCAGCCTCGCCGCAGGTCGAGGACTCAACACTGCCGTCGGCGCCCCAGAGCTGCGGATCCTGGCCTCCGTCGGCTACTTCTACCACGACGACGACTACGACGATGACGGCATCCTCAACGACGACGACGCCTGCCCCAACGAGCCAGAGGATGTCGACGGCTTCGAGGACGAGAACGGCTGCCCAGACCCCGACAACGATCAAGATGGCATCCTCGATGGCGCCGACGAGTGCCCCGAAGTGCCCGAAGATCCTGATGGTTTTGCCGACCAGGATGGCTGCCCCGATGTCGACAACGACGACGATGGCCTCATCGATGTGATCGATGGCTGCCCAGATGAGCCAGAAGACTTTGATGGCTTCGTTGATGACGATGGCTGCGCTGACGCCGACAACGACCAAGATGGCTTCTGCGATCTTTGGGTGCTCGAGAAAGGTCTCGAAGCCCAATACGGCTGCCAGGGCGCCGACAAGTGCCCCGACGTGCCAGAAGATGTCGATGGCTTCGAAGACACCGACGGTTGCCCCGAGCCCGACAATGATCGCGATGGCTTCTGCGATGCCTGGGTGGTCGAGAAGGGCCTCGAGGCACAGTCCGGCTGCCGCGGCGTCGATGCCTGCCCCAACGAGCCCGAGACCATCAACGCCTTCGAGGACGAGGACGGCTGCCCCGACGTTGGTGAGACCAAGGTCGTGGTGACCGACACCATGATCGAGATCCTCGACATGGTCTACTTCGACACCAACAAGGCCACCATCAAGGCGATAAGCTTCCCCATCCTCGATCAGGTCTACGCGGTGCTGCGGGCCAACCCGCAGGTCACCAAGGTGCGCGTCGAGGGACACACCGACAGTGATGGCTCCGCCTCCAAGAACCTCAAGCTCTCCCAGGATCGCGCGGCCGCTGTGGTGCAGTACCTCGTCGACAAAGGCATCGAGCCCTCGCGTCTGAGCTCCGAGGGTTACGGTGAGGACAAGCCCATCGACTCCAACAAGACCAAGCAGGGGAAGGCCAAGAACCGCCGCGTCGAGTTCCGTATCCTCGAGGCGTCGGGCAAGACCATCGAGCCGCCATACTGATGGAAACGCTGCCCGGGGGGTGCGAGCTGCTGCTGTGCACCTTCAACGCCCGCTATGCCCACGCCTCTCTCGGGCTGCGCCGCCTGCGGGCGCAGCTCGGTCCTCTGCGTGAGCGCTGTGGTCTGCTCGAGTTCGACCTGGAGACCCGCGCCATTGATGCTGCTGCCCGCATCATCGAGGCTCAACCTCGTCTCCTCGGACTCGGGGTGTACATCTGGAACGTCGAGCAGTCGCGGGACCTGCTTCGGCTGCTCTACGCCCTCGAGCTCCCTTTGCTCATCTGCCTCGGTGGCCCCGAGCTTGGCCACGAGACTGACGACGGAGAGTGGCTGGCACTCTCCGATTTCATCATTCGCGGTGAAGGCGAGCTGGTCTTCGCGGAGCTCGCCAGAGCCTGCCTCGCGCTGCCGAGAAGTGTGCCGAACGAGATTGTTCGAGAATACGTTGTTGGTCGCCTCTCGAAGAGCGAACACGTGCGTAAGGTGCATGATTTCAGAGCTGGAGATGCGAAGCTCATCGACGCCGAGCTGGTCCCGGTTGAACAGCTATCGCCAGTGGATGGGGAATACTCAGAGGAGGACCTGGCC
>JAVFAO010000197.1:0-5505 GCA_034002465.1 Myxococcota bacterium
GCGCATTACGGGCGAGTCTCGGTGAGGACTGCTGCATCATGGTCTGCGCCGATCACGGGATGAGCGATCTGCCCCCCTCGAGGGTTCACCTCCTGCGTTTCGACGATCCGCTCGTGGCCATGCTCGAGATTCCACCCACAGGTGAGCCAACGGTGCCCTACTTCCACGTCGACCCGGCGCACAAAGCGACGTTTTCAGCCGCTTTCCACGCGCGTTTTGGCGAGGACTTCGCGTTGCTCTCGGCGCAGGACGCCATCGAGCTGAACTTGTTTGGCGCGCCGCTTGGAGAGCGCGCCGCGAGCCGCCTCGGCGACTTCGTGGCCATCGCCCCCTACCCCGCTGCCATCTACTACCAAGCCGAAGGTCGGCCGCCCTCGGTGCTCGCCGCGATTCACGCAGGGCTGAGGCCGGAGGAGATGTTCGTCCCGCTCTTGCTCGGCTGAACAGTGGCTCGCGAGCGCGGGGTGTTGGGTCGCGAGCGCACGTGCTGTGGTGGCGCCGAGCGATCCGCGGCAGTGCGGCTCTACGGTCGGCGCCAGGCTCAGGACTCAGTAGCTCTCGATGAGCTTGACCAGGAAGTCCCAAGTGATGCCCACCGAAGGCATGTGCGCCTTCTCTTGCGGAGAGTGCGGGTTCTTGATGGTGGGGCCGAAGGAGATCATGTCCATGCCCGGATACTTGCTGCCGATGATGCCACACTCGAGGCCCGCGTGGATGACCTCGACCACCGCCTTCTTGCCGGTGAGCTTCTCGTACAGGGGAACGCAGCGGGCGAGCAGGGGCGAATCCATGTTGGGCTGCCAGGCGGGGTAGCCCTGGCTGGCGTGGAACGAGGCGCCAGCGAGCCGGGCGATGGAGCCGATGCGGTCGGTGATGGCGTGCAGTCGGCTCATGACGGAGGAGCGCTGGCTCATGAGCACGCTCAGGCCGTCGTTGTCCAGCTTGAAGGTGGCCAGGTTGCAGGAGCTCTCGACCAGGGTCGAGATCTTGGGGGTCATGGCGGCGACGCCGTGCGGCAGCGCGAGCAGGTAGTCGAGCATTCGCGCAAAGCTGGCTGGCTCGATGCCCTCACCTTCGAGCTCGATGTTGTCGGCGCCGACGGTGAGATTGGGATCGGTGTGCAGGTATTCGGTGGCCATGTTGAGACCACACTCTCCGATGAGCTCGTGCAGGGTTTCGACGTCCTCGGGCTTGATGGCGATGCTCAGGGAGGCGTCGCGGGGGATGGCGTTGTGGGCGGAGCCGCCGTTGCCGCTGAGGCCCCACATCTCGACCTTGCCGGCGGCCCGCACCAGCATCCGCGCCAGGAGCTTGATCGCGTTGGCGCGACCGAGGTTGATGTCGACGCCCGAGTGGCCACCTTCCAGACCACCGACCACGACCTTGAGCGCCTGCAGCCCTGCGGGCACAGGCTTGCGCTCGAGTTTGAGCTGCATCCGGGCATCGCGGCCACCGGCGCAGCCCACCGTGAAGTAGCCTAGGTCTTCGGAGTCGAGGTTGAGCAGGATGCGGCCTTTGACGAAGCCCGGCTGCAGCCCGTTGGCTCCAATCAGGCCGGTCTCTTCTTCCACCGTCATGAGCAGCTCGAGCGGGGGATGCTTGAGCTCGGGGTCGGTGGCGGCTGCCATGGCCATGGCGAGGCCGAGGCCATTGTCGGCGCCCAGGGTGGTGTTGTCGGCGCGGATCCACTCGCCGTCCTCGACGATGCGGATCGCATCTTTGCTGAAGTCGTGGTTGGACTGTGGGGTCTTCTCGCAGACCATATCGAGGTGGCCTTGCAGCACCAGCGTGGGCTTGTCTTCTTTGCCTGGGCTGGCGGGGACGCGGATGATCAGGTTGCCAGCAGCATCGGCGTCGCTCGTGAAACCATGTTCGGCGGCCCAGCCACGCAGGTAATCGCGCAGCGCGGCCTCGTTCGTCGAGCCGTGCGGAATCGCACAGATTTTTTCGAAGAACGTCATGATGGCTTTGGTCTTGTCAGTGCTTTGCATGGTCTTTCCTTTCCGTCGAAGTCGCGATACTCTCCAAGCGCTCTTGCCTTGCGGCACGAAGCTCGGCAACCAGGCTACTATCTATTTCCTGTCGCTTGAAGACTACACGTGTTCGACGAGGTCGAAAGATGACGCGTTGCCCCTGGGCCCAGTCCCCTGACGACTACCACGACTACCACGACCGAGAGTGGGGTGTGCCCGTCGACGACGACCGGGCCATCTTCGAGCACCTCACCTTGGAGGCCTTCCAAGCGGGCTTGAGCTGGATTACCATTCTCCGCAAACGAGAGGCTTTTCGTCGTGCTTTTGCGGGCTTCGATCCCCTTCGTGTGGCCGCCTTCGACGAGGCCGACCAAGAGCGCCTGATGAGCGACGCGGGCATCGTGCGTAACCGACAAAAAATTGCAGCCGCCATTGGCAACGCTTCTGCCTTTCTCGCTTTGCAAGCCGAGTATGGCAGCGCGGCCCAGTTCTTCTGGGGTTTCGTCGACGGCATAGTGGTGCACCATCAGTGGCAACGCCAAGAGGACGTGCCTGCCACCACCCCGCTCTCGGAGCGCATCAGTAAAGAGCTGAAGAAACGAGGCTTTCGCTTCGTTGGCCCGACCATCGTCTACGCCCACCTGCAAGCCACCGGCATCGTCAACGACCACCTGCTGAGCTGCCCGCGCCACGCCGAGCTCGCCGCGCTCAGTGGCCCCTGGCCGCGACGTGCATCCTCGTCCTCGCTCGCTGAGCCGCCAAACGGCGCTGCGTGATGCAGCCATGAAGTCCTCATTCCGCCCTCGGCTATCGACCTCTCGACAACACCAACCCCTTGTCGATTGGGCGCTTGGCCTGTTCCCGCAAGCTCTTGTCGATTGGGCGCTTGGCCTGTTTCCCCAACAACTTGCAGGTATCCGAGGAGGGCGGACACGTAGGTCCGCCCCTACGTGGTCCGTTTCCCCAAGTTCCATGGAATTCTGGCGAATTGCACGCCCTTCGCCGACCTCTGACCGCCAAGGAGAATCAACGTGTCTGAAGCCACCTCCCCCTCAACCTTCGTCGATGAGGCCCAAATCTATCAGCTCCTCGCCCAAGCAGGCTTCTCCGTCGCCCGCCACCTGCTCTGGCACTCTGCCGACGACGACGCCAAGCTCCCTTTCGAGCCGGGTTGCGAGCTGGTCCTCAAAGCGGTGGCCGAGGAGCTCTGGCACAAGAGCGATGTCGGTGGCGTGCGGGTGATCCGCTGGCCCGAGCAGAGCATCGCCGAGCTCGAGGCGCAGATGCGCCCCTCCATTGAGAAGGACCACCCCTGGCGCGGGCTCTTGGTCTGCGAGAAGCTCGAGTGGAACAAGAGCGGCTTGCCCTGTGAGGGCTTCATGAGTCTGCGTTGGGACGAGAATTGCGGCTGGGTCTGCACTCTTGGGTTGGGGGGACTGCACACCGAGCTCTGGGCGCGTGAGCTTCGTGCTGGAGTGCTGCAGTGGCCGCTGGCGCTGTGCACGGTCGACTCGGCGATGGCTGAGCTCAAGGCGAGCTTGTTGGGCCGCATCTGGCTGGGCCGTTACCGCCAAGGCGCAGCGCTGCTCGAGCGCTCGGCCCTGAGGCGTTTTGTCGAGGCGATCTTTGCTTTGCCTGAGCAGCTCGAGCGGGCCCAGCTCGGTTTGCTGGAGTGCAACCCCGTGGTGCCCAGCCGCGGCGAGCTGGTGGCCATCGATGGGGTTGGACAGCGGGCAGCAATTTCGCCCATGCAGTCCGAGGCCCTGTCGCTGCGCGCGCTGACCCACCCGCGCCGGGTTGCTGTGGTGGGTGTCTCCGAACGTGCCGGAAACGTGGGCAGAATCATCTCAGAAAACCTCGCACGCAGCCGCCTCGCCGAACAGGGCGAGGTCTTCATCTTGAAGGATGGTCCGACGCAGCTCTTTGGTCTGCCTTGTCTGCCCAACGTCCAGGCGCTGCGCGAGAAGCCCGTGGATCTCCTGGTGCTCTCGTTGCCTGCGCCGTTGACCGTGGAGCTGCTCGAGCAGCTCGTCGCACAAGGGGGTGGCGCGGAGATCGTCTACCTGGTGGCAGGCGGCATTGGTGACGGCGCCGACAAGGAAGGTTGGGGCAAGCGCGTGCTGGCGACGTTGCATCAAGCGCGCGCTGAGGGTCGATGGACCCCGCGTCTGATTGGCCCCAACGGACTGGGCATGGTCAACGCCCCGCTGGGCATGAACACGCTCTTCATTCCAGAGGACAAGCTCCAGGTGCAGCTCGACGCGCAGGCCAAGCTCGGTTTCGTCAGCCAGAGCGGGGCGTTCCTGGTGATGTGTCTGTCGAACGAGCCGATGCTGCCCGTGCGCTACGCCCTCTCCATTGGCAACCAGATCGATCTGCGCTTCTCGGCGATTCTGGCGGCCCTGCGCGAGGACCCTGCGGTCGAGGTCGCAGCCTTGTACGCCGAAGGCTTTGCCCCAGGCGACAGCCTGGCGACCGCGCTGGAGCTGCGGCGTTGGGCCCAGGCCAAGCGGCCAGTGGTGGTCTTCAAGGGCGGCCGCACCCAGGCTGGGATGAAGGCCGCCGCTGGCCACACCGGCGCGATGGCGGCGGACTACGACGTGCAGCGACGGCTCTTCGAAAGCGCAGGTGCCATCATCTGCGAGCGCTCCGACGAATACTCGAGTGTGCTTGCCTGGCTCTGCGCCTACCCTCGCTTCGAGGGGCGCTGCGTGGCCTTCATGACCAACGCTGGCTACGAGTCGGTGGCGAGCCAAGACCAGCTCGTCGCGCCGCTGGTGGCCGCGCGCCTCGATGATGAGAGCCACGCCAAGCTCGCTGCGGCGATCGCAGAGCACAAACTCAGCGCCTTGGTCTCTGCCACCCTCCCCCTGGATCTGACGCCCATGGCCAACGAAGCCGCCTATCTGGCCTGTCTCAGGGTGTTGGCCCAGAGCGCGGCTGAGGTGCTGCTGGTCAGTCTCGTGCCTCTGACCCGCCAGCTCGAGACCGTCGACACAGCGCGCATGGAGGCCTTTGCCGCCGAGCTCAGACAGGTGGCCGAGCAGATTGGCAAGCCCGTGGGCGTGGTGGTGGACAGTGGTGAGCTCTTCGAGGAATACCGCAAAGCCATGATGCGAGCGGGTCTGCCGACCTTCAGGCGGCTCGAGGATGCGGTGGCGGGGCTGAAGCTGCTCGCCCGGCGAGCGTAGGTCGCGGCAGGCCGCGCTCGGACCCCAGTCTGCCTCGCGCTGACCGCGCGCGCCATCCTCTCCCCGCCTTGCGGGGCAACCCCTCTGCATCCCAGGGAGAGGCCTCAGCGCCAGGCGGGCGCGATGAATCGCGCCCCTACTGGGTGGAACCTTCCTGGTGTCCGTCCTGTATGCGCGCACGGACCCCACAGCGCATCGCGGGTTCCCCCGCCATGCGGGGAGGAGCTGGAGTAGGGGCGACATTCATGGCGCCCGCCCTGAAGCGAACGACAGCTAGGGGTCAACGCGCGCTCGGACCCCAGTCTGCCTCGCGCTGACCGCGCGCGCCATCCTCTCCCCGC
>JAVFAO010000197.1:5515-12398 GCA_034002465.1 Myxococcota bacterium
GCGGGGAGGAGCTGGAGTAGGGGCGACATTCATGGCGCCCGCCCTGAAGCGAACGACAGCTAGGGGTCAACGCGCGCTCGGACCCCAGTCTGCCTCGCGCTGACCGCGCGCGCCATCCTCTCCCCGCTTTGCGGGGCAAGCCCTCTGCAATCCTGGGAATACAGCGCATCGACCGGCCAGCGCATCGCGGGGTCAACCCGCGCCCGGACCGAGGGCAGTAGGGGCGACATTCATGGCGCCCGACCTGACGCGAACGACAGCTAGGGGTCAACGCGCGCTCGGACCCCAGTCTGCCTCGCGCTGACCGCGCGCGCCATCCTCTCCCCGCCTTGCGGGGCAAGCCCTCTGCATCCCAGGGAGAGGCCTCAGCGCCAGGCGGGCGCGATGAATCGCGCCCCTACTGGGTGGAACCTTCCTGGTGTCCGTCCTGTATGCGCGCACGGACCCCACAGCGCATCGCGGGTTCCCCCGCCATGCGGGGAGGAGCTGGAGTAGGGGCGACATTCATGGCGCCCGCCCTGAAGCGAACGACAGCTAGGGGTCAACCCGCGCCGCTTGGCAAGACCCGCCGCGCCACCATCAGCGGTCTCGCTCGCCCTCCTCCTTGACGCCAACCCAGCGCCTTGGCAGTCTGCAATAGAGATGTGCGCCGTGGACCTGCAGCGCACCAACGACACCTGTCATTTCCCGTTCGCCCGCTCGGCCGAACGTCCATCGAGGAGCTGTCATGCCTCGCCTGGCTCTGCCCATCCTGCTCATCACCATGCTCACGCTCGCCTGTTCCGAGGAGAAAGCCCCCAAGTTGTTGCCGCTCTCGGCCCAAACGGTGATCGTCAACGAAACCCTCAACATCGCCCTCGAGGTCGACAACCCCGATGGCCTCGCCCTGAGCTACACCGTCGACGCCCCCAAATTGCCCAGCTTCGACGAGGTCACCTCCATCTCCGGCAGCCCTGGCGGCGGACAGTTCCGATGGACCCCCCTCTCCAGTCACGTCGGCAGCCACGAGCTCACCTTCACCATCTCCTCGTCCGCCGGAAAGTCCTCACAATCCGTGCTCGTCGAGGTCCAACCCGCGCAGAGCGCCGCGCCCATCTTCCTGCGACCCGGCTTTGGCGGCACCTTCGACCTCACCAGAGACCCCTGCGTGCGCTTCGACATCGAGGTCCGCGACGACGACACCCTCGAGCTCGAAATCCGCCCTGGCGCACCCATGCCCGAAGGCGCCGAGCTGGTCTACGACGAGCTCAGCAGCAAACGCGCCCACTTCGAGTGGTGCCCCAGCGAAGCCCAGGTCCAGCGCACCCTGCGCTGGCCCATCAGCCTACTCGCCGATGACGCCCAACACCCCCCCACCCCCCACGACTACCTCATCGTGCTGCGCACTGCCACCAAGTCCAACTGCGACGGCGACGCCCCGAGCGTCACCGTCACTGCCCCAGAGTCCGGACAGACCATCGCCTCCCCAGGCGGCTACCTGGTCAACATCCAAGTCGCCGACGACAAGGGCGTGCGCGACGCACCCATCCTCTACTACACCACCTCTGACTTGCCCGACGAAGCCACCGCCACCGACTTCGACGCGCAGCTCGGCTTCGAAGAAGGCAGCAAGGCTGGCGAGTGGATAGCCGTCGTCCCGCCTCTCGACCTGCCCGAAGGCAAAGAGCAGGTCATCTACTGGATGGTCAGCGTCACCGACAACGACGACCCCAGCGGCACCACCTGCGACCACACCACCGAGACCCCTGTCGCCAAGTTCTTCGCCAAAGGCGTCGGTCCCAACGTCAAAGCCAATGTCTGCGACGCCTGCACCGCCTCGAGCCAGTGCGCCAGCGGCATCTGCAGCGTCGAACGCGGCGGACGCTGCCTCGCCGCCTGCAACGACTGCACGAAAGGAAGCTGCGAGCCCACCACCACCGTCGACGCCGCCTCAGTCGACGCCTGTGGACCCGTTTCCGTGGTCTGCGGCGGCGGCACCAGCACAGAATGCACCAACGACGGCGCCGAGCCCAACGACGCCATCGACGACGCCACTCCCTTGAGCGGCAACACCAGCGGCACCATCTGCCCAGGTGACGTCGATCTCTTCGCCTATGCTGCTGAGGTCGACACCACCATCCAGGTCCAGCTCTCAGGCTTCACTACCGGCGCAGGAGACCTCGACCTGGGCCTCTACGACCTGGAAGGGCAACTGCTCGTCATGAGCGCCACCGACGGCGAGCAAGAAGCCGTGGGCTACTGCGTGCGGGCAGGCGAGAGCGTGGTGGTGGGGGTGTTCCCCTACCGCAGCGACGGGCAGAGCCCCTACTCCATCGCACTCACGACGACGCCCGGAAAATGCTGCGAGAACGACAGCTTCGAACCCGACAACAGCTTCGACACCGCGCGTCCCGTGGGCAGCGACGGCTCCTTCGAAGGCACCATCTGCCCCTTCGACGTCGATATCGTCAGCTTCGAAATCACCGAACCCCAAAACCTCGAGGCCACGGTGGTCTTCGACGCCAACGAAATCGACATCGATCTCGAGCTCTACGGCCCAGACGACGCCTTCATCGTCGGCGCCTGGAACGATGGCGACACCGAGTCCCTCATCCAAGCGCTCGCCACGCCCGGTGTCTACAAGCTCGCCATCGTCCCCTACGGCTCGGGTGAAGCAGAATACGTCGGCATGGTCGAGCTCAGCGAGCTCGGTGACTGCGCCAACACCAAGGACTGCCCGCTCTTCAATGTCTGTAGCGGTGGCGAGTGTGTCAGTGACTCCTGCCAGGAGCAGGCTCAGTGCCCCAGCGCCCACGTCTGCGCCAAAGCTGGCCCCAGCAGCAACTTTGGCTACTGCTCGGCCTCCTGCACGAGCAACACCCAATGCCGAGACACCGAGGCCTGCAAGTGGTTCGTCGAAGGACGCGGCTGCGGACAGGCAGGCACCGGCCAGAACGGCGACGCCTGCTCTTTCTTCGAAAACTGTGGTGCGCAGCGCACTTGTGTCGCCTGGACCGGTGGCTACTGCGCTCGGGTCGGATGCCAAAGCAACGCCGACTGCGAATCCAACACCTTCTGCTCCTCGGTCGCAGGGCTCAACGTCTGCGTGCGCCGCTGCGGCGGTGCCGAGCCGCCATGCCGCCTCGCCGAGGGCTACGCCTGCACCGAGCTCAGCGTCGTGGGCGGAGGCCAAGACCAAGGCTGCGTGAAGCCATGATCACGGGTTATCCTGAATACGATTCACCAGCTCCAAGGAGTGTTCCGATGTCCTCTTCTCTGTCGGCTTGCTGCCTCAGCCCACGCGCTGCTCTGCTGACTGCCGTGCTGATGCTCGCCTCTACGCTGGTGCTGCTGTCTTGCGACGACGAGCCGCCACCCCCGGCGGCGCCCAACACCATCGAGATCCTCTCGCTCAGCACCCCGACCCCCATTCTCCAAGGTAGCCTCGCCTTGCTCACCGTGCGCGGCATCGAAGCGGAAGGTGGACACTGGCTCGAGCTGCAAAAGGACGGCGAGCAGGTCGCGACCCTGCTCGAGAGCGAGTCGCCGGTGCCCGGTGCGCTCGCCTTTGCCTTCGATGAGTCGGCCATGGCACGCATCGGCGTCGGCACTCATCAACTCGATTTGCTGCTGTTCGAAGGCGACCGACACAGCGACCCCTATCCTGCATCGCTGACGCTGGCGCAGGAGCTCGCCATATCGCTGACAGAGGGAATACAGGGCATCTACCACCGGAATGAGTCGGTGATTCTTGATGGTGACGGCTTCCTCGACACCAGCGAGGGCACGGTCATCGCCGAGTTCGTCGGCAACTTCACCGACGAGGACGGCACCGCGCGCGCTGTCTTGGCCAAGCTTCCAGTGCTGCTCGCCGAGCAAAATCAACGGCAGCGAGGGAGGGTGTCGCTCACCACCGAGCTTGGCGGCATCAAACCCGGTCGCTTCGTGGGCAGCCTCACGCTCAACTCGGAGAGCCAAGGTGGCGCCAGCAGCAAATCTGCGGAGCGCGACGTCGACCTGGAGTTCATTGGCCCCGAGCTCTACAGTTTCTCGCCCGAGCGCCCGTACCTCGGTCAGCTCGTGACCGTCAATGGCGCCGGCTTGCTTGGCGATGCCGAACGCGAGGAGGCGACCATCATCGTCTTCGAAGGAGAGCTCGAGCTCCCCGATGAGACCCGCGTCGACTTTGGTCCCAAAGAAGCCGTGGTGGTCTACCAGGGTGAAGGCAAGGTGCTCTTCGGCTTGGACGCAGAGGTTGCCGAAGGGGAGCTGATCTCCAGCTTCTTCGGGGTTCGGCGCGGACACTTCAGAGGGACCATCGCGCCGGTGGTCCTGCAAGGCACGCAAGACGTCCGCGGCGACGCGATCCCTGCCGAGTTCGTCTTTGGCGGCATGAAGCAGATGGTCCAGGTCAGCTTCCTCCCCAGCTTCTACGAGAGCCTGCGCTACTACGGTCTGGCCGCGGCCTCGGAGCAGCTCACCGAGCGGGCCATCGCCCGTATGCAGGACCTCTGGAGCGAGTACAACATCGTCTTCCAAACCGAGGAGGTCAGCGATTTCTTGCCTGGCGCCGTCTCCAAGCTCGAGATTGGCGGCCCTGATCCCAATGGGCTCGGGATGTTCGGCTACGACAACACGCCCGGCAAGGACATCGGCAACCTGCGCCTCTTCGACAGTATTGGTGGCGCCAACGCTCAGACCCAAGCCGACAACTATCCCGGCTACGGCGGCGTCTTCATCGACTCTTTCATGCTCTGGTCCTCACACCCGGCAGACGTCAAGATCGGCTCGGGCGGCCAGGACCCCGATCCCCTCTTCGACGAGATCTTCGACCCGGTCCGCGCCCAAGCGGTCACCCTCGAAGAAGCCCGCGGCAACGCCACAGGCGAGCGCGCCGCGCAGGTCGAGCGGGCAATCCGCGCCTTCTCGTCCATCATTGGTGAGACCGCCGCCCACGAGGTGGGACACAGCCTTGGGCTCTCGCAGCCCCATGGGCCCCCCAACGCCTACCACCTGGAGGTGCCTGGGGACGGCTGCCTGATGGACTCGGGTGGCTTCCGCCCGCTCACCGAGCGCGCCGCCGAGCCTGGTGCGCCCAAGCCCACCTTCTGCGCCGACGAACCCGAGTACCTGGGCCGCATTCTGCCCAAGGACTAGGTCGCCGGTTGACCCCTAGCTGTCGTTCGCTCGCGCTCACTCCAGCTCTTCCCCGCGTTGCGGGGGAACCCGCGATGCGGTATTCCGGTGCGAGGCAGTATTCCAAGGAATGCGCTGGGCTTGCCCCGCAAGGCGAGGCTGACGCGCGCGGTCAGCGAGAGGCGGTGTTGCGGTGGAAACGTCTCGAAGGTAGCCAAGCATTCTCACTTTCTGCTTGGGTCAAGAAGCTGGTGCAGTAGGGGAAGCAAGTCACTCTGTCCCAATGCTTCTTCGAGCTCGGCGAGCAGCGCTTCGATCATGTCGACCCTGAGGCTTGCTCGTAGCGCTCGCAGGATGTTGGCCGCGTCGTCGAGGTCCTTCGGGCGAGCAGCGAGAATTTTGCTGACGACGAGATCCTCTGGGCAGAGCACCGGTATCTGCATGTCTTCCAGCGGAACGAAGCGCAGACGTTGAAAAAACAGGCTCTCCAAACCGGGGCCTGCCAACACGAGGTCGACCCCCAAGCCCGATTCTCGATGGACGAAAGGTAGCACCCGAGTTTCAGCGATGAAGGCTGCTCGCTCCTCAACGGGTACGGGTACGTCGAAGCGCTGGGCTTGCATCTTGTCGATCATCGTAGTCAGCAAAGACGCATCCAGCTCGACGGTGACATCAACGTCTGCAGAGAGCCGCGGACGTGCATAGAGATTGACCGCTTGAGCGCCGAACAGGTACCAGCGACAGTCCAGCTCAGCGAGGATTCTCGCCACTGTGATGATCACCTGATTCGCTCCACCGGCCCGCGAGCCGCTGGAAGCGTTGGACGAGTTGCACATGAGCCTCCAAATCCCGTTTCCGCTCTGAGAGGCTCGGCCACGCAGGGTGCTGGGCTCGAGCCTGCTGCCACAACGAATCGGCCAGGGCCAGGGCTTGTTCCGGAGACAGCCTCTGCCGCGCAGTGAGCTGCTTTCCCCTGCCCCAGCCGCGCCGAAGGAACGCCTCCACCTCATCCGAGCGCAAGCCCAGCGTCGGCCGAAGCTCCTCGCTCTGTTCACGCTCGTCTGTGGGGTCGCGTCGTTCTCGGTCAGCCACGTTGATGCTCCCTGTCATTCCCTATTCACCATGGAGCAGCGTTCATCGAAGGTCAAGCGCTGCCGTTGCGCGCGCTCGGCCACGGTAGGCCGGGGACAGCCAGGGTCCACCCAGCTCCCTCCCTCCGTTGACACCTCAGCCGCCCTCTTGCAAGCTCCCGCCGGTTCTGCGACTGCAGCACCCCCGCCACCCCTCGCCACTCGCCGCGGACCCACCATGCACGAAAAAATCGCCCCCGGAGCCCAAATCCAAGTCCGTGACGCCGTCTGGCGCGTCCTCCAGTGCGACCTCAGCTCCTCAGGAATGCGCGTCTGGACCGCCGTCGGACTCTCCGAAATCGTCCGCGACCAAGAAGCGGTCTTCCTCGAAGAGCTCGAGCCAGACATCAAGGTCCTCGACCCCAGAGAGAGCCTGCTCGTCGACGATCCCTCACCCCAACACCGCGCCACCCGCGCCTACCTCGAAGCCGCCTTGCGCGAGCTCGCGCCACCCTATTGTTCGCATTCGTTCGCGTCCGCGAGCCGCGCTTCGCTCACTGGGTTGCATTCGTTCGCTTCCGCGAGCCCCGCGCAGCGCTGCGCAGGCGCATCGGATGCGCCCGCGACAGACGCAGACTCGTGCCTCGCTTCGCTCACTGGTTTGCATTCGTTCGCTTCCGCGAGCCCCTCGCAGCGCT
>JAVFAO010000198.1:0-12340 GCA_034002465.1 Myxococcota bacterium
AAGCTAGAATGGACCGCCAAAGAGCGGCTCCTCGCGGCCCAGTTTCGCTACGACCGGGTCCAACACGACGAGGTCATCGAGACTGTCGCCCCACTGCTCGAGCAGGCTCGGACCCACCCGCCCCAAGACGCCACCCAGCTCGGCAACCACTGCCAAGCGCTCTGGCTCACCGCCATGACCTACCGACGCAGCAAACGAAGTCCACGCGCCGTGCCCTTCTATGAAGAGATGCTGCAGTCCTGCGCCGAGCATGGCGACTATGGCCAGCGCGCGCGCTTTGGCCTGGCGCAGGCAGCGCTACGCAACGACGACAAACAGCGCGCCCGCGAAGAGCTCGAGGCTATCCTCACACGCTGGCCAAAAGGCCGTTACGCCGATGATGCCGTCACCGAGCTCATCCGCCTCGACCTCGCCGATGGCGCCTACGAGAAGGCGCTCAACCGGGCAGAAGCGATCATCGATGGAACGCTGAGCGGCGACCTGGCTGGAGAGGCGCTCTGGCTCTTGGCCCAAGAGGAGCGGGCTTTTGCAAACTTCGACACTGACACGGCCTCGGCGAGCCAAGTGACGCGGCAGCGCCGCTGGGTGGAGCGCGCGCGTGCTTCCCAGAGCGATGACCCCAGCTACTTCTCCCAAGGCAGGCTCGACTACTTCGCAGCCTACCTCGCTCGGGACGACGCCAAGACCGCTGCCGAAGCGGCACGTGATGCCATCGAAGCGGCACCGTTCTCTTTCTATGCCTGCGCCAGCGCAGCGCTGCTATCGACGCTCGACCGTGAAGAAGCAGCGGTGACAGAAGCGCTCAGCATCTGGCAGGCACAGATTGCTGGCCTACGCTCGGAGCCTGCCGTCGAGCAGCGCTTCCTGGTCGAGGACTCGCCCTTGGCGCGCGCTGGGCTGCGGTGGGCCCTGCTCGGTCATACTGCCCGTGCGGCAGAGTGGCTCGCGCCACTGAGCGAAGACCAGGACTCGGTGGCCTGGTTGGTCGCCTACAGCCTTCACCTCGAAGGTCGTTTCGCGCGCTCGCACGACCTGGCGCGCAGAGAGCTCCGTGAATGGCAACGCGTGGCCGACCCTGCACATCGATTCTACTGGCAAATCGCCTACCCACAGGCCTACCCGGAGCTGGTGGCGCACTATGCCAGCGCGCTCGATCTTCCGGAGGCTCTGATTCTGGCGATCATGCGTGAGGAGAGCGCTTTCCAAGCAAGGGTCGAGTCCTTTGCGCACGCCATTGGCCTCATGCAGTTGCTCGCCTCCACTGGCATCGATCACGCAGAACGCGACCTCGGCTGGACCATCGACGCCCAAGATTTGCGTGAGCCACAGGTCAACATCGCCGTCGGAGCCGCCTTTTTGGCTCACCTACGAAAACGGTTGCACACTCATCCCAGCGTCGTCGCTGCAGGCTACAACGCTGGCCGCGGCGCCGTGGGTCGCTGGCTCAAGGATGAGCCAGAAGCGTTAGCCACCTTCGTCGAGCGCATTCCGTATACGGAGACGCGGGACTACTCCAAACGAGTCAGCGCGTCGTATATGGTCTATCAGGTGCTCTATGGAAGTTCGGATGTCGAGCTCTTCGAATTGGAAATTTGAAACCCTGATCATCGTTGCAGGCCTCTTCTTCGCCGCTTGCTGCGCGCCGCGCACGGCCTCGAGGGCGCAGACAGACACTCTTCAAGAGCAGAACACTACGACACCACTGCCTGAGCCCCTCAGCGCTGCCGAGCCTTTGGAGCCGCTCAGCGTGGTCGAACATGTCGTCGAAGAAGAGCCGGTGCACTACCCGTTCTTCATGGCTGAGGACCCCCTAGCCAGTGTCTCCGTGGGCAACACCAGCACCGGACGGCTCATCAACGGCCACGCGCTCGCGCTACCCGCGCTGCACTACGATGTTCTGCCCGAACAGTACGCGCGCAACCTCCTCTACGGCACACAAGAGCTGCTCGACATGCTCGTCTTCGGCGCAGAGCAGGTCGCCGCTCGCTTTCCCGGAAGCAAGCTCTGGCTTGGAAACATCGGCCGCAAGGATGGCGGCGACATTCCTTGGTCGGTCAGCCACAACGCAGGCCGCGACGCAGACATGGCCTACTACGCCCTCAACCCCTTGGGCTGGCACGTCAGCCCGCCCGACCTAGTGGACTACAACAGGAAGCTGCGAAGCAAGAGCCATGAAGGCTTCTATCGCTTCGACGTTCCCCGCAACGCCCACTATCTGCTCGCCGTTCACGAGCATCCCGAGAGCGACCTGCAGTACGTCTTCATCGCCAGCTACCTGCAGCGCCCCATCCTCGACTACCTACGCCAAGCTGGCGTCGAGACCAGCCTGGTCGACGAGCTCGCCTCCACCCTGCACCAGCCTGGCAACTCATCCCCACACTCAGACCACGCCCACCTACGCATCGCCTGCAGCAAACAGGACATCTGCGGCGGCTGCCGTAACCTAGGGCCCGAGCGTCCCTGGATGGCCAGCTTTGAGCAGACCCGCGACACCTGTATTCAAGAAATCAGCAGGATCGCCCAGGAGGACCCCTCTCCACACCAGCGCGCCCACGCCCTGGAGCGACTCGGCCTGCTCGACGCCGAGCAGCAGCGTAACCTCGCCATCGAGGCCCTCGCCGACGCCGACGCAGGCGTGCGAGCCGCTGCGGTCACGCTCCTGGGGCAGTTTGGAGAGGCGACGCAAATCCTCCTCAAGCACGACAGCATAGAGACCGAGCTCGCCGTCCGCTGTCGCCTGGCCGAAGCCCTCGCCCAAGACGGCAGCAGCAAAGCCTGGGAGCGCTTGGCGCAGAACCTGAGCGCCGAGTTCGACTGTGAGCAGGAGCACAGTCGACCGCAGGAGGCGAGCGTCCCGTATGCCGCCAAGTTGGCGAGTCTCGCGGCCTTTTCCGAGAGCAAGTGGCCGGTTGCAGCCCTCATCGAGCGCCTCGCCGACGAGCGGGCAGAGCTGCGCAGCACCGCCGCCTTTGCCCTAGCCAGACTCACCAACCGCCTCGACGGCGTGGACTGGAGCGAAGCCGACGCTTCGGCCAGGCTCGAAGCCTTGGAACAGTGGCGAAGCTGGTACGCCGCCAATGAGAAGAGCAGCCGAGAGCAATGGCTACTCGACGGTTTCCGCGCCCAGGGCTTCGCCATGAAAAAACTCGACAAGAAGGCCATCCCCTCACTGCTCGACGCCATCGCCGCTGAGGGCCCCATCTCCTACAATGCCCAGCGCGTGCTGATGAGGCTCACCAAGCACGAGCCAGAGAGCCTGGATTGGCCCACCGCAGACGCGCTCTGGCACTGGACCCGGTACTGCAAGAAGCATCAGCGCAAACTGGGGATCAAGCTCGACGATCGCGACGAGCGAGGGAACAAGCTGTGAGTGGCGCCACGGAGGCCACGTTCCAGTCCCTCTCGCGACACGGATTCCCAAGCCTACACACCAGAGCGCCTGCTCAGGTCACGCTGGGCTGGACCGTCCTCAACGCAGAGCCCGAGCTGCTCACCTGTAGACTATCCGTCGCGCCGCTGCTCCCCCCAGCGCCCGAAGCCTGCGTCGAGCTCTACTTCGAGTTGCCCGTCGTCGACCTTGCCCGCTCCTTCAGCCCCATGCACGGCCTGCGTCCACTCACCCAGAGCCGCCGTCAGAGCATGAGCTCTACGCCCTTTCATGCCTCCCCAGTGCTCGCCCTCGTCAATGAAGCCGGAGACAACCGCTGTTGCTTCGCCATCCGAGAGGACCAGCTCAGCTACACGCTGCGCCTTCGGGTCGAAGAGCAGGTACCGAGTGTTCGCTGCACCTGCGCGGTCTCCCTGGCCCAACTGCTGCGCGGCCAGAGCGCCTTGACGCTGCGCCTCGACCTGCGCCCGGTAGCGCTCTCGACGGCGCTGCAGGCGGTGTCTCGCTGGTGGGCCATCCAGGCCCCGCAAAGCCCCTCGCTGGCAGCGGCGCCCGTGTATTCCACATGGTATGCATTTCTCGATCGACTCCAAGTACACGAGCTCCGCGAGGAAGCCGCTTTTGCTGCAGACCTTGGCTGCGGCAGTATGATTCTCGACGACGGCTGGCACAAAACGCTGCCTGCAGTGCGCCCTTCGCCTTTCGTCGCTTCCTACGCCGAGGTCGGAGACTGGGAAGCGCAGTCCATCGCAGTCGACGAGCTGGTCGCGAGCAACCATCAGCTAGGGTTGTCGACCCTGCTCTGGCTCGCCTTGCCGCTGTGCGGGCGACGCAGTCGAATCTATGGCACCCCCAGAGGCGAATGTGTCGAGTGGCTGGAGCGCTTCGACGCAGGTGTGCTCGATCCTCGAAGTGCAGCGGTCCGTGTTCACCTCTTTGAGGTCGTCGAGCGTGCCCTTTCCTGGGGAGTGAGCGGCCTGAAGCTCGACTTTTTGGAGCGATGGTGGCTCCCCGAGCATCCCGAGCGCGCTGAGATTGCTGCCGCTGGCCTGTCGCTGCTCACAGAGCTCGCGGCTCTCTGCCGCCGAGCACGGTCCGACTTTTTGTTGGAGTTCAGACAACCCTACATCGCACCGACAACGCTCTCGTTGGCGACGATGGTCCGCGCCGAGGATTGCCCAGCAGACTACATCTCCAACCGCGAGCGCTGCTTGGCCCTGCGGGCGTTGTCGGGCCCAGTACGCGTACACTCGGACATGCTGCGTTGGCATCCCTCCGAGCGATCCGAAGCGGTGGCGTTGCACCTCTGGTCGAGCCTCTTTTGTGTTCCCCAGCTCTCGATTCGTCGAGCTCACTTGGACGCCGCGCAGGAGCAGGTGCTGCGGGCCTTTTTCGCTTTCTGGCAGCGCTGCCGCGCGACCCTACTGGACGGGCGGCTGGAGTGGCGAGTTGCGGGTTACGTGCAGGCGCGGGACGCCGAGCGCAGCGTGCTGGCGCGCTATGCGCCCCTGCTGTTGCGCGCCGAGGCTGCCCCAGTTGTGGAGCTAATCAATGCTTGTTCGCAAGCCCACGTGCCCCTCTTGTGTCCAAGCGGTCTGGGCAGGCGAAGGCTTCGCATCTATGACGCGCGCGGTGTGATGCTGGAGGAGAGCGCCCAGGTCTTTGGTCCAGGCTTGCATGCGCTGGAGCTTCCCGTGGGTGGGCGCGCAACGCTGGATTAACGCTCTGCGCTGCCTCGAAATGGCCTGATGCTCGAACTATTCTTTGCCGAAGAGCTTGTTGAACAGGCCCTTTTTCTTCTGGGGCTTGTCACTTTTCAGGTCATCGAGGGAGGGCGTGACGAAGCCGCGTGCTGCCGGGGGTGGGGGCAGCTCGGCGCTGGACAGGGAGACGCTGTCGAGGGGGTTCTGGAGGGTATTCGAGGGAGGAGGAGGCAGCTCATCGAGGTTGAGAGCCGGTGCAGGCGCAGCCTTGGCGGCGGCGACCAGATTGGCGAGGTCGTCGTCAGGGCTTGCGGGCAGAGGAGCCTGCTCTTGGTCGAGGATGGCAGGAGCCTTGAGCAGCCCGGAACCTTCCGTGGGTTGACCGCTCTGCAGGTCGGAGAGCAGATCTTTGATGGAGTCCTCGGGAGGCGGAGCAGGACGAGGTGGAGGTGCAGGCGGATGGGCCGTTTCCTCGCGATCGAGCTGTTCGATGAGTCCGCTGACCTCCTCAACCGCCGAGGCAGAGGTGGAGCGTCCCGAAAACTTCGCGAAGAGGTTTGGGGCATCGCTCTCGACCACACCGCCGAGCTCTTCGTTGCGTGGCGTGATGGGGGTCGCCAGGGATGCGAGCGCTGGGCCGGGCTCGTCGGCAGTGCTCTCGGGTGGTGCTGAGGGTAGCTCGCCGGGTGCGAAGAGCTCGTCCTGTTCTTGTCCCTTGGGCGCTTGGCCAGTTTTCCCAACTTCCTGTGGGCTTGGCAGCTCGACAGGGGCAAAGAGCTCATCGTTCTCCGCCTGGGCCGGGGACGGCGCTTGGTCCTGCGCCTCGACGGGGGCGAAGAGCGGATCTTCGACCTCGGCGGGGCTGACCACCGCAGGCGGCTCGGAGTCCTCAGTCAAAGATGGCTCGGGTTCGGAGGTTTCGGCCAAAGATGGCTCGGCAGCAGGACTCGGAATGGAGGGCGCTGGTGCCGCGACGGCACCGCCGAAGTTGAAGCGGGGACGGGCCTCGCTTGCTTGCGTTGCAGCCGGTGCTGAAAAATCGAGGGCGGAGAGAGGGACCGGGTCAGGCTTCGGCTCGGCCTCGACGGGAGCCTCACTGCTTTCGGCGGGGGCCGAAGCTGGCAGGGAGGCGAAGAGCTCGTCGTCGTCGTCGTCCTCGACTTCGTCGTCGTCGAGGCTGATGAGCCCTCCCCCGCCACCGCTGGACTCTGGGCTGTCAGAGGGCTCACTGTGTGGCTCTTCTGCCATCGGCTGTGAGCCCGCGAAAGAGACGACGGCCTCCCGAGCGCCGATGACCTGAGGCAAGGCGCTGCCACCCAGATCGAGCGGTCCGTCGAAATCGAGCTTGGAATCGGAGGAGAAGAGCCCCGCTTCGGCGAACATGTCATCGAGCTCGTCCTCGATGTCGTCGCCGAAGAGGCCGCCCGAGCTGCCCTCGTCACCGATGGTGGTCACCACCAGCCCTGTGGCTGGCTTGCTCGAGAAGGCGTGGCTGGGCGCTTCGACGGCGCGGGGCGGAGCTGCAATGGGCGCAGGGCTTGTCGCTGACAGTGATGGTGGGTTGACGAGCACCGGCGACGCAGGGGTCACGGGCTCCGGCGGCGACGCAGGTGGCTGTACGCGCACCGGCTGTGTCGCTGTCACGGGCGCCGGACGTGCTGCCTGCTCGAGGCTGGCGACGGGTGGGCCAAGCGGGGCGGGCTGGAAGGCGGCGGGCACAGGGCTCCCCACCGACTCGATGGGGGCCTTTGGTGTCGCGCTTTCAGTGGGGCTGCTCGGGCTCTCTGCGCCCAGACCCTTGCGGGCAAGAAGCTCGTCCCAGACCTCTTTCGAGCTGCGGTTGAGCTTGCGCACGGCGATGAGCATGCCACAGGGCTTGGAGGGCTGCTGGGGATCGTAGGCAATCTCCTTGCGGACCAGCCCCTCGCCCACGAAGATGGCGCTCTCGTCCGCGAGCTTGAACTCGAAGCGGACCGCTGTGCCTTCTTCCTTGGTGTTTTTGGTCTTGATGAACAGCCCAGCGCGACTCACCAGCGGGCTGAAGCCCTGGATGAACTCCTCCCGCGTGGCGAATTTGAGTTTGGCTCGAACGACCGCGACTTGCTTTGCAGACGCATTCACGGGTTGGTCCCCAAGATCAGCAGCGAGGAAAAACCTCGCCTTTCAGGCGCCTTATCACAGCACGCGACCATTCCGCGCTGCCAGCAGGCGCTCGACACACAGCGTTCGAAGCAGCACCCAGCGTCACTCCGAACACACCATGTGCAATATAGCCTCTACTGCGTGTGGAGCGCAATCGATGCAGGTCCATTCGGTCCATTCGCCGCATTCGCCGCTCATCGAAACCTTCGAGCGCTGTCACTCACCTGTCCAGCCAAGGAGCCTGTCGCTCACCTTTCCGGCCAAGGAGCAAAGACGCGCCGCAAAGCTAAGCCGAGGTGTGCACAGCACGGGCGGCGCGCAACGAAGGTCGTCAGCGCTTTCTGCCCATCCACCAGATGAGCAGCAGCACGATGACGAAGATGAAAGCGGAGGCCAGTAGCCACGAGAAGAGGCCACCCAAGACCGCATCGAAGAGCGTGCCCCCAAAAAACCACAGCAACAACAGCGCGCCCAAGGCCACTACGCCCAAACGCATCTTCGTTCTCAGATTCCAGCTCCTGGCCATCTCAACCTCCACAGCGCTTCCGCATTGCCCCTCGACACCCTGGAGAATATGCTCACTCGACCCTACGAATCAAGCGCAGGCTGTCCGCGCGCATTCCTCGGCGAGCCGAAAAAGTGTGCCACCCCGAAGTTGGGAGAACAGGCCAAGCGCCCAATCGACAAGAAGTCGAAGCCAGGAGGCGGAGACTCGCTGCGAACTCGCAGCCATGGATGGCGAAGAGTCGTGTAAACCCGAAGGGTTGCGAGCAGGATGCGAGCAACAAGGCAGCCCGAAGGGAGTTGGGAGAACAGGCCAAGCGCCCAATCGACAAGAACTTCTCTTTCACCTCCTTCGAGGCGGTGGTCGAAGCGCGCGAATGCGGCTACACTGCAGCATGACGTGGACACCGGTGGGTGTCCTGGCCACAGGGGATGCTATGCGCTCATCCGACGCACTCTTGAGCCGCTTCTGGCGAGCTTCGGTCAAACGCCTCAGCTCCTTGTTGACGCGGCTCGCCGCCAGCTTGGTCGCCCTGCTCTTCGGCTCCTCGATGGTCCTCTTGGGTACGGTGTTGACGCTCGTCGGCGTCCTGCTCATCCAGCAGAGCCTCTCCAAAATGCTGCGCTTCGAGCTCTCGTTCCAACGCGCGCTCGGACTGCTCAGCCGTGGCTTCGAGCTGCTCTCCCATGCGGCATAGCGCTCCATTGCTGCTCGCAGCGCTGCTCTTCTCGCTGCTGTGGCCCGCGAGCTCGGCGCGCGCCGCAGGTGATCCGAGCCTGGAATGGCACACTATCGAGACCCCTCACTTCCTGATCCACTACCACGACGGCCTCGAAGAGATGGCCACCGAGCTCGCCGCCGTCGCAGAAGAAGCCCAACACGTCTTCTCCCCACTCTTCGATTGGGAAACCGGCGCAAAAACGCAGGTCGTCCTGCACGACTTTGGTGACGAAGCCAACGGTTTCTCCCGCGCCGTCCCCTACAACCTCATCACCCTCTTCGCCGCCTCCCCTGCCTCTCGCTCGACCCTCTCGGACTTCGACGACTGGCTGCGTGGCCTCTTTTACCATGAGTATGTGCACACCCTGCACATCGACACCATGAGTGGGCTGTCCACCGTCATCAACACCCTCTTCGGAAAGCTCGTCGCCCCCAACGCCGCCCTCCCCCGCTGGATTCTCGAGGGCATGGCCGTCTATTACGAGAGCGCTCGCACCCGCGCTGGGCGTGCCCGTAGCGCCCTGGTCAAGATGTACCTGCGCGCCGCGGCCCTCGCCGAGCGCAGCTTCGATCTCGGCCAAATCACTGGAGATCCCAGCGGGTGGCTGGGATTGGGCGCTTGGTACAGCTACGGCGGCCCCTTCTTCAGCTACATCGCCGCTACCCGCGGAGAGGCGAGTCTCACCACCTTCAGTCACCAATACGGCGCTCAGGCCATCCCGCTCGGCGTCAACCGTGCCGCCAAACTCGCCTTCGGCGCCGACTTTCCCACCCTCTACCAAGAGTGGCAAAGCGCGCTGCTCGCTGAGGGCATGGCGAGCTGGGTGCGAACCCGCGCTGAGGGCGGGCCCACCCCCTTCACCCCCATCACCACCCACGGCTACGCCAACGACCAACCCCAGTGGCGACCAAAACACAACCAAATATCCTATGTTAGAAACACCGGGCAGGAACGGCGAATGGTCGTGCTGCTCGACCCTGACAGCGGCGACCAAACAGAGCTCTACCGTGACTATGGCTCTGGTCGCGTGGCCTGGCACCCAGACGGTGAGCACTATGTCAGCGCCGAGTTGGACAGCACCGAGCGACTCTACATCTACAATGATCTCTTTCTGCGCCAGGTCGGGGAGGAGAAGGCGGTGCGACTCACCACCGGCCAAAGGGCTCGCGACCCGGTCTTCTCTCCCGATGGCAAGCGCCTCGTCTTCGTTGGCTTCACCCACGGCGGTTCTCATCTCTTCGAGCTCGAGCTCGACACGCTCGCACAAGACGCTGCCGCCACGCCTGAGAGACTCCTCAGTGGCGCCCCCTTCGAGCAGTTCTACACGCCCCGCTTCTCGGCTGATGGAACACAGCTCGCCGTCGTCCGATTTCTACCTTCAGAGCAACAACGCGATCTTTTCATCTATGACCTCTCCGCGCAGCGCTTTGAGCGTATCACAAATAACGATGCTCTAGAATACGAACCCAGCTTCAGTCCCGACGGACGCTGGCTGGTCTATGTGTCCGACCGAGATGGCCAGCACCAGCTCTACGCCTTCGACCTGCTCCGCCGCCAGGAGCTGCGCCTGAGCCACGTCACCCACGGCGTCTTTGCCCCCGCCTTCGACGGAGAAGGCAAGCGCCTCTTTGCGAGCGTCTATTCAGCGCGAGGATACGACCTCGGCTGCTTCGATTTCGAAGCGCTGCTCGCACAGGCAGAGCCGGCCAAGCCGGCCAAGCCCAGCGACAAGCTCCAATACTCCGGTGCCGCCACCCAAGACTTCGTTCATCGTGACTACGAGCCTTGGCGCTATCTGTGGCCACGCTCTTGGATACCGCAGTTCTCGAGTCTGTTTTCCTCGCAGTCCCTCTCCGCTGCGCTCTCTCTGAGTCTGTCGGGTTCGGACCCTACAGGCCAACATCTCTGGACGGGCTCCATCTTCTATGACACCGAGCTCAGCCATCTGGGCTTCTCGCTCGGCTACAACTATGGTCGACTCCCTGTCGACCTGCAGTTTCAGGCTTTTCATGCGCGCGCAGTCAGGGGCTATTACGACGACTTCTACGAGCGCGGCTACGTCGAGGACCAGAACTCTGCCTCCGTCACGGCAGTGCTCCCTTTTCCGGGCGTTCGCGCCGCGCACAGCCTCTGGGCCAGCTATGCGGCGACCTACTTCTCCCTGGCCGAGCCCCTCGAGCTGGTGCTCGATCCCTTGGCGTCACCTGTGGTCTACCCTGAGCTGGGGTGGTTCAACAGCCTGCGCATGGGCTGGTCCCACAGCGCTCTGGACGCCTCGGATGAGGCCATCTCTACCGAGCTGGGTTACACCCTGTCGCTCTCGCTGGGTGCGCGCAGCCCCTTGCTCGGCGCCTCTGTCAGCTCCTTCGAGACGAGCATGGCCGCTTCCACCTACCTCCCCATGCCCTGGCTCGCTCACCACGTCCTCGCCTTTCACGCTGCGGGAGCCATGGGATGGGCCGACTACAGGCGACGGGGGCTCTTCGTCCTTGGAGGCATCCCTCCCCAGGATATCGTGCAGACCTTCGTCGACGGACTGGGAGGTGTGGGCGGTGTGCATCTGCGAGGGTATCCGCAGATTGCCGCCTATGGCGACCGCTATTTTCTCAGCAATCTGGAGTATCGCTTCCCGCTCTTCGCCATCGATCAAGGCTTCGACACCCTTCCTCTCTTCCTGGGTCGCCTCTCGGCTGCGTTCTTCAGCGACTTCGGTGCCGCTTGGTCGGGGGAGTTTTCGACAGACCTGCTGAAGTTGGGCATCGGCGCCGAGTTGCGGCTGCGCACCTTTCTCTCGTACTATCTGCCTGCGATGTTCCGGCTCGGCTATGCCTGGGGAGCCAACGAAGGCGGTTTGCATCACGTCTTTTTCATCATGGGTAATCAGTTTTGAGAACCACTGGCGCGCGAGCCCAAGCCCAGCGTCGCCATTTACTCGAGGAGAGAAACATGTCCCTTCGTCACTTCTCCCGCTGCTTCCTCTCGCTGGCGCTCTTCGTGTTCGCCGCCTGTGGCGGACCCCAAAACCAGCAGACCCAGCTCCCATCTTCCGCGCAGAGCCCCGCCTACGCGCTGAGTCAACCTGCCGAAATGGAGGCCAACGCCGCTCGTTTCGACGCAGAGCTCAGCCAAGCACAGACCCTGCTCGAGCAGCTCCCCAACTACCCTGACGCGCTCAGCGCTCCCGATTGGCAGCTCGTCGGCAAGCTCTACCAAGACGCCAACGACGCCCCCCGCACCGAGGACGTGGCAGAAGGCTTCGCCGAGCAAACCCTACTCACCGAATACCTCGCCGAGGCGAGCGCCGAGCAGGCCAAGCGCGCCGAGCGCGCCGTCGAGAGCACCCTACAGAAGGAAGGGGTGGTGAGCGAAGCCAAGTTTCGAGGTGGCATCAAGTACGCCCTCGAAGCGGCGAACACCGACGCCCTCAAGGAGCGACTCGGCAAAATGCTGGGGTGTATCCAAGAACTCGAGCTGGAGCGTGAGGCGCTTGGCAAGGACAACGCCACCGCCTTGGAAGAACAGCTCTTCGCCATCGCCTGGATGAGCTGGTGGCTACATGTGGGCTCAGACAAGGCGCTGCAAAAGCTGGAGCGGCAGCTCGCCGAGTCGGACACCATTCAGGACACCCTCGACAAAGCCATCGCCGAACGTCAGCGCCGTGTCGATGACCCCGAGGGCAGCAAGGCCAGCAAGAAGGAATCCGAAACCCAGCTCGCCTCTCTGAAGACTGCACGAGAGGGCTTCGAAGCGAAGCGAAATGCCGTTCAGGACGGTATGGAGAAACGCAGAACTGCTCTCAAGACCGCTCGCGAACAGTATCTGTAGGCCTTCGATGGTCTGTTGGAAGTGGTGATGTCAGCGCTGACGTCGTAGCCAGGAGG
>JAVFAO010000199.1:0-12339 GCA_034002465.1 Myxococcota bacterium
CGAGCTGCTCGAGCAGATCCAAGACGAGAAGCCCCGCGGTGAGCCCGGCACCGGTGTCCTGCTTGGTCAAGGCCGCCCGATCATCGAGGTCGCCGCTGGCGCTGCGCTCACCGGACGCTCCCTCGACGTCACCGTCGACGAAGGTAACCCGCTCAGCTACTCCTCCAGCATCTATCCCGTGTTCACCTTCGACCTGCTCTTCTTCCCCTTCGCCATCTTCAGCTCCAACGACTACCTCGCGGGCATCGGTATCTTCGGCGACTTCGGCTACGGTACCCTCGACTCCGCCATCCCCGTCGATCCCAGCGCACCCGTGCCCGAGGCCTGCTCCGGCTCCGACGATCCCGGACAGGTCAACTGCTCCACCACCCACTCCCAATTCAAAATCGGTGGCGCCTATCGCCTGCTCTTCAACAGCTCCAAGGACCACCCCGACAAGCTCGATCCCGCAGGCATGGCGCTGACCATCAAGGCCGCCTACCAGTGGCTCGTCTTCGACGTCGCCGAGAACACCACCTACGAAGGACATGGCTACCAAGGCCTGCTCTTTGGCCTCGAGTTTGGGATGCCGCTGGGGCTCGACGAGCTGCGCGCCGAGATTGGCGTCGCCTACACCCAGATGCTCTCCTTCGGCGATGGCACCATGATCGCGAACTGGGGCGAGAGCGCCTCGGGCTTCGGCTTCAGCGCCGACGCCGCCATCTCCTACGACATCGTCGCTGGGCTCTTCGCCAAGCTGCTCTACGATTTCAGCTACTTCACGACCTCATACGGCGGAACCGGCTGCCAGAACCGAGAGTGCACCCTGCCCACCGGCGCCGCCGCCAGTGACATGTACAACCAGATCTCCGTGCAGCTCGGCTGGCGCTTCTACTGAGGCGACGCAGCGATGCAGATGCAAGCCGCGGCAAGGCAAGCCAAGACCTTGCGCCATGCTGGTGCCCGCAGCGCAGCGCTTCTTGTCGATTGGGCGCTTGGCCTGGTCCCCCAAGTTTTTGTCCATTGGGCACTTGGCCTGGTCCCCCAAGTTTTTGCGCGTCCGTGGCGCGCACCCTTCGGGCTTGCTTCGCAGAGAGTCTTCGCCTCCTGGCTTCCACTTCTCCTGCTCGGCATCAGCGCCTGTGGGCCTCGCTATCCTGCCGCCCAGCTCGAGCCGGAGCTGGCCGGTTTGCCCATCCCCACGCAAGGACCCGTGCTGGTGCTGGCACCAGGTGACGTGCCGCGTCAGTGGACAGGTGAGGCGAGCTTCAAGCGGCTCTCGCTGCTGAGCGAGGCGCTGAGCGCCAGGGGCTGGGTGGTCTTCTCGCCCTGGGAATACAGGATGTATCGCCGCGCCTTCGGCACCGAGGTGGTGGCTGCCTCGAATCTCATCAAGACCTTGGATTCCTGGTCGGTCAGCGCTCACCGTGTGTGGATTCTGCAGTTCGAACTCTCCGAGGCGCTCTCGAGTCAGAGCACCAACTTGGATACAGGACGCAGCGTCGCCACGGCGCGTCAGCACGAGCGAGAAATCGAAGCACGGCTGCGCATCATCGATCCGCGTCTCGACAAGTGCCTGGGTGGCGTCTATGTGCGCCTGCAGCAGGATCCCTTCTCCGAGCAGGCCGATGCCATCGATCACCTGCCCGCGCTGAGCGAGGCGCTCATCGAGCTGGTCGATGCCCTCAGCGCGCAGATGGTCGAGCGTGGGGTGCAACTGGGCGAGAGCAGCCGTCACGGCCTGGTGCTACGCAGCAATCCCAAGCGACTCGCCTCCTATGCCCAGACCGGACAGAGCTCCCTGGACGCGGACTTCGGAGGCTTCGCCGAGTTCGAGCGTCTGGCGCTGTTGTTGCGACACTACCAGTTCTTCTTTCCCACGCTCGAGGTCGAAGAGGTCAAGCGCTGGGAGAGCTTGCCGCTCGGGGTCGAGCTGGTGGAGGTTGGCGAGCTGGCGGAGCAGGGCCTCCAGGCTGGCGATTTCATCAGCCACGTCGATGGTTTGGTGATCGATGGTGTCGCGGCGTTCGACAGGGTTCTGCGCGCTCCCAAGCAGCAGCGCTCTCTTCGCTTGCTGCGCGGCGGTGAAGAGCTGGAGCTGGTGCTGGAGCTGGGGCGCGCTACTTGACGATGATCTGCAGGCGCGGTCCGCAACTCAGCTCGACTTTGCCTTGAGCCACGTGCATGTCTCCGTCGATGGTGAAGGGGATGGGCGCGTCTGACTCGAAGAGGGCGCGCTCGCAGACGTGGCTGGGCACTTTCGTCGGATCGGGGAGCTGGCCGAGTCGAATCCGCGGTAGCTCGAGGGCGAAGCCCAAGGGGCCAGTGTGGATTCGCAGCAGGTTGAAGCTACCCGGCCGTTCTCTGCAGCGGACGAAGGGGCGAAATCCGAGCCCGATCTGTTCGATGGTGGAGGCGACGACGGCGGAGAACTCCTGGGCGTCCAGCACTTGGCCATCAATGCTCACGCGGGCGCGGAAGGGCTCGAACATTTTGGCGGCGAGGGGTCCTTTGAAGGGTGCTTGCAGGATGGCTGCGGCGAGCACCTTGCTGGCGATGAGGGGGCTGGGGTTGCCTGTGGCGTAGTAGGCGTCGAGGAAGTTGGCGATGACGCCGTTGCCGAAGATGAAGCCGTACTGTCGCTTGTCTTCGTATTCTACGCAGAGCGTATCTCTCTCACTGAGTTCGAAGGGAATGCCGAGGTGATACTTCTCGGAGATGTTCAGTAGGATTTTCCCCGGGGTGCCCTTGATGCCGATGGCGTTGGAGATGGTGTTCATCGTACCACCTCGTAAAAACGCGATTTTTGGCAGCGGTGTGGAGCCGTAGACGTCGATGAAGGTGGTCAAGGTGACGTGGTTGGTGCCGTCGCCGCCGTTGAGGGCGAGGATATCGACGGCGTGTTCTTTGAAGCGCTCGGCGACGATGCGGATGTCATCAGGACGGCGGGTCATTTCGTGGCGGTCTTCGTCGCTGCCGAGGATGTATCCGAGGCGGCGAACGAACTCGGGGCTGCGGCGATTTCGGCGACTGTTGGGGTTGGTGACGATTCCGATTCCGGGCATCGAGCTTCTCCTGGCATGCTGCGAGCCGCGCGCTGGCTGGCGAGGCCGAGCTTAGCATGCTGCAGGGCAGGGGGGAATGTGCGCTTGCTGCTTGGGGCTTGCCGCCCTTTGCCAGGGGGCGCACGCCCTATCTCTGTTGCTCTGATGGTGGCTTGGCCCGCGCGTGAAGGACGGAGAATTTGGAAAAAACAGCGCGTCGCGCAAGCGCCGAACGCAGCTTCGCTTTCACCCACCCCGGATGAGTCAGCGCCAATGCTGGTGCGGCTTTGCTGGCCTTTGACAGGTCTGCGATGGATGGAGTAGAACCTGACTCCGTTCGGGCGCGGCCGTCTGCACAGGCGGTTCGAGATGGACATGCCCACCAAGCGCGCAGTTCTCATGTGCGTGTAGGGGTGTGTTTTGTCCGCGTCCTGGTCATCGTGTCCGTCATGTCCTGTTGAGGGGGATGGCGAGTGGGCCGAACGAGGCTCTTCCAAACAGCAAGAGACGTAGGCATCCTCGTGCCTTGCTTGGCCCATTGGGCGTAGGCGAGTTGAGCAAAGCTTGCTGTGAGTCTGCTTGTCTGTATATTTGTTCAGTGTTGAGCCTGGAAGCGAGACGTGAGCAAACGTGACTCACGTTGTCCGGGGCAGGAGAGAGACGTGAAGGTCAAGCGCTGGTACACGCGAGTGGGGCAGTCGAGTGATGCGGAGTTGCGTTTCGAGGCGCGGACGAGTGAGATCCGCAACCCCGATGGCTCCGTGGTTTTTCGAGCAGAGCGAGTTTGGGTGCCGAGCACCTGGTCGCAGGTCGCCACCGACATCCTCGCCCAGAAGTACTTTCGCAAGGCTGGCGTGCCTGCAATTCTGAAGCGAATGGCCGAGCCAGGGGTGCCGGCGTGGCTGCAGCGCAGCGAGGCGGACCTGGACGCCTTGCAGGGGCTGCCCGAGGAGCAGCGCTATGTCGGTGAGACGGATGCGCGGCAGGTCTTTCATCGTTTGGTGGGATGCTGGACGTACTGGGGCTGGCTGGGCGGCTATTTTGCCAGCGAGGATGATGCACGCGCCTTCTACGACGAGCTCTATTATGCCCTCGCCCATCAACTGGCGGCGCCGAACTCGCCGCAGTGGTTCAACACTGGTCTGAACTGGGCCTATGGCATCAGCAGCCCGGCGCAGGGGCATTGGCGCGCCGATCCGGTGACCGGGGTCGCGCTTCCCACCGAGGATGCGTATACGCATCCGCAGCCGCATGCCTGTTTCATCCAATCGATTGGCGATGACCTCGTGAATCCTGGTGGGATCATGGACCTCTGGGTGCGAGAGGCGCGGCTCTTCAAATATGGCAGCGGCACCGGCACCAACTTCTCGACCCTTCGCGGGGAGAACGAGCCGCTCAGCGGCGGCGGGCGTTCGTCGGGCTTGATGAGTTTCCTCAAGATCGGCGATCGCGCGGCCGGCGCGATCAAGAGCGGTGGCACGACGCGTCGCGCGGCGAAGATGGTTTGTCTGGACCTCGATCACCCCGACATCGTCGATTTCATCGAGTGGAAGCGGGTCGAGGAGGAGAAGGTCGCAGCGCTGGTGGCGGGCAGCAGGCAGCTTTGCAAGCACCTCGAGGTGATTGAGGCGGTCTGCGAGCAGTCGAGCAAGATGGGGGAGGACGCCTACCTTCCAGCCAAGAACCCCGAGCTTGCCAAGGCGATACGGCGGGCGCTGCAGGCCGAGGTGCCACCTCAGATGATCGCGCGCCTCCTGCAGCTCGCGCGTCAGGGTGTCTATGCGCCCAGTGTGCAGTTGCTCGACACCAACTGGGAAGGTGAGGGATACCGCACGGTCAGCGGCCAGAACTCCAACAACTCGGTTCGGATCCCCAATGCTTTCATGCAGGCCGTGGCAGACCATGGCCGCTGGGCGCTGCGCCGTCGCACCGATGGAAAGCTTCATCAGGAGCTCGACGCCAACGAGCTGTGGGACAAGATCGCCTTCAATGCCTGGGCTTGCGCTGACCCAGGGGTGCAGTTCGACACCACCACCAACGAGTGGCACACCTGCCCTGCGAGCGGTCGGATTCGGGCGAGCAACCCTTGTTCGGAATACGTGTTCCTGGATGATACCGCCTGTAACCTGGCCTCGATCAACCTGGTCAAGTACCTCGATCCCATCGGGGTCCTCGACGTCGAGGCGCTGCGTCATGCGAGCCGGCTCTGGACCATCGTCCTGGAGATCAGCGTCTTCATGGCGCAGTATCCATCGCAGCGCATCGCCGAGATGAGCCACGCCTTCCGCACCTTGGGCTTGGGCTTTGCCAATCTGGGCGCGCTGCTCATGCAGATGGGCGTGGCCTACGACTCGGAGCGTGGGCGCGGCGTGGCTGCGGCGTTGTCTGCGGTGATCTGTGGCGAATCCTATGCCACGAGCGCCGAGCTCGCTCGGAAGATGGGGCCTTTCGCTGGCTTCTCCGAGAATCGGGAGTCGATGCTGAGGGTCATCCGTAACCACCGACGCGCAGCGTACGACTCGGCCCCTGAAGAATACGAGGGTCTGAGCATCAAGCCCTGCGGTCTCAACGCCAGTCACTGCCCCACTCCGGTGGTCAACGCCGCGCGCGAGGTCTGGGATCGGGCGCTCGCCCTGGGTGAGCAGCATGGCTACCGCAACGCGCAGGTCACCGTCTGTGCCCCCACCGGCACCATCGGCCTGATCATGGACTGCGACACCACCGGCGTGGAGCCCGACTACGCCCTGGTCAAGTTCAAAAAGCTGGCGGGTGGCGGCTACTTCCGCATCATCAACCAATCTGTGCCTCGCGCCCTCGAGCGCCTCGGCTACACCCCTTCACAGGTCGAGGACATCATCCGCTACGCCTGTGGGCGGGCGACCCTGAAGGGTGCCCCCTACATCAACCACGAGAGCTTGGGGCTCAAGGGCTTCTCTGCCGAGGACATGGCCCGCATCGAGAGCTCCCTGGCCAGCGCTTTCGACATCCGCTTTGCCTTCAACCGCTGGACCTTGGGAGACACCCTCTGCCGCAAGCTGGGCTTTGACGACGAGCAATGGCAATCGCTCGAGTTCAGTCCGCTGCATGCGCTCGGCTTCGACGATGAAGCGATTCGCAAGGCCAACGACTATTGCCTCGGCACCATGACCATCGAGGGGGCACCTGGCCTGCGACCAGAGCATCTGCCCGTCTTCGACTGCGCCAACCGCTGTGGGGCCTACGGCCAGCGCTATATCTCGGTCAGCGGTCACCTGCGCATGATGGCCGCCATCCAGCCTTTCGTCTCGGGGGCCATCTCCAAGACCATCAATATGCCTCGCGGCGCCACCATCGCCGATGTCGCCGACGCCTACTGGAACGCCTGGAAGCTCATGCTCAAGGCGGTGGCGCTGTACCGTGATGGCAGCAAACTCTCCCAGCCTCTCAACGCCCAGCTCGAGCTCGGCGAGCTGCCCCCACTCGAGGAAGAAGAGGCCCCCAGCAGCCGCAGCGCGGTTTCGGATCCCGTCCTGGAGGTGGCAGAGCGCTTGGCGCATCGGCACATCTCGCAGCGTCGGCGCTTGCCCAACCGACGCAGCGGCTACACGCAAAAGTCGCGGGTCGGCACGCACAAGGTCTATCTGCGCACTGGCGAATACCTCGATGGCTCTCTGGGTGAGGTCTTCATCGACATGCACCGGGAGGGCGCAGCGTTCCGCAGCTTGATGAACTGCTTCGCCATCGCCGTCAGCCTTGGATTGCAGCACGGTGTGCCCCTCGAAGAGTACGTCGACGCCTTCGTCTTCACGCGCTTCGAGCCCAGCGGTCCGGTGAGTGGGCACGAAGCCATCAAAATGGCGACCAGCGTCATCGACTACATCTTCCGCGATCTCGGCTTGACCTATCTCGGTCGCACCGACCTCGTCCATGTCAACCCCGAGGATCTCTACGCTGGCACCACGCCGCCAGGCGACCACGGCGAAAGCGACGACGAGGACGAGGCCTTCAAGATCTCCTATCTCCCCGGCTCCGATGGCAGACGCTTTGCCCACATCAACGGTCACGGCGAGCACAACGGTAACGGCCACGGTCTCGCCAGCAAGCGAATGCCCATGAAGAGTGTCGAATACGCCGACTCGAACAGCGCCGTCGGTATCGCCGCGCTCAGCGAGAAAGCGTCACCCTCCCTGTCCAAGGGCAGCCGCGGAGAATACCAGGCGCGTGTGGCCAAGATGAAGGGCTACGAGGGTGATCCCTGTCCTGAGTGCGCCAACTTTACCATGGTGCGCAACGGAACCTGCCTGAAGTGTGAAACCTGCGGTTCTACCAGTGGTTGTAGCTAGTTGGCTGGTTCCTGTTGCGTATTCATCGCTCTGCGCTCTTGGCGGTCGCTCACAGCCTTGTCAGCGTCTGCGCACGGCGCTACACTGAACGCGCTTCGGCGCGTGTGTCTTGCCGACACGGAAGGCAGCGTTGTGCCGGGGCAAACGGCTGCCTAGCTGAGCGCAACCAAGCGCCCTCGAGATGGATCGCATGGACAAAGAGTACTCACCGGGTGACGTCCTCCTCGATCGATACAAGATTGAAGCGGTCATTGGCGCGGGTGGGATGTCCGTCGTCTTTCGATGTATGGACCAGAGACTCGACGTGGTGGTCGCCGTCAAGCTCTTGCGCTCTCAGTTTCGCCAGCAGTCTGACGTGGTTGCCCGCTTCCTGAGAGAAGCCAAGCTGCAGGCCAAGCTCGTGCATCCCAACATCGTCCACGTCACCAACGTCGAGGACGGTGAGCTGACCTTGATGGTCATGGAATACATGCGCGGGATGTCCCTCGGCGACTACAGTAAGGCCAAGGGGCCGCTCTCGGAGACCGAAACCATCGAGCTCATCATCCCTGTTGTCGATGCGCTCGCCATGGCCCACGAGAAGGACATCGTTCATCGTGACGTGAAGCCTTCCAACATCTTCCTCGCCGAGCAAGGGCGACGCCTCGTACCCAAGCTCATCGACTTTGGGGTGGCGAGGGAGCTCGATGCCTCCATCACCACCAGCGCGACCCTGCTCGGCACCTTGCCCTACATGAGCTTCGAGCTCGTGCAGACCGCGCGCAACGCCTCGCCAGCCAGCGATGTCTACGCCATCGGCGTCACCCTGTTCCAGCTCCTCAGTCACCGCTTGCCTGTAGAGGCAAAGACTCTTCAGGAATACGTCTTTGCCCTCATGGAGAGCAATGAGCCGCCTTCCATCAAGCGATACCACGCCGCCGTCAGTGACGAGCTAGCCCAGGTCATCAGCAAGTGCCTCAAGAAAGACCCGCTACAGCGCTACACCAGCTGTGGAAAGCTGCTCGAGGTCCTGCGCGCCCTGCCGCCTGACCGCTCCCTCGCTCCGGCGCTCAACATCAACCCTACCGTCAACCTCGCCGACGACGCCAGCCTCGCCGAGCTGCTCACTGCGCCACAGCCACCACCGCTGCCGCCTACGGCAACTCAGTCCAGGCGACTTGCAGGGCACTACCAGGTCGATGGCCGCCTCGGCGAAGGTCCGGTGGCACATGTCTTCAGCGGCAGCGACAGCCGTGAGCAGCGCTTCTTCGTCAAGGTCCTGAAACCTGCCTTCGCTTCCCAGTCCCTCTGGTCCTCGAGCTTTCTCGAAGCTGCCGAGAGACAACGCGACCTCGCCCAACAGACGCCCTTCGTGCAGCCCATCGCCGCTCTGCACGACGACGCCTCACTCTTTGCTGCGCCCTACCAGCGACTCGAAACCCTCGCCCACATGCTCGACAGCTACCAACGCTTCAACGTCGGCTATGCCCTCGAGCTCTTCATCCTGCTCAGCGACGGCTTGCGGGCCGCGCACCAGTGCGGTTTGCTGCATCGGCATGTCTACCCAGGAAACATCGCCCTCGTCACCCAGAGCGATGGCATCCTCACCCCACAGTGGCTCGATTTCAACCACCTCTTCCCGCTCGATGACCCTGAGCTGCTCGGGGAGAGTCTGCCCTATTTGCCTCCCGAAACCGACGGAAAACTCTCGAACTGTACCCAGGCCAGCGACATCTTTGGGCTTGGCCTCTGCCTGCTGCGCTGCATCGTCGGTCAGTTGCCCTATGCTCCGAAGAATCTGAAGGAGTGGCGACTGGCCATCGACGCCGGAGGCATCCCTGACGCCCGCACTTTCTTGCCTGAGCTCCCTGATGCCCTCTGTCAGGTCATCGCTTGGTGCGTCAACTTCGATCCGAAGCAGCGCTACCAGAGGGCCGAAGAGGTGCACCGGGACTTGCTCACCGTGCGCAAGCATGTGGCGGGGTACTGACATTGTCCTTTGAAGTGTTCTGATTGTTGAATGCGAACGCAGGGCTCTGCCCCACACCCCGCCAAAGGGCTTTGCCCTTTGGAATCCCCTTGGATTCAATCCGCTGCTCGCTGTGTCGTGACGCTGTGCAGCGCCCAGCCGGCTCGTCAACGGGTTCCACAGCAATTCATGCGGACGATCAGGATGAGCTCCCTTCGCTGGCTCATGTTTGGCATTTGCTTGGCCCTCTCGACTTGGGCGAGTCTGGCGTCAGCAGCGCAAGAGGGGGAATGGCGTCTCGGGGATGAGCGCCTCAGCTTGGCTCTGGAGGCGGATTGGACTGAGGCAGACGAGGAGCTCCCCTTGCTCTTTGCCTTTCAGGATGAAGGCAGCTTCGTTGGGGCGGCGCGTCTGGGACTTGTCGAAGCGCCCTCGGGGTTGCTGGTGTTGCTTGCCAGAGATGGGGTCTCGGCGCACAGCGCCGGCTCCCTCGACGAGCTGCGCCAGAGCATGAGCGAGCAGCCTGGGGTCGTGTGGCTGGGCGGGCGTACGGTGAACTTGCACAATGGGGCCGTTGCCAACGAGCTCTTGCTCGAACGCGAAGCCTCGGCGCTGGGACTGGAGCAGATGGGGCCGAAGCTGCTCCAGTTGTCCTGGACCGCGCCCAGCGCGACCGGCCTCGTACAGGTCTTCGTGTTTCTGCCAGATACCCGCGGTGCACGGGGCACCATGGAGGCGCTGCGTGAAGACCTCGAGCAAGGGCTGGCCTTTGAGCCTGCCGAGCAGCTTCGCCCAGCAGCCGCAGTGAGCAGCGAGGGGCTGCTCAGCTCGGCGTGGTGGTGGGGCTTGGCATTGGCGACGATGGTGATTGCAGCCTTGCGCCTCCTGCTCTTCTTGCGTGAGCGCGGCCGGCGCGCCGAGCTTGCGCGCGCCGCAGCCCGCGCAGGGGTGCCAAGCTGGTCCCCTGGGACGTATGCGGAAACTGCGATATCCCCCTCCGAGGCTCAGACACCGAAGGCCGCTTGGGAAGATGAGCAGCCCGATCACGAAACTGACGTTGACCCCGCTGCTCCCGAATCGTAAGGTCGATGCGCCGTCAGGTGGCGGCGGGGGGACGAATGACTGAGCCGCAATCTTGGATAGGCAGCCTGTTTGCATCCAAGTTTCTCATCGAGAGCTTCGTCGCTGAGGGCTCGCAGGGCTACGTGTTTCGGGCGCAAGATACGCTCTTGGGGCGTACCGTCGCGCTCAAGCTCGTCCCTGGGCAAGTGGATGCGAAGCGAAAGGCTCGACTGATGCGGGAGGCCGTTGCGCTTTCCAGAATACGGACTGAGCACGCGCCCATCGTCTATGAAGCAGGGCTTGATTCGTATTCTGGAATGGACTACGCCGTTTTTGAGTGGCTGGACGGCGCGCAGCTCTCCTCGCTGATCGGCTTGCCCATCAGCGAGGACCAGGTCTTACGCTTGGCGGCGAGCTTGGCTGGGGCACTCAGCGCGGCCCATGCCAACGGCATCGTCCATCGAGAGCTGCACCCGGCTGCGGTGATCGTGAGTCCCAAGGCCGATGGCAGCACCCAGGCGAAGGTCTATGACTTTGGTCTGGCCAAGCTCGAGGACGAAGTGAGCGCGGGGGTGCAGACGAACCCAGGGGAGCTGCAGCGCTATGTGGGCTATCTCAGCCCCGAGAGGGCTCGCGGGAGTGAACCCGACCAGCAAAGCGATGTCTATGCGCTGGGGGCGATGCTCTACGAGCTCTGCACTGGGGCGCTGCCCTACGAGGGGCGCTTCGAGCGCCTGCAGGCCGTCGAAGTCAGCTCCAAGGCGCCTCTGCCCAAGGCGCGTCCAGGCTTTGCGCTCTCTCCCATGCTGCAGGCTGCGGTGAGCCGAGCCTTGTCGCCCGACCCTCAGGAGCGCTTTGCCAACGCGGCCAAGCTCGATGAGCTATTGCAAGCGATGTTGCGGGAGAGGCCTCTCCGAAACCCACGCAGCATCACTGCGGTCACGGTCGACCAGCGCAACCTCCATGTGGTGGTTGGTCGTGCCGACGGTAGCGTCGAGGTCTATGCGAGAGACACGGGGCTGCAGCAGATGCGATGGGCAGCGCACCGAGGACCCGTGACGGCGTTGACCTTCCGTCCCGACACCGAGGAATTTCTCTCGGCGGGAGAGGACGGCTACATCCAGCTCTTCAGTATCAGCGAGAGCTGTCGCGCGGGCACCTGGCCAGGATTGCGTGGGACGCAATTCACCTTGGCGTTTAGTCCACACGGCTACATCTTCGCCACTGGCGAGCGCAATGGCCGTATTCGCTTGTGGTCGCTTCTCGAGCAGCGACCGCTCGGCGAGTTGAGCATGCACCAGGATGCGGTGACGGCGCTGCACTTTCTCCCAGAGGGGCGTTTCCTGGCGAGCGCCAGCGAGGATGGCACGCTGCTGTTGTGGGATGTCGGCAGCATGACCTTGGCGGAGCGAGCGACCTGGAACCGAGGTCCGGTCAGTCATTTTGCGATGCACGTGCGGGAGCGCTTCGTGGTCGCTTTTCGGGATGGGTCCTTGGCGATGAGCCGGTGGAGCTCTGAGGCTCCGCTCTGGCATCACCCAGTCCATCGGGGAGCCGTGACCCGACTCTTCGAGCAACACGGCGGTCAGGCTGTATTCTCCGTTGGTCTCGACGGGGCCATTCACTGCACCGATGTCTTCGATGGCAGCGAGCGTCGGGTCGCGCTCTTTCACTTCGAGGGCATTCACACGGCCCATCTTCATACAGCCAGCGAGCGGCTCTACGTGTCCAATGACAGCAACCTCTTGCGCTGGACCTGGGGCCCCAACTCCGTCCCCATTCTGGAGGGCTTCTTGCCGGAGCATGGGCGTAGTGGTTGGGTGAGCTGACGCTTTTCCTGCTGCGCGTGCTTGCGCAGTCGGGTGCGTGTAGCCGAAAACGTGAGATGTTGTCCTACATCTCGCACAGCAACCTTCATCGCACTCTCAACACCGATTTGATAGAGGACTCCCTTGGGTTGATCTGCCAGGATCAAAGGAGTCCT
>JAVFAO010000200.1:0-12336 GCA_034002465.1 Myxococcota bacterium
GCCGACCCGTCCTCCCGCAACACCCTGCTCGCCCACCGGATTCGGGTAGGAACGAGGAACGAGGAACGAGGGGCGAGGGAGCTCGAGTAGGAACGAGGGGCCAGGAACGAGGAACGAGGGGGCGAGGAACGAGGGAGCCGCTGGAATAGGGGCAAGGAACGGAAGGATAACTGGCGTTGGACTGCGCAGCTCAATACGTGGGGCCGGCTTCCAGCCGGCCGACCGGGAGCTGGCCGCCGATGGTCGCAACGTCGCGGATGTTGCGGTTCGCCCTATGGCCCGCAGCCCGATGCAAGCCCACGGCACGAGCGCAGACACGAACAGGCTCTGCACCCGAACCCGAGGCCGAGGTGCAAGGCGGCTCCCTCGACCTGCAGCTCATCCAAACTCAAGGATTGGATATCGATCCAGGTGCTCCGGCTCGAGGCGGCTGTGAAGGTTGTTCAGCTCAGTGCCTCCCGCCAAACAATGCCTTGGGACCAAGCTCGTGCTTGAGTCGCAAGACGTCGGTCAGCGACTGCGGGCGATGAATACTCCTTCGGCACCGACGCTGGAGAAGCCTCGGCGCGCGTACATCACGGGCAGATGAGCTGACGTGATGGGGGCTGGTCGCAAGCGCCCTCTGTCCGATAGTTTTCGCGCTTGACCTCTCGAGGGCGCCGCAGGTACTATCTGAAACGGTAGCTCTGTGAGCGCTTTTGACCACACCCCCAGCTGAGCAATCCCACAAGGAGGTATACGATGACAGAGGGTTCGGTTCGGTTCGGTTCGGTTCGGTTCGGTTCGGTTAGGTTCGGTTCGGTTCGGTTCGGTTCGGTTCGGTTCGGTTCGGTTCGGTTTGGGAATGATGAGCTGTGCTTTCGTCGGCACCTGCCTGCTCGCGGCGTGCGTCGAGGATGAGGCGCTGCTCGAGGAACAAGGCGCCAGCCTCGTCGAGGCCGCAGGAGAGCAAGGCGAGCGTTTCTACATTGGCAGCGCCGAGTCGGTGAGTGCACGCAACGGGGCTGCCCTCGAGCAGCGCCAGCCCCTCGACCCTGCCGTACAGGCTCGCTTCGAAGCGCGGCGTGCCAGCCTGCCCGAAGCGACGGAAGCGCTCGACGCAGGTCCGCCGACCCTCGACGAGCAGCTCGCCGCGGTCGCCACGGACGCACGCGTGGCCATCAGCATCACCCTCACCGAGCAACCCAGTCTCGGCGTCCTCCCCAAGGAGGTGGCCGACCGAGCGCAAGCTATCGATGCGCGGCGCGAGGCCCTGCGCCCCCTCCAGGAGCCGGTGCTCGCACGGCTGGAGCGAGAGACGAGCGCAAGTGAGCTCGGGACGCTGTGGATCGTCAACAGCATCTCCGCCACGGTGAATGCTTCGGAGGTGCGGCGCATTGCGAGTTGGCCCGAGGTCGAAGCAGTGAACCTGGCGGTGCCGGTGCATGCGGCAATCGCCAACTACCACATGGGCTTCGGACGGGACAGCACGGGCATTGGTACCGCCTCGCGGCATCTCCACAACCTTGGAATCACTGGCGCCGAGGGCAACGGGACGACGCTCTGGTATCCCGTCAAGTTCGGAATCGCCGAAGCGGAGACCGAGACGGATCCTCTAGGCCGGGTAGTAGGCAACAAGCTGTTGGCGAAGCACGTCAACTGGATGACCGAGGTCGACACCACCAAGGTGAACTGTGTCGGTTGCAGCGGTGGCCAATACCTCTGCGACAACGGAACCTGCCTGAAATACCCTCGAACTGGGGCCGTGGGTGATGTCTATTACTGTACGAGCAGCAACTGTTACATCGATATTGGCACGGGGGTGTCTCCCTACGATGAATATCTAAGCCACGGCAACATCGTGACGAACCTTCTGCTCGGCAGCCTCGACAACGGTCAGAACTACCGATTCACGACCATCTCTGACAGAGAGCGGCGCGGTGGGCAAGCCATTGGCGCCGAAGGCGTCTACTTCACAGCAGGCAACGAATTCGAGCTTTCCCAGGCGATCGAGCACATGGTCGAGCAGTATGTCGACATCGCCAACCTCTCGCTGGAGCTCGGAGCCACAACCGAGCAGAACGGGTGCTGGAGAACCTGGAACCCCGACAATCTGAACGGCGTCATTCGCGTAGCGACCGACCAGGGTGTCCTCGTCGTGGTCGTCGCGGGTAACACTGGCGAGTATACTGGATATGGCGTCGAAAACTGCAAGCTCCGCTACCCGTGTCAACGCCCTGAGACCCTCTGCGTCGGGGGCTTGGATCCCGAGGAAGACCCCGACAGCGTCCCGACGACGACATCGAGCCGAGGTCCTCATTCGATTCTGCTCGACCACCAGCTTGCGGTCTCGGCGGGTCTGGACCTCATGGCGCCAGGGAGGTTCGGACGGGAGCAGCGCTCGCCCTGGGCTGATGAGGATATTTTCCAGGGGACTCGCCCGTACGCCACTTATGCACGCATGGAAGTTGAAGGCACCTCCTTCGCCGCTCCGCTGGTCTCGGGCGCGGCAGGGCTGCTGATGCACTCCTTCGCCGACTTCGGCCATCACCTGACCGGCCGAGAGCTCCTAGTCAACATGCTCCTCATGGGCAACGGACATGACCCCGCCCGTTACCCCAACCCGAACAACTACTGGCGCATCGAGGGGTTGAACGCCAACACGGGGGCCGGCACCCTGAAGATTCGGGCACCGTCCGCGATGGTCGGCCCTTGGGGCTGGGGTTGGCGCTCCTTCGTCATCCATCAGAGTGAGACCGTCACCTGGACCGTGGAAGACGCTGGCCCCGAGAGCATGTCGCTGACCGAGTGGCGCTGGGCCGTGACCTGGTTCGACAGCTCGCTCAGTAACGCGTCGATGATCCTCATCGACGTGATCGACACCTGTAATGGCAACGTCATCGTGGCCGACGACGAGAGCAACAACCTGCGCAAGCGCATCATCCTGCGGGGCAGCAACCTGCGCGGTCGCTGCCTGGTCATGCGCGCTCACGGGCTCTGGGTTCCGTCGTCCTCGGGCATCAGGGTGTACTCGGCCGATCACTATCATTCGGGCCCCATCGATCCGGGTCTCTGACCTGCGGAGGTTTCCATGTTCATGTCATCTGTTGGGACGCAGCGCCGCCTTCCCCTGGGATTCGGGCGCTGTCTTGTTCTGCTTGGCCTCATTGCCGCGGGTTGCACCGACACCGAGTCCGTCTGCCCAAGTGACGCGTCGACCTGCCCGAGCGACTGCGCCTCTGTGTACGGCAGTCGCATCGTCGGCGCATGTTTCGTCAATGAAGTGGTCGGCTGCGAGTTGCCGGGGTCGGGCGGAGTCTCGACTGGAGCAGCGACCTGCGGAGTGCGGCTGCGCGACGGTGCGGTGATCAAATTTTCAAACACCACGACTGGGGACGGGAATCCGCCGCCCAGCCCGGATCTCTGGGGTCCCTGCACCAACGAACAGCGCACAATGGCGTTTCGAGCCAAGCCTTGTGCCCCTGAATGACGGGCAGCGCGTGAGTCCCATCGTGCCAGGCCGGGCCCTGCCGGAGGGTTGCTGTGGAGATACCCCAGGAGAAGACGGATCAGGGGGATGGCCTGCAAACCCGCTGTCCCTACTGCGGCACCACCTACCTCGACGAGGGCGGCGTCCTCGCTCGCCTGCAGGAGGACTTCCACGCGGCTCCCCTGCTCGTGGTGGCGGGTTGCGGTCATTGCGGGCGGCTGTTCATCCCCCAGCAGCTGCCGGACCGGGACCCGCCTCCGCCCGGGACCTCTCCAGCCAAACCCGTGCAGCCGGCTCCCCAACCGCGCTACCTGCTGTACCAGTGCATCGGCCGCGGGGGCATGGGTGAGACTTACCGAGCGGTGGATCGGAAGACCCGGACGGAGGTCTGTGTCAAGAAGCTCTTCGACCCTCGCTTTGCTTCCGCCCTGCGCCAGGAGTGGCTCGCCCTGGCCCGGCTTCACCACCCGGGCATCGTGCAGCTGCTGGACTTCGTCGAGGAAGGCCCGGAAGTCCAGCTGGTCATGGAGTATGTCTCGGGCCAGAGCCTGGCCTCCCTGATCCAGCGCAGCCTGCTGCCCGAGGTGCTGGTCACCGAGTTCGGGGTGCGCCTGGCCGAGGCCCTGGTCTATGCCGGGGAGCAGCAGGTCATCCACTGCGATCTGAAGCCGGACAACATCCTGGTGACCCGCGCCGGGGCCTCTTCGTGGCCGAAGATCCTCGATTTCGGCCTGGCCATCGTCGAGCAGCGTGACGACCGGGGGGAGCTCACCGCCCGGGGGCGGAGGGCCGGCACGGTGCGCTACATGGCCCCGGAGCAGTTCGCCGGACAGCAGCTCACCCCGGCTTGCGACATCTATGCCCTCGGGCTGATCCTCGATGAGATGCTGCGGGGCCAGTGCGCGTTCTCCGGGGACACCTGGGAGGTGTTCGCAAACAAGCAGAAGGCCGTGGAGGGGATCGAACCGGCGGCTGGCTGTTCGGCCGGGCTGGCGGTTGTTCACCTCCTGCTGCTTCACACCCCGCCTCGCGGCGACGCGCTCGCTCTCGGTTACATGGCCCGGAGAGCTTTGGCCATGAGGGGACTTGCACCCCCTGACTGTGTGCGCTCGTGGGCGCACTAGGGGCGAAAAAACTTTCGCCCCAGGGCCCCGTCGCCCACCAACGCTGTAGTCATCGACGATGCGTAGTTTGAGTGCGTTCAGCTCGGATTTGGCGAAAAACACCAGTCAGTGCAGCTGCTATGGCTGCGCGCTCGCGCACCCCGAACTGGCCCGCCGTCCCTGCGGCGCATCCCTTGCCAACCGAATGATGCAATAGCTGCGGGTCTTTCTCGACAAACCTGATTGGCGCCTCTGCGTCGCTGCGCCTCTGCGAGAGCCCTTCTTCTACGGGAATGGGCGTCGGCTTGAGCTGTGTTGTCGAGCCGAAGTCGACCATCGGTCCAGGCGCCCGACAAGGGAGAGCGATACCCCAGCTTCCCCTTTGACACCAACGGTGAGCTTGGCTTTCTTGATCCTTAGACGAAGCGCACGCTCTGCAGGGGCCTGCGAATGGTCTTGCGGTAATGCTCCTTGGGGTAACCAAGGATGAGCGAGGTGGCGACGCGATGCCGCGCGGGGATGCCGTAGCGCTCTCGCAGGGCCTTGCTTCGCTCGACGATGGGCGGCACGATGCCGAGGATCGTGCTGCCCACGCCCATGGAGTGTGCGGCGAGCATGGCGTAGGCGCAGACGAGGTGGCAGTCCTCGTCGGGGCTGGCGCCGAAGCCGTCGGCGTGGAACAGCATCAGGGCTGGGGCCCCGTGGAGGAAGCGGTCCTCCTTCTTCTCACTCCACAGCGCGAGGGCGTCGCGAGCAACCGGGACGACGTGGGAGCCGATGACGCTCCACAGCGCCTTGCTCATCATCGCGCGCATGACGAGCCGCCCGACGGTTGAGTTGTAGCCGTCGAGCATCTTTCCATAGTCGTGGCGCAGGACCGTGCCCAGGTGGTCGAGTTCGTCGGGTTGATTGAGGACGACCACGTTGACGCTGTGAGGCGGGAACCCCATGGGCGCGGTGGCGGCGAGCTCGAGGATGCGCTCAAGAGTGGCACGTTCGACAGGCTGAGCCTTGAACTTGCGCACTGAGCGCCGCGCTGCCAGGAAGGCGTGCAGGCTGTCGGTATCGACAGCGTCGGCCTGCAGGGGCGCAAGCTCCTCGGGCTTGATGCCGTCGACCTGGATGGCGTCGTGTGGGCAGCTCATCATGCAGTGCCCACAGGCGAAGCAGCCTAGCTCGCGGGTGCTGACATAGGCCGCCTTGTGGTCGCGCAGCTCAAGGACGTGTGGACCGCAGGCCGAGACACAGCGCCCGCAGCCACTACAAAGTGATTCGTTGACCGTGATAGGGGAGGCGCTGCTCATGCTGATTCCTCTTTTTTGTAGATTGGGCACGCCGTCGGTTCCACCCATTTTTGTAGATTGGGCACGCCGTCGGTTCCACCCATTTTTGAGGCCTTGGTGAGGGTTCCATCTACCGAATCACACGGCTCTGGGTGCTTGGAGGGCCGCCTTGACCTCGGTCCGAGGTATCGCACGAGACTGGCTGCGGTGCTATGATCCGGCGCGGCGAGCAGGGCCCGCATGGATGCAAGCTAGCGCGTGGCGAAAGAAGCCGACTCGATGGTTGCGGTTGGGTTGAGGCAACCAACGGGTCGGTGTGAAACGTCAACTCATGCAAGGAGTCAGTTCAATGGCGAAACTCAATCTATCGACAATCAGCCTTATGGACGCCCTCGACCTCGCTCTGTTGATCGAGCGAGAGGCCCGTGAACGTTACGAGCTCTTCGCCGCGCAGCTCGGCTATGGCGGCGGCTACGATGCAGGCGCCTTCTTCGCCTCGATGGCCGAGAGCGAAGCCAAACACGGCCACGACCTGGAGGCGCGCCGCAAGGCCCTCTTCGGCGACACCCCTGCCAAGATGAAGAGCGAGGACGTCGATGAGATCGAAGCCCCTGAGATGGGCGCGCCGCGCCGAGGGATGTCTGTTGTTCAGGCGTTTGAGGTCGGGCTCGCTGCAGAGAAGAGGGCCCATGATTTCTACGAAAGCGCCCTCCCTCATATCACCGACCCAGAGGTCCGCGCGCTCTTCATCGCGCTGAGAGACGAGGAGACTGAGCACCTCGAGATGCTCCAGGCAGCAATGGCCAAGCTCCCCGCCAGCGCGAGCGAGATGATCGAGTTCGACCTCGACGAGTCTCCCTTCCTCTAAGACGGCGCCTCACCCAGGCTCGACGCTTTGGGGCTGGAAGAGGTTTTGTCGATTGGGCACGCCGTCGGTACTGGGCACGCCGTCGGTACCAACAACCTGAGACTCGCTCATTCACTTCTCGCGCGAGCCGCAAGAGGGCAATTGGCTAGCCACAGGGGATGCACAAACCACCCACGCCAAGAGCAGACCCGGCCACGGCATGCCGTGGCCCGACAAGTGGGGGGAACAGGCCAAGGGCCCAATCGACAAGAAGAGCAGGGCGCTTCACCGAAGCCCTGGAAGCGCGAGAACGAGCGCTGCAGACGCTGAGTCGACGCTTCGTCGACGCCTGGACCGACAATGGCTGAGCTGGAGCCATTGCACCTGCCTTTTCTTGCCTTTGTCGAGTCCAAGGAACACCACCCTCGGGCGTCCGAGCACAATCCAGAACGAGCAGCCTTCAGCATCTGACGCGGCTTTTGGCGCAGGTCTACCTGCCTGGAGGCAGCGAAGACGCAACATCCGACGTGGCGCACTCGTCTGCTTCCTCAGCGCTTCTTCGCGGTCCTACCAAAGGCATCGAGGCCGTTGTCCTTTCTGTGCCTGGCCCAGCTCTTGTCGAGCTCCTCGAGCTCGGTGTCCGTGATGACACCGCTCTTCTTCAAGACGAACAGGGCCGAACGAATCGAGATGCCTGAGACGTCGGTCCGCAAGAGCATAACCTCTCCACAATCCTTGCATTTCAGCTTGGCTGCTTGGATCCCTCGTTCCTCGCGAATCTGTTTTCGTCTGTCTGTCATTCGCTCACAGAGGTCGGCGAGCTCCGCCCACGACATCGTACGGGACCAAGAGCGCTTGAGCGCTTCGATCATCTCCGGGAACCAGACCCTGTGTGCATCACCTGATGGCATACGCTCATCACCCTTACAGTCGGAAATCGATCGTCTCTCACGCCCCGGAGCTGCCTGCGTCTCGTAGAGGCTGACGAAGCCTGGATACACCGAGAGCAGCTCCCGCGCCGGGAAGTAGACCGGGGCTTGGTCGAGCCAACGTGAGGGCGTCTCGGACACGGCGACGGAGCGGTCACTGCGGGTGCTGAACGCAAACGCGCAGCTCCCCGCGCTGTCCAGCTCGAGCCGCACGGTCGCGCTCTTCGTGCCCTGGACTCGCCGCGCCAAACGCCCGATTCGGCCCCCTTCCGGCCGAAACACCGCGCCGAGTTTTGAGCCGAGCGCTGGCTCGAGCCAGCTCTTGGTCGGCTGAACTGGTGCCGCGTCATTGGGGCGCGGGACCAAGGTCGACGCCACGCAGTACGCCAACTTGAGCAGGTGGGTCTTGCCGCTGCTGTTGGCACCGTGGAGCACGTTGAGTGCACCGAAACGAAAGGCAGCCTCGGAGAACAAGGTGAAATCGCTAACGCTCAGTCCTGTGATCATCGCTGGCTGCTTGCCGCCCCTTACGGCGGCCACGAACCCAGACACGGTTGCGACCGCTCGCCCACCCAAGCTAGCATGCTGCCAGCGCCGCAGACAATGCCCAAACGGGTAGCGCCAAGACCGGCGAGCGCCGAACTTCGACGATCACTCACGTGACTTCGAAGGCTCGGCGCTTGCCCTCTCTCTTCGTCCAGCCCCGAACGGCAGTTCGTCCGCAGCGCTGATAGCGAATCGACCATCGCAGAGACACTGAGTCGGAGTTCGTCGCCTGCAGGCCCCTTGTGGTCACGTTGGTAGGCCTTGACGTAGCGTCCCTTTGCAGCGGCAGGCACTGAGGCAAATCGTCAGCGGTGCGCAGAGCAAAGACCAGAAGCTTCGGCTCAGCGCCGATGACCTCGCACGGTCTGGTCGCCGAGCTCAGTAAGGGAGAAGAAGAACGCAGCGTGTCCTTGGGCCTGCAGCGCAGCTCGCTGCCGCTGGAACTCTGTCGTCTTGCCGGTGCCGGCTTCTCCGAGAACTACGGCGCAGGGAAGTTCGCAGAGGTGGGTCCAAGTCAGCTCGTCGCTCGCCGGGCGGAGCAGCAACGCAAACTCCCACTGGCGGTCGCCTGGAGACAATTCGACGAAGCGCCGCTCGAGGTCAATCGAGCTCATGTTCCGCATTCCACATAGCGCTCCCACCCGCAGCCCCACACGCTCCCAACGTCGTATTCTGCGCTTCTGCTCCCGTCCCCGTCTATCCCGGAATCCGGCTGTTCACCACCCGGAATCCGGCTGTTCACCACCCGGAATCCGTTTTCCCCTTCCCCTTGATGATCACTTCGAGCAGACTCATCGGCCTTCCGAATCGCCACCACTCGCCACCTTGCCTTTGACGCTATCGTGTCATTCGTCGAAACGGCATCCCCGCGTCGCTCTCCCGACCGTCGCTCATCGGCTCCCATCCCAGAAGCTCTGCCCACCAACGTCGAAGCTCTGCCCACCAGCAGAGAAGCATGCGCAACGACCACCGAAGCTCTGCCCACTAGCAGAGAAGCTTGCGCACCAGCAACCAAAGCTGGCGCACCAGCAACCAAAGCTTGCGCACCAGCCGAGAAGCTTGCGCACCAGCAACCAAAGCTTGCGCACCAACACCCGAAGCTTGCGCAGCGTTCGGGAAGCTTGCCCACCCGCCACCGAAGCTTGCCCAACGAGCAAGCAAGCTTCGTCCACCACTCCAGAAGCTTGGTCAACGGCTCGGCGCGTCACGAATGCCTGCGCAAGCATCCCCGCCTTGCGCAAACAACGCCTCTGCCCCTGAAAACTCGCTTCCCTGGCCAAGCTCCATGCCAGGTTTTCCAAAAACGAGGCCCCCAAGGCCCGAATTCGAACCCCAATCGACGATTCCATCGCCGCTGCTCCCGCCAAGCAGCCTTTCTCCCCTGCTGTTCGAGCATCCCAAGCCGTAGAGCGAGCCCTCTTGCCCATGGAGCAAGCTTCTCCGCCCTGCGCACCACAGCTCGCCACAGCGGCAATGCCTTCAGACACGTGCCATTTGCTCTTGGATGATGAGCCCAGGCAATGCGGCGTCGCGTATGCAGAATCATGGAAGAGCGGATACGCAGGCCCGCCCCTGTTGTGGCGTTCGCCTGAATTGCAGAGAGCCTGGCGCGCGCAGTGTGCGCAAGGCTGGCCGGGTTCCGCAAGCGCATCAACAACGACAGCTTGACACCGTCCCCGGTGGATGCAAGACTTCATGAGTGTATGCAGAATCCAAGAAGGGCGGACACATAGGTCCGCCCCTACAATGGACGATTCCCCACTGCACCTGCCGCCACGCCTGGCGCTCCCTCGCCCCTCGTTCCTCGTTCCTCATTTTCCGCTTGACCTTTGCACTGCGCTTTTGGCATCCTCTGGTCATCATGTGAGTGCAGCCCCTGGCTGCGACGGTTGGATACACCTTTCGCTCTGGAAATTGGCATGACCACCGACAAGCTCTACCCCACCACCATCGACCGCGCGCTGGCTCGAGGTTCCAAGTTTTTGCGCGCACTCGGCATCAACCCCCGTGCGCGCCGCACCCTGGCCGCGGGCGGTTATTCCGAAGCCGACCACCAGCGCGGCTGGGAGCTCTACCTGGTGCTCATGGGCAACGGCCGAAAGCACGGCAACGCCATCATCGGCGAGGAGCCCAAGGCCGCCATCGAGGAGATCGACCGCAGCGACGAGCCCATGTTCAAGCTCGCCCGCTTCAGCCTCGAGGGCCGCTATCCCGCTCAATGCGAGATGCTCTTCGATAATCTCAGCGCCCAGGTCGGCTACGACTCCGTCATCGCCATGCAGACCTTCATCCGTCGCGTGCAGGCCCTGCGCGCCGGAAGCCCAGAGGACCAAGCGGCTGCCGAGCTGCTGCGCCAACGCAAAATCCTCACCGCGGAACGCGAGAGCGCGCTGCTGCACGCCATCGAGGTCGCCATGGGGCTGAAGCTCCCAGCCGCAGTCCCCGTCGACGACGACGACAGCTACCAACAAGCAGCCCGCGACTTCATCGCCTGGCTGCGTGAGTGGCGCGGCATCGCCTCGGTCCTCGTCACTCGCCGAGACGACCGCATCATGCTCGGGCTCGCCAAGCGCCGAAGCTCCGCGGGCAGCAAAGACGAGGACGACGAAGACCCCGAGCTCGAATAGGAACGAGGAACGAGGGGCGAGGAGCGAGGTAGGATAGGAACGAGGGAGAGGGCGCTTCAGGAGGCGGGGCGAGAGGGGCGAGAGGCCACACTCTTCCCTGGCCACCCTGCCTCACCTATCATCGCGCCAGCGCGTCGCCTGCGGTGGCCCGCTGAGACCCCGTGCAACACCAAAGCGCCCTCGAATGCATTCGTTCACTCTCGGGCACCGACCTCTCGACAGCAGCAAATCCTTCGGATTGTTGAGAGGATGCGTGTCCTTCGCTCACTTTCGATTGCATTCGATGGTGAGCATGGGGCTCGAACTGGTCTGGCGCGTACTTCCTCGGAGAACCCATGTCTCGGGATCGAATCACGCAACTCCGTGTCTCAGGCCTTCGCGCGATCCGCCAGCTCCGCCTCGATTTCTCCGGCCTCACGGTGCTGATCGGCGACAACGGTACCGGCAAGAGCACCCTCATCGAAGCCCTGGAAGTGCTGAGACAGGCGGCCAAGCCTGTCGATTTCGTGAACGATATCATAAACATCCGCCATGGGGGGCTGAGGACGTTGCTTCGCCGTGGTTCTGAGGAGCTAACACTTGGCATCACGATTGAGGGCGCTGGGCCCAAGCTCAGCTACGACCTGAAGCTGGGGATGCAGGGGCGTTCGACGGTGGTGCTGGCCGAAACGCTAGAGCTCTTCGGTGACACCGAAGCTCCGGAACCCCTACATGCCCTGACACGGACGCAGCAGAAGCTCTCGGTCTTCGACGTTCGAGAGCGACGCCCTGTGGCGCAAGAGACCTTGCCAGCGCCACCTCCAAGCGTTCTCGCGCTGTCGATGGTCGATGCGCAGCAGCAGCCTGCGGTTCGCCGCGCCACCGATGCCTTGGAGAGGATCGAAGCCCACTTTCCTTTCGAGACGCGGCCGCTCTGGCAGCAACGAGAGCTCGAGCTGCGGAATGGCCCTCGATGGCCTTCGCTGTTCAGCGCCACCGACTCGCTTGCACGCTATGCTCTGAATCTTCCGGCTGCGTACTCGGCCCTCCGAGATCGCGGAGAGGAGTTGTGGTCACGGGTACTCGACCGCGCACGGCTCGGGCTCGGCCCGGATTTGCGCTCGTTTCGGCTGCCCCCTGTGGGACGCGGCGAGATTGATCTCGAGCTGGTCTTCGGGAAAGCTCCCGACAAGCCGCTGCCTGTCGACTGCCTCTCTGACGGCCAACTCAGCTACCTCGCCTTCATCGCGCTCGTCGAGCTCAACGAAGAGCGCTCCCTCCTCGCTTTCGACGAACCTGAGCTCCACCTCCACCCAGCCCTGCTCAGCCGAGTCGTTTGGATGCTCGAGGAGCTTTCGGAGAGAACCCCCGTCATTCTGTCCACCCACTCCGATCGCCTCCTCGACGCCTTGACCGAGCCTGTCAAGAGTGTGGTCTTGTGCGAATCGGACGAGGACGATGGCGTGCGCCTGCGCCGACCCAACGCCGAACGGCTCGCAGACTGGCTAGAACACTATATCGGTCTGGGCTCGATCCGCGCCGCGGGCTATCAG
>JAVFAO010000201.1:0-12320 GCA_034002465.1 Myxococcota bacterium
CAACTTCTCGCTCACCGGTGAAGCCGCATTCGCTTCGCAATTGCAGACCTCCGGCCTGCATATCGGCGCCGACTTCTTGCGGCCCCACCAACAACTCGAACTCAACGGGATTCCAACGGGCTGGCCCTTTGGCCGGGTGTGGGGCAGAGCCCCATAAGCGTATTCGATTCCCTAACAATACCACCCACATCAACAACACCACACAGCTGGCCCCATTCACCTTCCATGCCGAAAAGCTCCATGCCCCACGAGCCCACCGGCCTCGAACTCGTCTGGCCAGGAAAATACGATGACCAAGGCGAGCGCTTCCGCGCCCCCGAGTCCGCCCTGAGCTGGCACGAGCTCGAGCGACGCGGCAGTGTCGAGCAGCCCCCCAATCTGCTCTGCCACGCCGACAACCTCGCTGGCATGCAAGCGCTCTTGCCCAGCCATCGCGGCCGCTTCGCCCTCATCTACATCGACCCTCCCTTTGCCACCGGTCACGACTTCGTCAGCGCCTTGCCCCTCGGTTCGGCGCGCGTCAAGCACGACGCCCCGAGGCTCGCCTTGCGCCCGGCCTACCAGGACCCAGGCAAGGGCGAGCTCTGCGCGTACATCGAGGCACTCGCCCAGCGCCTGATGCTCATCCGCGAGCTGCTCTCCGATACGGGCACCCTCTACGTGCACTGTGACACCCGCCTCTCGAGCTATCTGCGCTTGCTGCTCGACGAGATTTTCGGCGCCGAACAGCTACGCAACACCATCGCCTGGTGCTACCGCGGCGGCGGCACGCCACGGCGCGACTTCGCAGCCAAGCACGACACCATCTTTCGCTACTCGAAGAGCAAGCACTACACCTTCAACCTCGACGCAGTGCGCCAACCCTACGCCGAGTCGGTACAGCAGAGCCAGCCCAGCCGCTACCGCAAGAGCTATCGGCGAAGCGGTGTCTACGACGGCTACGAGCCCAACCCGCTGGGCAAACACCCCGAGGACTGGTGGCCCATCCAGCCGCTGATGCCCTCGGACAAGCGCGAACGGGTGGGCTATCCCACGCAGAAACCCTTGGCGCTGCTGCGCCGCATCGTGCTGGCCTCGAGCGCGCCTGGCGACTGGGTGGGCGACTTTTTTGCGGGCTCGGGCACCACCCTGGTGGCAGCAGCGCTCGAGGGACGTCGCTGGGTGGGCATGGACTGCGGTGCGCTGGCCCTGCACTGCACTCGCAAGCGCCTGGTCTCATTGGAGAATCCTCCATCTTTCGAGCGCTGGTCGAGCGCGCCTCTGGAGCGCATCAGCTTGCCACCCTCGAGACTTGCCGCTGGCGCGCAGCTCGAGCAGCGCATCGACGGGCTGCCCTTTTCACTCCGCTTCGAGCGCGACGCGCAGGGCAGGGTAGCGGTGCAGCTGCTCCCTGCTGAGCGGGCGAATGCCCTCAAGGGCAGCACGCAAGCGGAGCTCTTCGGCACAAAGGTGGATCTCGATTTGGACGCATGGGCTGCGGATTGGGACGACGAAGGCCCATTTTGCGCCGACTGGGAGAGCCATCGGGACAACACAGCGGGTGTGCTGGCCACCCGCTCGGGGCCATCGCCCCACACCCTGGGCGCTGCCCTCCGCCTACGCCTCTTTGACGTGCATGCCCGCGAGCTCGAGCTCTATCAGCCGCTTCTTCCATAGTTCCGAAGCTCTGCGAACGGCAAGATGGTCGGCTGGTGTTGCACGATCCACCGTGACAGGCAAAGATGCGAAGGGCTGGCCTGCCGTTTCGCCCGACGATTGGCCGATTTGCGCTCCTCCAGCCCAGAGCTGGCAGTGGATTGAAGCGGCTTTGACTCCTGACAGGCGCCCCTGCTGTGTACTACAATCGACGCCGCGCCGTTTTGGGTTGCGCCAGAGGTCGTCATGCCGGAAGAAAAGAAGCTTGGTTACAAGCGCGTACACTTCTTCAAGATGTTCCTGACGGAGGATGACTGGAACCATCGCCACCGATTTCATGTGCAAAAGCAAGAACTGCACACGGTGTCCGTGCATGGCATCGGCATTGCGCGGCAGTTCCTGGGTGAGTTGCTTGTCCACCAGCGCCCCACGCCAGATCTGAGCATCGTCGTCGAATCGGGGCATGCAACCGACGCAGAGGGTCATGACATCGTGCTCAATGAGCCGCTGACGCTGCGGGTCGAGCGCGAACAGTTTCCCCTGCCCTGCACGCTGTACGTGGTGGCGCGCTATGCCGAAGAGGCCACGGACTGGGTCCGCTTCAAGGACGGGACGCGGCGCAACAAGTACTTCCAAGAGAGCGCTGTGGTGGAGCTGGTGGCGCGTCCACCCGAGTCCAACGAGGTTGAGCTGGCGCGGATCGCCACCTCTGCAGACGTCTATCGCATCACCGATGCTCGAGATCGCTTTGCCCCCAAGGTCAACGAAATCGATCTCCGCTACCGGCGCTACAGCTTGGTCTTGCGACGTCTGCCGCGCGACTTGAAGCTGACCATGTTGAAGGCGCTGGGCGAGCGAAAGCACCACTTCTTGCGGTTGGGCGGCCATCGTTTGCTGCGGCCCGCCGCGGTGATGGCACATCCCATCTCCGTGTTGGAGATGCTGACCGAAGCCGATCTGCTCACCGAAAACAATGTCGGCGAGGTGCTCGCGCTGCTCAACCAACTCGATGGAGCGCTGCTCGACTTCATCAAGGACAACATCGACGATCCGTGGGTGCTCGAGCGCCCCGAGATGCAAGCCGCGCGCAACAACCAGGCGCTCATCGCGAGCTTGTTGGCGGGCCCCGAACAATATCGCATGTCCAACATCGAGCAGGTCCTCAACCTCTTCGCCAAGGCCGGCGACTTCTTCCCCGGCATGACCGCTCTCTACGGCAACGAATCGCTGGTGTACTACGAAGGTCAAGAGGTCGTCTTGCCCAAGCTCTATCCGCTTGGCGACGACTGGGAGCGGATCAAACTGTGGAGCGCCGAGTTCCCGGAAATCCTCTTTGTCGACGGCATGGAGTGGAAGCTCGTCGGCTCGCTCGACATCACCAACGAGGCCAGCGAGAAGCGCTACAAGTTCCGCATCGACAACGCCATCGACACCTGGCGCACGCGGCAGAAGCTGAGCTATCCCGATGGCACCACCGTCGAGGACACCGGTGTGGCGCACGAAGGCGGCTACGCCAGCTTCGAGCTGCGTGGGCTGATCCCTGACACCCACCTCGCTGTCATCCGGATGATGGACTACGTGCGCGCCGACTACGAGCTCGAGTTCGTGGTCAATGACCAGTACGTCGGCGTCTCGCAATGCCTGGGTAACGACCGCCAGTTTCGCTGGCGCAACTGGCCCTTCGTGATCCCCGCCTGGTTCGTCAACGACGACACGGTACGCATCAAGCAGCTGATGACCACCGCCGAGCGCGACGTGAACATGTTCCGCTTCTGGTTCTATCAGCCGCTCTCATTCTGATGACGGCACCTCACGAGCTGCTGAGAGCGAGACATGCTCGAAGTCCACTTTGCCAACGAGCTCTCGAGTCTGAGTCGGGAGCTCGCGTTCTCGCTCCGCTTCGCGCCCCCCACGGTACGCGACTTCTTCGCGCCAGCCCCGCTGGTGCTGGTGCCAGACCCGCCGATGGCGAGCTTTCTCAAGCTCGAAATCGCCAAATATAACGGCGTCTTTGCAGATATTCGCTTGTTCACCGTGGGGCAATGGCTGCAGAGCGCCCTTCCCCAGCGGCTCCCCGACGGCCGACAGCCCCGGCTGCTGCGTCGCGAACCCATGCAGCTCGCCTTGATGGCCATCCTCAGCCAACTCGAAGAGCTCGACGCGCCGGAGCTCGCCCCGCTTCGCGCCTTTTTCGTGCCCCATGAAGACGCGGCTCTGCACGCCCTGCGCGTGTTTCAAATCGCCCAACAGTCGGCCAAAGCCTTTGACCTCTATCACCTCGAGCGCCCACAGCTCATCGATGCTTGGCTCCAGCATTCGCTCTGTTTTTCCGACGATCCTGCGGTGACAGCGATCGAACGCTGGCAGCGAGCGCTCTACTTGCTGATGCTCGAAAAGATGCAAGGCACCCAGCGCTGGCTTCGCATCGACGACGTGGTGCGCAAACACGACCTGATGAGGCTGCTCGAGCGCAGCGAAGGGTTCGGCTCCCTCCAAGGCGCAGAGAGGCGAATTCATGTCTTTGGATTTCTGCACTTGCCCGCCGCGCTGCGTCAGACCTTTGCTCACCTCTCCGCCAAGTGTGACCTTGTCGTCTGGTCCTTCAACCCGTGCATGGAATACTGGGAGGACGTCCGAGGCAGAGGCGCGTCAGCGCTGCGCACGCAGCCCCAGAGCAGCGCAGGCGAGCGCGCCGAAGGACAAGCGACGCAGGCCTCCCAGAGCCCTAGCGTGGAGCCCGAAGCTTCGGCTGAAACCCTTGCCGATGCTCAGGATGACGGTGTTGAGAAGATGGAGCTGCAGCCATCCCTCTTCACGCACCGCCCCTGGCTCTTGCCGAGCGACGAGGCCACAGAAGAGCTCGCCAGTTCGGTCTTCGACGAATCCCCCAGGCTCTTCGAGGAGACCGAAAACCCAGAACCTTCGGCCGAGCTCGAATACGAGTCGGAGCTCGCTTGGCAGTCCTTCGCCGTCGATGACGACGGGCTGGGAGACAACCTCGCGCTCCAGGTTTGGGGCCGCGCCGGTCGCGAGCACACACGCTGGCTGAATGAGCGCTGCGCCAGAGAACGCAACAGCTACAGCGACCCTCTCGACAGCCAGCAGACCATGCTCGCTCAGCTGCAGCACCACATCCTGCTGCGCATTGAGGTGCAAGCGCTCGAGGACACACCGAGCAGCCAGGGAGAGCATGCGGGAATCGACCCCAGTGTCCGTATTCTCTGTTGCCCTTCTCAGCAACGTGAGGTGGAGCTCGTCGCGGACCACATCCTCGATGCGGTTTGGCAGACACGGCCTGGGTCTGAGCCCATTCGCTTCTCGGACATCGCCATCTTCGTGCCCTCGGAGCAGAGACAGCTCTACATGAACCGCATCTTCGCCTGCTTCGGTGAGCACTATGGCATACCCTGCCATTTCATCGATGCCAAGGCAAGCGCTTGGAGCCGCATCTACAGTGCGGTCGAGACCCTGCTCGAGCTGCCCGGCAGCAATTTCCCGCGTGACAGGATGCTCGCGCTCTTCAACCACCCCCATTTTCAGAGCCGCTTCCCCGAAACCGACCCCGCGCTGTGGATCCGCTGGTGCGATGAGCTCGGCATCGTCCATGGCGCCGACCGAGACGATCACGCCCACACCTATATCAACTTCGACATTTTCAATTGGGAACAAGGCATCAAGCGCCTCTGCTTGGGTTGCTTCATGGCCACAGAAGACTGCGACACGGCGCTCATCCCACTCGCTGGCGAGCAATACGCCCCTTTCTCCACACCGACCGAACAGCGAGAGAGCGTCGCTCGATTTGCGCTGCTCATCCGCTCCCTCGTCGCCGACGCCCGCTTCGCCGCTCAATCCAAACTCACCGCCGCACAGTGGTCTGCTTTCCTCACCGCCTTCGTCAACACCTACCTCTGCGCACAGAGCGACGATGATCAGCGCGCGCTCGAACACATCATCGAGAGCTTCGACAGCCTGGCCGAGGTCGACGCGCGCTCTACGCACGTTCGTTCGCTCTCGGGCACCGACCTCTCGACAGCGGCAATTCCTTCGGAATGTCGAGAGGATGCGTGCCCTTCGCTCACTGCCGGTCGGCTCGACTTCGCCTTGGTGCGCCACTTCATCCTCGACCGACTTCGCGCCGCGACCCAACGCCGTGGGCAGTTTCTCGCCGATGGCGTGATGGTCGCTCCCCTGGCGAGCAACCGCGTCTACCCCTTCAAGATGGTCGTGTTGATGGGCCTCGACGAGAGCGCGTTTCCCCGCAACGACGCGCCTGGCGCCCTGGATCTGCGCGCAGCCTCCACGCTTCCAGGGGAGCTCAGCAGCCGTGACCAAGACCTCTACCTGCTGCTCGCGCTGCTGATGAACACCCGCGAGCGTTTGCTGCTCAGCTACGTCGACCGCGACGAGCTCACAGGTGATCCCATCGCGCCTTCGGTGGTGGTCGACGAGCTGCGCCTGATGATCGAGCGCGGCTACCCCGCACACGCTGCCGCAGTTCTCGAGAAGCACCCTCAACACCGCTTCGACCCTCGCTATTTTCCTGAGCTCAGCGCTTCCACCGGGCTGCCCATCCGCGAGCGCTCCCAGCAGGCGCGGGACGAGGCGCGCGCGCTGCTCGTCAGAAAGCAGCTCGAAGCACAGCTCACTATCCCATCCCATGGTGTAGAGCTGCTCGAGCGGCTCACACCAGAGGCCCGCGAAGCCGTGCAGAAGCTGCTTAGTGTCAGCCTTCCGCCCGACAGGCCCGAGGCACCACCGCTGCGGCGCATCGACATGAACCTCCAGGCGGTGAAGCGCTTCCTCGAGAACCCCATCGCCTACTACGTCTTCGAGGGCCTCGGCCTGCGACACGAAGAGTCCAGCGATGAACGACTCGAGCGGGTGGACGAGGTCTTCGAAAGCGACGACTCGCTCAGCTTTGCGCTGTGTGTGGATGTGCTGCTCGAAGCCTTCGTTCACAAGCGAAACATCAACAAGGTCTACGATCAACGAATCGCTCGCCTCCTGCGCCGTGGGGTCTATCCCATCGGTCCATTTGGCCACGCACAGCGGGCGAGGGATCTCGACCGAATGGTGGCTTGGCGCTCGCGAATGCAGTCGATGCGGCTCGAAGTGGGCAGCCCTATCCGACGCATCGTGCTGGGGCGGCCTGGTCAATGGCCGCCGCCGTCGCTGCTTGGACGCGCCCGCGAGGAGCTGGACGAAGCCCAGACCCACCCTGCGCTGCGATTCCACATCCCCGTGCACCCCCAGAGCGATGAGTCGTCAGAAAACGCGCAGCCGAAGGCGGGCGAGCACGATGCGAACGGGACCGCGTGCCTAGAGGTGACGCTGCACGCGCGAAGCAGCCCGCTGCTCGACGCCAAGCACCCGCTGGTCTTCCTGGACGAACGCAAGCTGAGCGCCGAGCGGCTCCTCGGCTCTCAGCTCGAGCTCTTGCTGTGTCGTGCGGCAGGAATCGAAGTGGCCGAGAACAGCCGAAGCTACCTCATCAACGCTGGTGAAGGAGCCGGCGTTGCCCCCTTGGCCCCGCTCACGGCCACTGCAGCGTACAACTACTTCGAGCGCATCCTCGAGGAGATGCTCACCGCCCCCCACCTCTACTTGCTCCCCATCGGCGCTGTGGCCGCGGCACTGCGCAAGAGAGGTGCCGGCCCTGATGAGCTCGACAGGCAGCTCGCCGCGCCGAAGCACCGCCGCAGCCTGCAGCATCTGCCCCTGCGGGAGCTGCTCAGCATCCAGCCCCCCCCCCAGCCTGCGGCGATGGTCCAACGCCGCTTCGGCCCGTTTCTTCAGGCGCTGAGCAAGTTCTACGTGGAGTCATCGTGAGCAGCTTCCGGGTCAAACCAGAGATCTTGCAGCGCCTGCCCGCCAACGGTCACGTCATCATCGAGGCCTCGGCTGGGACGGGCAAAACGCACACCATCGAACACATCGTCGCGGACCTCCTGCTGCGTGGGGAGTGCAGTATCGATCAGTTGCTCATCGTCACCTTTACGGTCAGAGCCACGCATGAGCTGCGCATCAGGATCAGACGCTTGCTCGAATCGCTGCTCAACGAGTCAAACGGCGTTGAGCCGAGCAGCTTGGCACCCAGCGTTGCCACTTGGTGTATCGATGAGCAGGCGCGAGAGAACATTCGCAAGGCCTTGGGACAATTCGATACCGCCACCATCCGTACGATTCACGCATTCTGTCAGAAGGTTCTGCAAGAACACGCCTTTGCTTGTGCGCGGCCGCTGCAGATGGAGCTGGTCGAGCGCCGACGCGTCTTTGGCCGCGCCTTTCACCAGACCCTTCGAGAGCAGATCGCGCCCCACCCCGTGCTCGCCCCGCTGCTCGCGGCGGTCCTGCACGAGCATGGGATGAAACAGCTTCAGGACGGCCTCGAGCGTGTGCTCGCGCAACGCGGCCAAGTGGAACCCAGCTTCGACCTCGGTGACGCCGCCCCCGAACAAACGCCACTGCCTCTTCGCTTCATCGAAGCCGCAGAGTCAGCCAGAGCATTGCTCAACGATCCCCAGTCTGACTACTTTATTCGTCGATTCAAAGACTTACCATTCACCCCAGGCAACTCCAAGGCAGCCCGAGAGAGCCTTGAGCAGGCCGTGCCCATCCTTCGCCACTTCAACCGTCAGCGCTGGGGCGAGGCCCTACGCAGCCTGCAGAGACTCGAGCTGCACCTGGTGGCGCAGCCGCCGCTCACCAGGGATGTGGCTTGGACCACCTTCAGCCTCCAGTTTCGTCAGGCCTTCGCCACGCTCGCCGCAGCACGGTTCGACCTCTTCGCCGCAGCGCTCGCCCATTTTGCCCCCTTGCTGCGACGACAAATCCAAGAGCTCAAGCTCTCGCAAGGCTGGACCGACCACGACGAGCTCATCGAAGCGGTCTATGAAGCCCTGGCGTCGGAACGTGGCGAGCTGCTGAGCGCCGCCCTGCGTCGTCGCTATCGCGTTGCATTGATTGATGAATTCCAAGATACCGATGAACTGCAGTGGGAGATTTTCCGGCGCCTCTTCGTGGACTCTGGCAGCTCGGAGCATCGCCTCTTCGTGATTGGGGATCCCAAGCAAGCGATCTACGGCTTTAGAGGCGGCGATGTCTACACCTACCTCAACGCGCGCAAACGGCTAAGCAACGCGAGTCTGCGCCTACAGACCAACTATCGTTCGAGCCCCGCGATGGTGGAATGCTGCAACACCCTCTTCAGCAGCAGCGACGCGGACGGCTATTTCAGCGGCCCGATCAAGGGCGAAGCGGGGTTGGCGGCGGGACGCAAGGGACTGCGCCTGCTCACGCCGGATGGTGACGAGCAAGCGGCCCTGCTGCTCCAACGCCTGGTCGGAGAACGGTTGAGTTCTCATCGACTGGAGGAGCAGTGCGCCGATGGCTGGGCGCAGCTCATCAGAGAGCTCTTGCAGCACGAGTATTGGATAGCGGATGCGGACAGCGACACGCGACGTCGGCTCTGCGCGCGGGACATCTTCCTTCTCACCCGCACCAACGCCGAAGCACAACGGCTCGCAGGGGTGCTGAGAGAGGCCGAAATCGCGTTCACCTTCTTCAAAGAAGACGGGCTCTTCCAGTCTGATGAAGCGCGTGATGTCTACGATCTTCTGCGAGCGGTCTGGAAACCCGATGATCACCGAGCGCGATTACGCGCTTGGCAGAGCCCCTTCTTCGCGCTGCGCGTCGAAGAGCTCGGACGCTGCGCAGAGCTCTCTCCAGAGCATCCCTTGCTCGCGCGGCTGAGCGCCTGGCACCAGCTTGCAAGAGAGCAGCGCTTCGCCAAACTCTTCTCGTCGATCATCGACGAGAGCGGACTCGTGCGTCGCGAACTCTTGCTGAGCAAGAGCCAACGAGCGCTGATCAACTACAACCACATCTTCGAGTTGCTCTTGGGCGAGCTTCAGTCGAGCTGGGGGTCTCTGGAGGTGCTGCTCGCTCATCTGAGCGCATTCATTGAACAACGAGAATCGCCACCGGGGATGGATGGCAACGTGCAGCGCATCGACAGTGAGCGCGATGCGGTGCAGATCATGACCATCCACAAATCAAAGGGACTCGAAGCAGCGGTGGTGCTACTCTGCGGAGGGTTCTCGCCCCATCCCGAGAGTGTGCCTTTCGTCTTTCACCGCGGCCCCAGCGATGAGGCCACACGAGTGGTGGCGCTCCAGAAGCCGGCCGCAGAAGCCGACCAACAAGCTCTCCAGCATGAACAAGAGCAGGAAAAGCAGCGCCTCTACTACGTGGCGGCGACCCGAGCAAAGCTGCTCTTGGGCGTACCTTTCTATGACCCGATGAGCGTGAGCGCCAATCAGCGCTCAAGGCTCAAAGCGGGGGACTTCGAAGTGCTGCGATGGCGTATACACCGTCTGCTCGAGCGGGAAACAAGCCAGCACAGCGATACCCACAGCCCAGCCTCGCAACAGAAGCTGCTTCGCTTGGGCAAACACAGCGTCTGGCAAGGCAGTCAGAACCCAGGCCAAGCAAAGCGCGCCGAGCCTGAGCAAGCACAGCTATCCGAGGCGCTGCTTCACCCAACTCCGCGAGGCAATCTGACACCGCCTCAGTCCACCCTACTCATCAGCTCCTACAGCCGCATCAAACAACGCCAGAGCCAAGGAGCTGCGAGCGAAGAGCTGCGCCGGGTGCTGCCACACTGGCAAGAGGAGGGAGAGCTTCCTCCAGGTGCCGCCGCGGGCAACGCACTGCATCGCGTTTTGGAGCTGATGGACTTCGAACGCACGCGCGCACTCGGCTTCGAAGCCTGGTGTGATGAGCCCGAGAACACAGCCACGATCGATCAGAGCTTGCTTCGCTTTGACCTACCCATGCACTGCCGGGCACACGTCCAGCGCATCGTGTATTCTCTCCTCGCCCGCCCCATCGCATTGGGAGAGGAGCAGATGCCCGGTTTGGCGTGGGCACAACAGCATCGCCGTGAGCTCGAGTTTTTCTTTCCCATCCCTGAAGCGGCGCACCCGGCGTGGGATCGGTCTTGGTACGCGCATTTTCCCGAAGGGCAGACGCTCAAGCTCAGCCGTGGCTGGATCAAGGGATACATCGATCTGGTGTTCGAATGGAACGAGCGTCTCTTCTTCGTCGACTACAAGAGTGACACTCTCCCTTCCTATGCGCCTGAGGCACTCCGAGCACATGTCGAAGCCCACTACGCGTGGCAGCAGAAACTGTATACGCTGGCGCTGCTCCGCGCAGTTCACCTCCATGATGAGGATTCGTACACGCAGCGCTTTGGCGGTGTGGTGTATTCCTTCTTACGGGGGATGCCGCTTGGCCGAGAGCCCCACGAAGGGTTCTACCACCACAAGCCGAGCTGGGAGCAGGTGCTTGCCTTCGGCGAGCAACTCGAGAGAACACAGGCCTTGTGACGCGCTCTTGCTTCGCGACCAGCATCGCCATTGACTTGGGGCAGCAGCAGGGCCCGAAGCTGTCGAGCTGGGGGTATCGATTCTCTCATATGGCTGTTGCTTTGGTGCACAGAGCCATGGTATGTGCATGCCTTTGAGGGCGAAGCAGGCTGCTCCACGTCGGCTGCGCCCCTCGAGCTCGCCAGTGGCACGAGGCTGCCTCATGCGGCACCTCACTCCTCGTGCTCTTCTTTGGGAGTGCCCGTTATGGCCGTTCAGGACTACGAACGCCTCCTGGCTCAGGATCCGACGGCGCTGTCGGTTCGAACGGAATACATTCAAGAACTCTACCAGACAGGCCGCTTCGCGGATTGTCTGGAGCAGATCCAAATCGCCTTCAGTTATGACGAGCGAGTGGGTGACGCCCCCCTCTTGCGCCAACTCCAAGCGCTGGAGAAACACCTGCTGAGCAAACAGCTGCGAAGCTTCGTCGGCAGCATCGCCAAGCTCGTGCACCCACAGCAAGCACCGGTCATTGAGAAAGGCCGCGTGGTCGAGATGGTGATCAAGTACGACGGCGCGTCCTTCGACACCTTGCAGCGCGGATTGCAATCCAAGTTCCTCGAGCAGCTCGAGCTCTTGAGTGTGGTCTGTGAGGCCGCACCAGAACATGTGATGGCCGCCTTGGGTGACGCCAGCCTGCCTTCGCTCATCGACCTCAACGTTTGGGTGCGTGCACCGCTGCCATCAGCGTCGCTGCAGGCTTTTGCACACTCGGCGCTGGCAACCAAGCTGGAGAGCTTCTACCTGCGAGCCGATGTGCTCAGCGACGAGCACGTGATGGCCTTGATGTCGGGCCAAGCCCGCTTCTTCGAGCTGCGCTTGCGCAGCACCGATCGCTCGCGACTGACGGCCCAGAGCGCGAAGCTCATCGTGGAATCCCAGCAAGCGCGCGCCTTGCAGACCTTGGGGATCATGGGCTCCTCCATTGGCGACGAGGGTACGATGCTGCTGTCGACCAGTAAAACCTTGTGCGGCATTCGGCGGCTCGAGCTCTTCGACGGTGTGATCCGCAACCAGGGCGCCCGTATGCTCGCATCGAACCTGCTGCCACGGCTAGAGTTTTTGGACCTGCGCTTCAACGAAATCGACGACGCCGGGCTACACGAGCTGCGCCACATGGACCTCGAGGTGCACACCGACGGGCAGTTCCAGCGACCTCCGCACTGATTGCAAACCAGTGAGTGAAGCGAGGCACGAGTCAGCGTCTGTCGCGGGCGCATCCGATGCGCATGCGCTGCGAGGGGCTCGCGA
>JAVFAO010000202.1:0-12283 GCA_034002465.1 Myxococcota bacterium
CCGCGTCGTCGACGTCCATGAGCTCACGTGCCACCAGCTTCTGCGCCACGAACTCGGGGAGACATGGCTGAAACTTCGACACCCGCGCATTCCCGTTCAGCTCCGTCCACCCAGCAGCATCGTCCCAGGTGAGGGGCGGTTCTTCTGCCAGCTCCTGAATCGCCTGGCGCACTGCCACCTCACTTTTTGCCGCCTCGCCCGTGAACCTGAGCACCTCGTTGCTGGCGCTCACTTTCTCACCCAGGCGCGCCTGCAGCGCCGCAGACAGCAGACGGTTGGCGCGACCACCCGCGAAGGTCCACCACTTGATGTCGCCGTCGAGCTCCTGCGTCAGCGGCGTCGCCTCGTCTCGCAGAAAGACGTGCGTGTCGCGGAGCTGCTGCAGGGCCGCGGTCGCTCGCTTCGACCACCAAGGCCGCACCTGGTCCTCAACCAGCAGGTCGTGCATCGCCCGACACAGCGCGCGAGAGAGCAGAGTGGGGCGACCCTGCCAACGCGGATAGGCTCCATGCTCTGTGGGCTCCACCTCGCACGTCCCACCTTTCCAGTTGACCTGCAGAATCCGCCACGGACGACCGCCAAGGACGAAGGCCGCGCTCCGCCGATCCTCATCCTGCAGGAAGAAGGCGTCGACCATCCCTATCTCTTGCGCACCGTGCAGTACTCGAAGCACACGAGGCGTCGAAAAGACCGCATAGAGCTCGAGGAAGTTCTTCGCGCCATAGAGCTTCTGGCCGCGGTCGCCGAGCACCAGCCGATGGTCGAGCTCGATCAAGATACCTTCGCGAAGCATGTGCTGCGCAATCGCCTCACGCTCGGCTTTGCTCACCTGCGAGAAGGCTGCGCAGCCCTCGAGCCAGTCCCACCACTCGAGCGTCGGTACGCCGCGCCGCTGCATCGCCAGCGCGATGAGCTGCTGCGCAAGCACATGGGGCGCCCACCGCGACGGCGCCGCAGGCTCCACGTAGTTGCGGCCATGCAGCTCGAGCAGTGCAGCCGCCTGCAGAACGTCTGCCTGCTCGACGCAGAGGAAGGTGCAGTTTGCCGTCGTCCCCGCGCGTCGGCCCGTGCGTCCCATACGCTGAAGAAACGACGAGACCGTCGACGGAGCATCGAGCTGAATCACGTGATCCAGATCGCCCACGTCGAGACCCAGCTCCAAAGCGCTGGTCGCCACGATGACGCAGTTCGAGCCCTCGCTGAAGGCGGCTTCGGCCGCCGTCCGCTCGGAGAGGGCCAGCGACGAATGCGATAGGTAGACGTCGACGCCGCGCTGGGCGAGGCTATGCCCCAGACGCTCGACGCCACGGCGGCTGTCCACGAAGACCAGCCGTCGCGTGCCCGGATAGAGACGCTCGACCAGCAGCGCGGCATTCTCCAGACCGCCAACATGGTCGAGCACCAGCTTGGGCACCCGCTTGGCACCCCCCGGATCGACCACTCGGCTCGGACGCAGCGAGCTGCCGCCAAGCCAAGACACAATGTCGTCCGGGTCGCCCACGGTGGCCGAGAGGCCGATGCGCTGCACGTCGTGTCCAGAGAGTCGCGTGATTCGCTCGACGAGTGAGAGCAGGTGTGAGCCTCGGTCATCTGCTGCGAACGCGTGAACCTCGTCGATGATGATCGCGCGGACCTGCCCGAGCAGGTGCTCGGGAGGCAGGCGCGTGCTCAAGAACATCGCCTCGAGTGACTCGGGTGTGATCGCCAGGATGTCGGGACGCGCGCGAAGCATGCGCTTGCGCGCCGATGCCCCCACGTCGCCGTGCCACTTCCCTGCACTGCGCGCCACGAGCGCGCTGAGTGTGCGCAGGCGGCTCTCTTGGTTGTTGAGCAGGGCTCTGATCGGGGCAACGTAGAGCACAGAGACCGGCGCGAAGTCCTCGGCGCTCAGCTTCGACAGCAGCGGCAGCAGTGCCGCCTCGGTTTTGCCCCCCGCCGTTGGGGCCAGAATCACGCAGTTCGCACCATCCAGGATGGCGTGGATCGCATGCTCCTGCACCGGCCGCAGCCCCGTCCAGCCCAGCCCGTTGACGACCTGGTACTGCAGCGCCGGTGACAGCCGCTCGAACGCTGCCAACTCAGCAACGCTCATAGCTCCAGCTCGAAGTCGTCAGGTGACGCTCCACCCGCTGCTGCGCGCTCCTCGACGCTGAGCTCATCGGGCGTGAGGGACAGCTCGAAGTCTTTCTGCGGGTCGAAGTCTGGGTAGAGGTCGACGCGGTCGAGCAAGCCCGCCACCAGCTTGCGCAGGAAAAGGCGAGGCGCGATGCCAACCCTTCCTCCCAAGTTGCCAGCGATGGCGCGCGCGAGGCTCTCGAGCACCGTGTCATCAACGAGCCTCGCCAAGCGCTCTGGCGCGTCCGTGGGGTAGAGCTGTCGAACCCGGCGCCCGGCCTCGACCAAGCGCTCGAGGTCGAAGGGGTGAAGACGAACCTGCACGTCTCTGGGGTTGTCCCAGCGCGCGTCGTTCGAGAAGTCGACGTGCAGCCGCTGAGCCAGCGGAGGCAGCCGTTTCACACCATTGGGGCCGTCGAAGAACGCAGGCGTCCCCGTGATCAGCACGTAGAGCCCGGCGAAGCGGCCACCGTAGAGGTCGTCGATGAGCTTGCGCAGCGCCTCGAGGCTCCGGTCACGGCTGTCGGAGCGTACCCGCTGGATCGTCTCCACCTCGTCCAGGACCAGCATCAGTCCCGGACGCTGGCACTGCTGCAAGACCGCGAGTAGCCCCCGGAAGAAGCCCAGCGCGCCCGTGTGGTCCACCTCGCCCTTGATGCCGGCCTTCCTCTTGAGCTCGGCGGACACATTGGGCTGCCCCATCAACCAGGCGATGAGCCCCTCGGCGAGTGCATGGTCTTCGCGCAGTTGTGCCGCGTGATAGGCGCGCAGCACGGCGGCATACTGCGGCTGCACCGCGCTCACGTCGGCCAGCCGCGCCTCCATGAGCTCGCCGACGCCCCTTCCTAGGGCGTCGAGATCGTCGGGCTCACGAAGCTGCTTCGTGACCTCTTCCTCGAGACCCATCAACCACTGCGAGACGATCGCCCGAAACGCCCCGAGCTCCCACTCCACCGTCCTCAGCCCCTCCATGGCGCGGCGGTAGACCGTCTCCAGACGGTGTAAAGGCGTGTCGTTCTCCGAAATCTGCACCTCGGCGACGGCGAAGCCCCGGAGCATGGCCTGTTGCTGGTACCAGCGCGCGGTGAAGCTCTTGCCGCAGCCAAAGTCGCCGCGCAGGGCCTTGAACACCGAGCCGCCCGTGCTGCACCGGTCGAGCTCCTCCTGCAGGGCGCGTTCGAAGCGCTCGGTGCCAACGGCGAAGAGCTCCAGACCCCGACGCGGGACCGTGCCTCGACGAAGCGCCTCGATGACGTCGCGCCGCAGTAGTAAGCTGGGGTTCGTCACGCTTTTATCCCGTAGTGCTGGGCCAGCCGAGCGCGGTGCATGAGCACGCGCTTGCCGGCGTGGTCGTGTTCGACCATGGCGAAGCCATCGGCGTTGAGGATACCCATTCTGGCCACCACTCCGCCAACCTGATGGGGGCGCACACCTGCCGCCACCGCGAACTCACTGGCAGCAACGGCGCCGTCGGCCTCCACCAGAATCGTGAGCCAGCCGAGCACCCGCTCGAGCTCTGCTGCAGGTTGCCCCGAGGTCTGGCTCTGGAACACGGGCGAGCGACGAAGCGCCTGGATGAAGGGAACCGACGCAGGCGTCACTGCCCGCGGTGCCACACGGGGCGGCGGTGCGAAGAGCTTGGTTTGCCCAGAAGGCTCGGCCGCGACCACAGGCGCGGGCTGCCGGAGCAGCGGCGGCGGCCGCAGCTCCCACCAACTTGGCGTGGGCAGGGGCCGGACCACCAGCTCGGGATCATCACCCAGCACGCGCTCCAGCCAGTCCGGTGCAATCAGCAGAGCAGGCGCCACCGCTTCGCAGAGCGACAATCCTCCGTGCTCCCCGTACTTGGCCGAGCGGTTCACCACCGAAGGATCCCACAGCACCGCGACCCGCTCCCAGCCTCGAGGAACCCACGAGCCCTTGGGCAGGACGAGCTCCTCTGCCTCTGGCTGCTCGCCTTCGGCGAGAGCTCGCCAGCGCGCGCCGCCTGCGCGCGCTTGACTGAGCCGGCCTTCGAGCGTCAGGGCGCCATCGCCGAGCACATGCCCGTGGTCTGAGACCAGCAAGACCGCGCGCTCGCCTTCCTCGGCGGCGGTCAACAGCGCTTCGAGCGGCAGCACGGGCGCCAAGCTGTAGTCCTTGGCCACCTGTACACTGCTCTTCAGGTCCTCGTCCACGGCGTTGACGACCACGGCCACCGCGCGGCAGTCGCCCCTGATGGCGGCCCGAAGGTCAGCCGCGAGCTCGTGACCGCTGAGCAGGTCGCGGCGCACGAAGAGGGGAGGCGCATCGTCCCCGAAGAACTTGCCAAGGGCACGGTGCGCCTTCCAGCGCGCAGGGTCTTTGTCGGTGCTCTCGTCACCCATACGGGCGTCCGCTTTGCCTGCGAAAAAGGCTCCACGACTGAGGGGCGTGAGGGTGGGCGCGACGGCGAGCACCGGAGGAAGCGGCAGAACGCCGTGCCATCTGTCCTTGCGCCAGGCGATGGGCCCCCAGCGTCGGGCGTTGCCGAGGCGGCTCAGAATCTGAACCGCGACCGCATGGCTCATCCCATCCATCAGCACGACGAGCAGCTTTCTGCGCTCCCCGCCCTCGAGAAACGGCAGAATGAGGTGCTTGCCGATATCCTCGATGGGGAGCAGCTCGGCGGACGGCTTGCGCGCCTCCATCCAGGCCACGTAGGCCTCGGCAAAGCTTCGATGGTCCTCGCGGAGCGCGGCGGCGGCGGCGAGCTCCAGGCGGCGCGCGGCGCTCAGTAGGGTCTCGTCAGCGCCTCGCAGCCCGCGGAGCTGTTGCCGAGCCCACTCCACATAGCCGCCCTCCTCGGCGTAGGCGCGCGCCAGCTCCACTGCGGCTTGCCAACGACTTCCCGCGGGCGCCCCGGTGTCGCGACTCGCCAGCCAGAGCGCCATTCGTCCCAGGTTCTTGCGCGCCGACCGGTGCTCCTCTGGCCGAAGGTGGGTGTCCAGGGTGTGGGCTTCGAGACGCTTCAGCGCCTCGCACACCGTCCGCGCCGCGTCCGAGCTCGGCGCCTCGACACAAGCCAGGGTCGCTCTGGCGAGCTCGCGCTCACGCGCCCGATGTCCGCCAGGCAGGCGCGTACTGCTGACCGTGAGTGCGCCCAAGCCCGCGCTCTCGGCCAGCGCTTCGCTTCGTTCCAGGGTCGACAAGAGCAGCGGCCGCTCCGAGGGCAGCGCGGTGTCGAGCGTCTTCTCGTCGGCCAGAACGCTCTCGACGCCTCGCACCGCCACGGCGAGCTTGGGCAACCAGGCAGAGAGCTGGCCCGAGAGCAGTCCGGAGAGGTAGGCCTCGCCTGCGGCGCGCGCCGCGCCGAGCAAGACCAGCGACTCGAGCAAGCGTGGCGCCAGCCCCTGCTCCCAGGACTGCCAGACGACCACCGTGGCCTCGCCCAGCGTCGCACGCAGCCAGTCTGTGAGCTCGCGGCGTAGCTTTCGCCACAGCTCGTCGCTCTCGCAGAGGCGCAGGAAGGCCGGGCCGCCATCGTTGAAGGACGCCCAGGCGAGCAAGGTCCCGGCGGAGCCGAGCGCCGACTCTGGAAGCCGTAGCCGCCCCTCGAGCAAGCTCGCCCACGCCGCCGCGAGCGTGAGGCGAAGGCCCTGGACCTTGCGAGGTGGGGGCAGGACGCCAGACAGGTAGAGCTTCGCGAGCGCGCTCCCTGCAAGGCCCGGCTCGACCTGGCGGGCTCCGAAGAGGGCCGCGAGGCGAGCATCGCGGGCGACGTGATAGAGCCGGCCGCCCGCCAAGCGACACGCCACATCGAGCGGCAACAGCTCCGAGGTCCAGTCGACGAGGAACACGCGCCCCTCCACGTGCTCTTCGTCTGGGCGGGGGAGGCTCTCGCGCAGCTCGAGCTCACACTGCGTGGGTAGCACGCGCCAGCGCTGGCCGTTGAGCTCGAACTCGGCCGCCTCACCACGGCCAAAGAGCGCCACGAGCTTGGAGCGATGCTCTCGGCGGAAGAGCCGCTCGAGCTCTTGGCGCAGCTCCGGAAGTGTGAGCACAGGCGCTGGAATCATGGCTTGGACTCCCGCCGGGTGACCACGGCCGACAGCTCGACGCGCAGCTCGGTGGCTCCTGCGGCAGCCTGCTCGACCTCGGCGGCGAGCGCACGCAGCGCCTCGGCGAGCTCGCTCGGTGCCTCCGCCGTAATCGACTTCTCGAGCACCGTCGTCCAGCCCGACTCGAGGGGCGCTGGTGAGGGTGGTGTTGGCGGCGGTGGTGCGGGTGGCGGTGGTGCGTCTCGCAACAGCGCTTCGGCGCGCAGGGTCAGCTTGCTGAGGCCGTCGGCGAGCATCTGGTTGACCTCGTCTGCGGCCAACAGCTTCGCGAGGTCCTCGAGCAGCAGGCTCGCGCGGTTGCTTCGAGCGGCGTCGTGGACGAGCTTGCGCACCTGTTCGAGGACAATCCAACGAGAGCGTTCGGTGACGAGACGGTGCACGGCCTCGGCGCTGGTGAAGCTGCGTGCCATCGCGCTCAACGAGGTCTTGGGGCTGAATTCAGCCAGCGCCCGCACCATCGCCGCGCCGCGAGTCCGTTGCAGCGCTTGGAGCAGCGCAGCACAGGCTTGCGCCGTCGTGAGTCGCGGCGCGTCGCTGGCATCGGCCCACTGTCGTACCCGCACTTCGAGCGGCTCGACGAGCGGAACCACGGCTTTGAGCGTCTTGCCATGCTCATCCAGTTTCTCGACCAAGGCGCTCAGGTTGCGGGCCGTGAGGGCGTGACCGGAGAGCGCAATGCCGAAGAGTTGGCCCGCGCGTTCGAGTGCCACGGCCCACAGTGCGGGCGTGGGCAGCTCCGGTCGCACGAGCTCGACGTCGTCGGGGAGCTGTCCCAGGCGCGAAGGCCCGTAGCCCCGGCCACCGCGCTGCAGCGTGCGACCACTCCAAGCACACCAGGTGAGGATCAGCAGCTCCTCCACCTCGGCGGGCAGGCCCCGTGTGCGAGCCGGATCTAGCCAAGAGCGCAGCTCGCCCACCGTCGGGGTGTCCAGGCCGCGCTGTTGGCGCGCCTGTTCGAGCTCTTGCAGCGGCCGGTCGCGGAGCACCACGGCCACATCCCCCGTATCGGTGAGCCCGAGAGGGTCTGCGTAGTTCCTCAGCTCGTTTCGCTCGCCCTTGTCCACGGCCATGCGTTGCTCGCGGGTATCGAGGAGGCGCTCGAGCAGGGCGCGGATGCGCTCCAGGCGCGAGGCGTTGACAGGGCCGTCGAAGCGCGGATGGTGTGGATATCGTTTTGACAAGATGGCGTCGACGAGCTGCTTCAGCCCATCGCGCATGGTGCCGGCGAGCACGCTGCGCAGCTCGAGGCCGTCGAGCAGCGGCACGAGGTGCTCATCGGCGGCGCGCGACGGGTCGAGGAAGCTGCTCTTGGTGGAGCTGCTCAGGCCGTAGGCATCTCCCAGGCTGCGCTTGACGAGCGCCTCTTTCTGCGCCCGCAGGCTGCTGAGGTCGGCGCGCGTGGTGTGCTGGTCCTCGACGCGAAGGTGGCTCAGATAGCGGCTCGTGTCGCCCTCCAAGATATGCTCGAGCACCACCAAGTCACCCAGTTCGTTCTCGAGCTCGCGAGAGAAGAAGGTGGGGAGCCAGATGACCGTTGGGTTGGGGCGCGACGCACCGCTGTGCGCCTCGCGGTAGGATTCGACGCGCTGCAGGTCGTCGTGTGGACTGAAGCCCCGCTCGTCGAAGGGGTAGTCGAGGATGAGTTGCCACTCGAAGCCCTCGGCCATCAGCGTGCTGTCGTCCATCTCGCGCACGTTCCCGTAGCGAACGCGTCCAGCTCGCTTGGTCCCAAAGTAGCTCTGCTCGGTCTCGACGATGCTGCCGTCGGCGCTCAGCCCGAGGGCGTCGAAGAGGAGGCGCCGCATGGTGTTCTTGCGCGCGCCGGGTTTGTCGGCATCGGCCGCTGCGGCGAGGATCGGCTGCAGGTCGATGCCCGAGAGATGCACCGACACCTCGGGGTCGGCCTGGTCTCCCAGTCGTAGCGCGCCGATCTGGCTGGCCCAGTCGCGCAGGCGCTTGGCGGCGACCTGCATCTCGGCGCCGGGGATGGGGGAGGCGATGGAGCCATGGTTGAGGTGGACCAGCCGCTTCACGCTCAGGCCCTTGAAGGGCTTTGCCTCGGGCACCAGGGCCGCCATGAGCAGCGTCTTGGCGAGGCGATTATCGTTGCGGCAGGCCATCTTTGGACAGCCCGAGCAGCCCAGGCGGCGTTCGTGTTCGTCGCGCATGCGTTGGCATTCGCTGGGCTTGTCGGTGTCGTGAGAGCGCCGAATCAGGGGCAGGAAGCTGTTGCGGTAGAGGTCTCGGGCGCGTTCGAAGCGCGCTCTCATCACCGGGTCGTCGATGGGGTCTTCGCTCTCGGCGAGGGCGTCGAAGGCGTCGCCCACGGGCACCACGCGGCCGAGCTCGAGGTCGGGCAGGTGGTGGACGAGCAGCTCCATGAGGATGCGGATGGCGGTGCGCTCGCGCTGCAGGCAGTCGGAGAGCGCGACCAGGGCCTCGACGAGCGCGGGTGAGAACGGGTAGACCTGCCTGAACGCGGCCTCGTCTCCCTCGCTGCCGATGAGCACGCTGGCGGCCTGTCCGGCGGCGCGCCAGGTGCGGACGAAGTCGTCCTCCAGCTTCTCGGCGGCTTCGGCATCTCTAGGGCGCACGACGCGGTGCTTGACGATGGCGGGCAGGTTGCTGTCGGCTAGGCTGACGTTGTCGAAGCGCCCCTCGTGGTGCGAGAGGTTGCGCGAGAGCTGGGCGCGGATGGCGCCCTCGGCCTCGGCCCCGAGAAAGAGGGAGAGGTCTCGCTGACGGGCGATGAAGCTGACGATGGGGATCGCCCGAGAGGCGTCCTGGGCCTCTTTCAGTTTGACGAGCTTCTGCACCTCCTGGCCGACGAAGGGCAGGTCGCCCGCGCGTCCAGCGAGCCACAGGATCAGCTCGTCGAGGTAAAGCACCACGCCGTCGTAGCCCAGGCCCTTGGCGTGGCGGCTGACCACGCCCAGCCCGCTGTCGAGGTCGACGAAGCGGGAGCGTTGCTGGGTCCACGAGCTGAAGAAGCTGCGCACCAAGTCGCTGAACAATCGGGCGCGTGGGCTCTGGGCGTCGCGATCTTCCTCGCCCAGATACGCGCTCGCCACTGCGGCCTCGAAGCTGGCGGCGCTCCAGTGGGTGGCGGTGGCCCGCTTGCCCCAACCCGAGGCGGCCTGTTGCACACCGCTGTTGAGGTCGGCGAAGAAGGCCTCGTCACCCATGCGAGAGCGCAGGCGTCTGGCGTCTTCGAAGAGCCCTTCGTCCACGTAGACGGCGGGTACGGCGGCAGATGGGTGATGCTCGGCGACCCAGCGCACGTAGAGCCCGAGGATCTTCGACTCCATGTCCTGGGCGTCGAGCATGTGGATGGGGAGCTGGACCAGCTTCTTGTGTCCAATCCAGGGGTGCGGCTCACGCAGCGGGTGCAGCTCGGGGCGCCGCCAGGGTGTGGGCTCGTCGGCGAGCATCAGGGCGAGCACCGCCATGAAGTGCGACTTGCCGGAGCCGAAGGAGCCGTCGAGATAGGCGGCCTGGCTGCGGTTGTCGTCGAGCGCGCTCTTCAGGATCGAGAGGGCCTTCTGGAAGGACTGCAGAATTTTCGGCGTAATGGCGTAGTCGCGCAGCGTGGCCTCGGGCTTGGCGATGCCGTCGGTGAGACCCTGCACGAAGTCGCCTTTGCGGACGGCCTCGGGCAGCTCGAGAAGGTCGTGGATCAGCTTCGTCATGTTTGCACCATGTCTGTGAGCGCAGCGCGAAGCGCCTGGAAACTGGCTGAGGTGTTGCGCTGCGGCTCCATGTACGCTGCGACTGCTCGGGCCGCCTCGATCTTCCGTAGGCCGGTCTGGAAGTAGCCGGCACTCTTCAGTACCCGTTCGAAGGCTTCCCAGGTCCCACCCCGAATGGCGTCGGGAACTCTGTACTGCGCCTGCTTGGGGACATTGCCGTTGACCTTTGGAAACGCTGCGCGCACGGCCTCCCAGTCGCCAAAGAACCACGCTTCCAGCTCTTCGATCGCCAGGCGGTTGACGACCTGGATGGCGCCGCCTCTGCTTCTGGTCTTCATGCCGGCGTCGTGGGCCAATTTTTCCAAACGCGCTTTCAGCTCCCGACAGTCATCATCGTCTCGGTCCACGAGCACGAACACACGCCAGTCCTTGGGAAGCCACGAGGCGTAGCCCCGCAGCCGCTCGGGGAGCCGCTGCAGCAGCTCGTCCTTACAAGTGTGCGGATAGACAGCGAACGTGGCGTCTCCCAGGATCCGGGGGAGCAGCAGTCTCAACGCCGCTTCGGCGGAGGGCTCCTCCACCAGCACCTCGACGTGCGCGACCGTCATGACTTTGCTCCCTTTGCCGCGGGCGCGCCCGCGTTGAGCAGCGGATCACCCACGCCGAAGCGCCCCTCCAACCACAGGTGTCCCAGCGAGGCACCGGCCTTGACGAAGTCTGGAATCCCCTGGAGCTCAGAGACGCGAACCGCCTGCGTGTAGCCGCGCTCGTCGCGATAGAGGGCGCGGAGCTCGTCGGGCCTGAGGGCGTTCAAGAAAAAGGGCGAGTGCGTCGTGACGAGGAGCTGCGAGTGCTCCGTCGCTGCGCGGCACTCCTCCGCCAACTCGGGCAACAGCCGCGGGTGCAGAAAGTTCTCTGGCTCTTCGATACCCACGAACTGTGGCGGTTCGGGATCGTGGAGCACGGTCAGGTAGGCCAACAGCTTGAGCGTGCCGTCCGAGGCGTACTTGGAGAGCACCGGCCGTTCGAAAGGCGCGTCCTTGATCTGCAGAAGCAAACGTCCGTCTGGCATCGGCTCGGCGAGCACCGAGTCGAGCCGGGGCACCCGCTGGCGCAACACCGCGAAAATGGCATCGAGCTGCTTCGGGTGCTGCTCCTTGAGGTACTGGATGACGTTGGGCAAGTTGTCTCCCGTCTTGCTCAACCGCTCTTGCGGCCCGGCCTCGGGCTGACTGCGCGCGTCGGCGATGGACAGATAGGAGACGTACCAATCCGTGATGAACTCGCGCAGGGCCGCGACACGAGGGTGGTCGGAAAACTGGCCCAGTGTGTTGACCGCGATGAGCTCTGCCGAGCGAAGTGGGATGTCGATTCGGGTGTCCTGCTCGTCTGGCATCTCGCCCGAGATCGCTCGCCCCTGCCCCTCGCGGTACTCGAGGAAACGAAACGGTTGCCCGTGCCGCCCGCGCCGCCACTGCAGCCACTCTTCCGAGACGTAGGGCCCTTTGGCCCCCTCGTCGATGGCGAGGCGGTAGGTGATGATGGGTTGCTTGGGCGCCTCGCGGTACTTCAGCTCGATGACGATGGGGCCGTCCTGTCCGCGGGTCTTCAGCTCGCGGGCGCGGCCGCGGCGGTCCCAGGCGTGCCGAAGGCCAAAACGGAAACACTCCGAGAGGAAGTTGAACACATCAAAGACTGTCGACTTGCCACTGCCGTTGGGGCCCAGAAGCACGGTCAGCGGCGTGAGGTCCTTGAGCTCTACGTCCTGCAAGGCCCGATAGTTGCGCACCCGCAGTGACTCGACGCGAGCGGGATGGAGCCGGCGCGAATGACTGTCGGTCAGGTTCAGGTCGGGTACGAGACTTGGCATTACCAGGGTACTCCTGACAGAAACGCGACCAAGGCTTGGGAAACCGGGCCCTGGAAATGCTGTGGCGGCAGTCCGCGGTGCTTCAGCACTTCGGTCATCGGGTCTCCTGGGAATCGAAACTGGCCCGTAATGCATATCTGAGCTTTCAGGGATTCCGCTGAGGTGTGGGTGACCGGGTCGTCAGCTTGCTGATGGGCGCTGAGATAGTCCCCCGCTGCGTGCCACTTCTGAGGCCACTCACGACTCACCATCAATCCGAGCGTGTGCTCCAGCGTTCCCTGTTTGCTCGTGGGATCGTGGAACACGAAGAGGCCCACTGGCATCCTCTGGCTGCCGCAGGTGCCCTGCACCCACTGACCATGAGACGGACCCGCGACGCCGTTCAACAGCGACGCATGGTCCGCCGCAAAACCTGCCTCCCTTGCCGGCACACCGTGGCTGTTCGCATCGAAGACGAATGCGGCTGCAACCTGGCTCACCTCTCCGAACGCAAGCTGAGTGCCCAGATCCTCGAGCAAGGAAAGGGCTGC
>JAVFAO010000203.1:0-7206 GCA_034002465.1 Myxococcota bacterium
TGGCTCGGTCTGTTGCGGCGGCGAGACCTGCATCGACGTGCAGAACGACAACTTCAACTGCGGTGCCTGTGATCGTAACTGCCCGACCAACCAGGAGTGCAGTGGTGGTCAGTGTGTGTGCTGGGGCTTCGGTGGGGCGCAGGTGCTGTGCAGCAGCTTCCAAGCCTGCTGCCCGGACTTGGGTTGCTTCAACTTCGACGTCGACCCCAAGGGTTGCGGCGGTTGTGGCATCGAATGCCGTCCTGGTGAGACCTGCAACGGTGGCGTCTGCGTCTGCGACGCGGCAGCGGGCGACACGCAATGTGAGTCCGGAGAAGCCTGCTGTGGAAGCGGAACGGCGCGTGGATGCTACCCCTCGAATGACGCGATCTGCAACTGCGGCGGTCAGCAATGTGCGAGCGGCCAGAAGTGCTGCATCGAGGAGCTCTCGGGCGAGCAGAAGTGCTTTGACATGGCAAGCTCCAACGAACACTGCGGTAACTGCGACAACACCTGCTTTGCAGGCTATCAATGCGTGGGTGGCCAGTGCGACATCTCCTGCCTCGAAGGCCAGACCAACTGTAACAACGTCTGCGTCAACCTGCAGGCCGACACCGCCAACTGTGGCTTCTGTGGCAATGCCTGCGACCCTGGTCAGGTGTGTTCCGCTGGCACCTGCTCCTTGACCTGTCAGCTTGGTTTGGAAAACTGCAACGGCACCTGCGTCAATCTTCAGAGCGACATCGAGAACTGCGGTTTCTGCGAAAACGACTGTCCCTCGGGCTACGTCTGCTCGAGCGGCGCTTGCGCCATCACCTGCGTCGAAGGGGAAACCCAGTGCGGCTTAGCCTGTGTGGATCTGCAGACCGATCGCGCCAATTGTGGGCAATGCGGACGGGCCTGCGGCAACGGCACGGTGTGTCAGAGCGGTAACTGCACGGTGTCTTGCTTGCCTGGCTACACCAACTGCAGCGGCAACTGTGTTCAGCTCGACTCCGACCGCTCGCACTGCGGAACCTGCGGTCGCAGCTGCAACAACGGCGAGGTCTGCCAAGGTGGCAACTGCGTGGTGAGCTGCCCTGCTGGCCAGATTGTCTGCAGCGGACGCTGCATCGATCCGCTCACTGACCCCATCTACTGTGGTGCCAGCGGCGCCTGCACGGGCACAACCATTGGAACGGCATGTCCCCAAGGTGAGAAGTGTGTCGACGGGAGCTGTGAGCTGCAATGCCAGCCCCCCCAGATCATCTGCGGTGGAGCCTGCGTCGATCCGCGCAGTGACCGCAACTACTGCGGTGCCACCGGAAACTGCAGTGGCGCCAACGATGGCAATGTGTGTGCCCCAGGTGAGGTCTGCTCTGGTGGCACCTGCGCCCTCTCCTGCGGCGGTGGGCTGATCAACTGCTCTGGCACCTGCGTGGATACTGACACCAACCCCGAGCACTGTAACGGTTGTGGGCAAAACTGCCTCACCCACACCAATGTGGTCGCCAGCGGCACCGGCTGTGCCAACGGTAGCTGCGTCTACGCCTGCACCTCGGGACGTGGGAACTGTGATGGCAACAATAGCAACGGTTGTGAACAGAACATCAACAACAACATCAGTCACTGCGGTGCCTGCGGCAAAGTCTGCGGAGACACGAACGTGCAGAACCGTAGCTGCGTGAACGGCTTCTGCCAGCTCATCTGCACGGGTGGCTATGGCGACTGCAACAACAACGCCGCCGACGGCTGTGAGGCGGCGCTGAACACGGGCACCAACTGCGGTGGCTGCGGTGTGGCCTGCTCGGGCACCGGCGGCAGCGCCAGCCGAACCTGCAACAACGGCTCCTGTATCGTCGACTGTAACCCCGGCTACGAGAACTGCGACGGCAACCCCGCCAACGGCTGCGAGGTCAACATCACCACCACCAGCAACTGCGGCGGCTGCGGCATCCAGTGCAGCAACAACCACGCCACCCCTAGCTGCAACAACGGTCAGTGCGAGCTCGCCTGCGCCTCTGGCTATGGCGACTGCGACAACGACCCCACCAACGGCTGCGAAACCCAGCTCAACACCACCTCCAACTGTGGGGCCTGCGGCAACGGCTGCGGCAGCGGTGGCAACGCCTCGCGCACCTGCACCGCTGGCGCCTGCGTGCTGAGCTGCAACGCCGGCTACGGAAACTGCGACGGTGACCCCAGCAACGGCTGCGAAACCCAGCTCAACACCAGCTCCAACTGCGGCGCCTGCGGAAACTCCTGTGGCTCTGGCGGCAACGCCTCCCGAAGCTGCAGCAGCGGCGTCTGCGTCGTCGACTGTAACTCGGGCTACGAAGACTGTGACGGCAACCCCACGAACGGCTGTGAGGTCAACATCAACACCACCTCCAACTGCGGTGGCTGCGGCATCCAGTGCAGCACTACCAACGCCACTGCCGCCTGCACCGCCGGACAGTGCGTCCTCACCTGCACCTCTGGCTACGGTGACTGCAACGGCAACCCCGCCGACGGTTGCGAAACCCAGCTCAACACCACCACCAACTGCGGCGCCTGCGGAAACGGCTGCGGCAGCGGAGGCAACGCCTCTCGTGCCTGCACCTCGGGTGCCTGTGTCGTCACGTGTAACAGTGGATACGGAAACTGCGACGGCCTCTCCAGTAACGGCTGTGAAACCCAGCTCAACACCACCTCCAACTGCGGCGCCTGCGGAAACGGCTGCGGCACTGGTGGCAATGCCTCTCGCGCCTGCACCTCGGGTGCCTGCGTACTCACCTGCAACAGCGGATACGCAAACTGTGATGGAAACCCCCTCAACGGCTGCGAGGTCAACATCACCACCACCTCCAACTGTGGCGGCTGCGGCATCGTCTGCAGCACCGACCACGCCACGCCCACCTGCTCCTCAGGCCAGTGCACATTGGTTTGTGAATCCGGCTACGGCGACTGCAACGGAGACCCCACCGACGGCTGCGAAGCTCAGCTCAACACCGCAACGAACTGCGGTGGCTGTGATGTTGATTGCGGTCCAGGAAGCAATGGTACTGTGGCCTGCACCAACCGCATGTGTGTCTTGACTTGCGATCCGGGACACGCCAACTGCAACGGACTGCTCTCCGACGGTTGTGAAACCGACACCTACGACACAGACGACTGCGGGGGCTGCGACATCACCTGCAGCACCAACCACGCCACCGCAAGCTGCCCCGCCGGTCAGTGTGTCTTGAACTGCACTGACCCTTGGCGCAACTGCGACGGTGATGCGAGCAACGGTTGCGAAACCAACGTTGGAAACAGTGATCCAACCAATTGTGGCTACTGTGGTTTGCAGTGTGCGAGTGGGACCTGCGATACCAATGTTTGTGCGCCTTGAGCTTCTTTCAGGCCAACATGCCTTGAACAATCCACACTGAATGTCGCAACTGCATGCGTTCCCGGCCGGACCGACGAGTGCTTTGGCCAAAGGCGCAGGCCTGCCTCTGGGCGACGTGAACTGGACTGCGGCAAACTTCCTACAGCGCTTGTGCCGCTGTGCCAGAAATAGCCCGCGAGCTTGCTACGTCGCCACGCTCAGCATCTCTGGCGGCTCGCACACCGATGGCGGTCCCTATGGTCTTGTCTTTGTGGGGCGCTGCCCCACACCCCGCCAAAGGGCTAGCCCTTTGGAATCCCTTATCTTTTTCGAACGAGAAGGCTACAGCCGATAGCCCACCACCAGGCTGAACAGGTCGAAGCTCGACTCGAAGACGCCGTTGTTAACAGGCTCTCCAGGCGGCGTACCCGGCTGCGCGCAAGCGCTCGCGTCATCGTACGGCGGCATGCACGCCGAGAGCGGGATGTTGCTGCGCACCTGCGAATTCTTCACCGTCCGCGACGCCTGGAAGATGTGCTGATAGCCCACCGCCAGCTCGAACCCGTGCGGAAGATAGACGCTGCTCCCCAGGCCCACGCCCAGACGATTGAAAGAATACACATCCAGGTTCGTGGTCTGCTCCGGCACCGAGCCCGTCTCCATCATCGCGCCCACGCGCAACGTCCACCACTCCAAGAGGTGCAGGTCAGACCCCACCCGCACCCCAAAGCTGTCCTCCCAGTCCCGAGGCAGCTTGATCCGACCAATCGGCTCCACCGCGTCGCCCTCACCAAAACCACCCGCCACATCGATGTTCATCACGTCGAGCTGCGACCAGCTCTCGTAGGTCAACGCCAGCTCCAGATCGAAGAGAGCCTCCCCAGCCCGCTCGTAGACCCAGCGCGCGCCCAGCCGCAACAACCATGGATGCGTATACGAAGAGCTGATCCGATCGTCAGAGAGCTTCGCCAGCTCCGCCGGGATCGCCGTCCCCTCGAAGTCCATCGACAGCTCCCCCTCCAAGGCAAACTCGGTCATGCTCTGCAACGACAACGCAAGCTGCAGCTCGGGCAACACGTCCCAGGTCAAGCCCAAAATGCCCGCTGGCGCCCACGCCCCCGCCGTCAGCGTGGTCGGCACGTCGAAAACCTGCCAATAGAGCTCACTGGACTCACCTGAATACGCGCGGCTGACCCCAGGGTTGCCCAGCACCCCCGTGTTCGCGTCCAACACCAAGCTGTACGAGAAATCCAAGCGCCCCATCGCGAAGGTCGCCCCAATTCGCACGGGCCCAAGCTGATAGGCACCCCCCAGCCCAAACCACGCCAGGCTGATGTCTTCACTGGTCATCGCATAGCGCTGCGCACCGTCCAACGGAAATGACGCGCTGCCCAGCGCCGGGGGCGGAAACACACCCGCCGCCACGCCCCATCCCTCTCCACCGTAGCCCGCAAAAAACATCGGCGCCGTATACCCCAAAGGCGTACAAAACAGCGCATCTCCACACTCCCGCTCGACCGCGGTGAAGCGCGTCTCGTAGCGCTCCCCAAAGTCCGGCGACGGAATCTCACCCGTCTCGTCCGGCATCACCCGACGATCCACGCCGTCGCGCAGGAAGCTCACGTTTGCTCCCGTCAACTGCGCCCCAAAGACGATGCTCAACCCATCGAGCAGCGCCAGGTTCGCTGGGTTGAAGTAGAGCGCCGAGGCATCATCCACACTCGCAAACACCGCACCGCCGCGCCCAAGCGCCTCAGCGCCGTTCTCGCCCTGATAATACCCTCCCGCCCATGCCCACGTCGACCACAGCAGCAGCAGCACCATGAGCATCGAACGCAAAGCACGGCGAAGCGCATGGTTCAGCCCGCCGTCCGCGAAGAGAAGCTGGGGAAACAGGCCATGTGCGCAATCGACAAGTCCAGAAGCCACGCGCTTGCTCCGTCTCAAGTGTCTCCTCCTCATGTTCGCTCGCTCTCGCGAGCTCCTCGCAGCGCTTCACACGCGCATCGGATGCGCGCGATGCAGGCGCTGACTCGTCCCTCGCTTCACTCTCTTTCAATATCAATCGCCGCCTTCGGCACCAAAACGCACTGCCCGCGAAGATAGTGGTCAACCACTTTCACCGCAAGCTACGCTCGTCCCACTCTTCCCACTCGAGCGCCGCACTTGCAGCTCCGCGACAAGAGCGAGAAGACAGCGCTTGTTGTCATCGGCTTCTGGCCCTATTCTGCACGAGGCTGCAACGCGACCGAGCTCGCCAAGCGCCACCACAATCCTCGCCCACCGCGAGGGCGCGTTCCCCTTTCGAAGTCGACCGCCCATTGCTCCTCGAGTATCGCGAAATTGGAATCATGATGAACCGTCGTTTCTTGTTGCTTGCCGCTTGTTCTCTGCTCTTCTGGGGCTGCAAACCCGTGCCGGAACGCTTCTTTGCCCGCAGCCTGGGTGGACCGCAGGCTTCGGCGCTGCTCGTCGTCGGCGAGACTTCGGGTCAGGCCTTCCTCAACGCGAAGACCCCGCTCTCTTCCTCGCCACTGCAGGCGGTGCTCATCGACGACGCCCAAGGACCAAGAGTGCTCGCCGTTCTCGGCCTGCTCGATGCACACGCGACGGCCCCAAGGGTCCTGCTCATTGCCGACGCGGGCCAGGTCCAAAGCGACGCCCCAGAGTATCTCCTGCCCCTCGACGCGCTGCCCCCTGACACCGCCGGTCTCTGCATCGCCCGCATCACTGATGGAAAACCCACCGCACTCTCGGGACAGCTCTCCGAGGGCTGGTACTGGGGTCTTCGCCCAGCGCCAAACAACGCGGCACTGCCCTCACTTCAACGATTCGCCAGCGCCCTCGTCCGCGTCGACGAAAACGGGGAGCTCGCGGGCACTTGGGGGGAGCTGAGCGCCAACGCCCTGCTCGTCCCCGCCCCCCTCCCCATGCTCGAAACCCGGCCCACCCGCATCCTCGCCCGGGCCGAGGGCCCCTTCGCCGAACCTGCCTTCATCGAAGGCTGTCAGCTCGCCATGCAGCGAGCAGGGCTGCGCAGTGTCCTCGAGCTCGTCCCCAGCGACACCGAGCTCAGCGAAGCCATGGTGCAACGGCGCGCCGCAGCCGCGCTGTACCAGCAGGAAGGCCAGGTACAGCTCATGCTCGCCTCTTCTTTCCTGCCGGTCGAAGCACCCGATGCGTGGCTGGGCATCACGCCATTGACCCTGTTGCGGCAACGACTCAGCCTTACACCCGAAGCAAGCCATGCCCAGGTGAACGAGCTGCTGCTCGGCCTGGCTGCGCTGCTCGAAGAACCGGACGCCCCCCTCGGCGCCTGGCTCCTGGAGCGCGCCCTCGAAGGTGGCCTGTCGGGCACGGCCAGCAGCGCAGGGATGCGATGGCGCATGGCCGAGCTCTACGCCCTGCTCGGACACCCAGAGCTAGCCCTCGAAACCCTGAGCTACGGCAGCGACCAGAGCCCAGCCCAGCAAGCAGACTGGACCCGCTACCGTGCGAGAGTCGAACACGCCACCGCCGTACACGCACGGCTTGAACTCGGGGGAACAGGACAAGCGCCCAATCCACAAGAAGCACGCGATGCTCTGCGTAGCCAATACGCCAAGGCCGTCAATGCCTACCAAGAACTCGGCTTCGCACCTGGGAGCGCAGAGACCTGGACCCAGTATGCCGCCCTGCTCGAGAGCCAACGCGATTGGGCCAGCGCAGCCAACGCCTGGAGCAGCGCAGCCGCAGCCTACGATGACGCTGATGGCGCGGCGCTCGCCCGCTCAGCGCGGCTGAGAGCCGCCTTCGCCAAGACCCTCAGCCTCGGACTGCTGGCTGAACCTGGGGGAACTGGTCAAGCGCCCAATCCACAAAAAGTTGGGGGAACTGGACAAGCGCCCAATCGACAA
>JAVFAO010000203.1:7306-12246 GCA_034002465.1 Myxococcota bacterium
CTCAGCGCGGCTGAGAGCCGCCTTCGCCAAGACCCTCAGCCTCGGACTGCTGGCTGAACCTGGGGGAACTGGTCAAGCGCCCAATCCACAAAAAGTTGGGGGAACTGGACAAGCGCCCAATCGACAAAAAATTGGGGGAACTGGACAAGCGCCCAATCGACAAGAACTGCAGCCCTGGACCAGGCTGCTCGATGACGCAGAATCCCTGAGCATTCCCGAGCGCGCCTACGTCTGGGCGTGGCTAGCCGCACTCTCTACCGACATCGATCAGGCACAGGCTGCACTCGAGAAGGCCCAAACACATGGCAGAGGCAATGACGCCCTCACTCCTCTGTTGATCCTTGCAGAGTCCCAACTCGAGACGCTGGCTGCGCGCCGCTCTCAGTCCCTGTTGAGCCTGCTCGATGCCGTCGAGAAAGCTGGGGAGCAGGGCGAAGACGCGCTCGCCCAGTACGCCTTGGAGCGCGCCTTGGCCCAAGCTCCAGAGCTGCTCGCTGCGGACCGGGTCCGACTGATCGTGGCGCTCGCGCAGTTCGGCCAGGCTTCGAACCTGAGCTGGCGGCAAGGAGCACTGGCGCGTAGCTGCGCCTCCCTCGACTCGGGCTGGCCCATCACGACCAATGCCGAGGCCATCGACCCCTGTCTGGGTGCCTTTCTCGGAAGCCTGCACAGCCCACAAACGTCCGAATGGCCCGTGCAAGCACAGTTGCAGTCCCTGCTGGCGCTGTCCTCGACCTTGATGCTCCAAGAGACCGACGAAGCTGGCTGGAAACTGCTCGAACGCATCTATCTTCTTCTCGACCATTGGCAGGCAAGCTGTTCCTCCCCTGACTGCGACGAAGCCACACTGCGTCAAGAGCTGCTCAGCAGCCTGCTCGAGCACCTCCTGCAAGTCGAGAGCGGAGCAGGGCAGAGCGAGGAAGCCAAGACGCTGTCCGAACGCGTGCGGCGCTCGCTCGAGCCCCAATGACGCTCTGCTCCGAGCGCTCGCCAGCCAGCCTCGGGCTAGGCTAGCCGAGACGGCGCTTGACAAATTGGTTGAACCAATGCAGCATCCTGGCTGGTGGAGCACCTGCCTCGCACGGTTTGCTCGAGCAATAGCTGAGATGGTTTGGCAATGCACAGTCTCTCGGACGACATCTTCTCGACGCTCCTCGAGAGTATCTTGAGCGACCAGATCGCCGCAGGCGAGCGGCTTCCCTCCGAGCGTGAGCTGGCCAAGCGCTTCTCGACCAACCGCAACACCCTGCGCGAGGCGCTGCAACGCCTCGAGCACCTCGCCCTGATCGGCATTCGACACGGCCAAGGGATCACGGTCCAAGACTACCGAAAGACGGCGCGCTTCGATTGCATCGCGCCGTTCTTGGTGCATGCTCAGCGTCCAGAAGAGCGCTTTCGCATGATCGAGGACCTCTTGCGGGTGCGCTCACGGATCCTGGAGATGTGTGTGGAGCTGGCGGCGTCGCGAGCGAGCGAAGAGGATATCCAACGCATCGCCGAGCTCATCGACGCGCAGCTCGTCCATCATCAAGACAACGACCGCGACGCGCTGATGCGCACCGAGATCGCGATGATCGACGCCATCGTCGACGCCTCCCACTCACTGATGGCGCGCTGGTTGGCCAACACTCTGCTCGACGTCTACAACGACTTCTCTCCCCACACTGCGGAGATGTGGGTCGCAGACGAGTCCTTCCCCAGCTACTTGGCGTCGCTGCGCAAGGCCATCGCCGAGCACGATGCAGGCACCGCCGCGAGCATCACCCGCAGCTACTACCAAAGCATCGACGCCACCATCATTCGCGTGCTCGAGGAGCTCTTGCACAGCGCAACCCTCGAAGCCTAAGGGCGGGATGCTGAGCCTCGTGTCGCAGCCTTGACCGAGCAAGCAAGCAAAGCAGCGAGGGGATTCGAAGGCCTCTGAGCGAAAGAGCCCTCCATCGTATTCGACTTCTTGTCGATTGGGCGCTTGGCCTGTTCCCCCAAGTTTTCGACAGCTTGGCGAAACGGGCCAAGTGCCCAGTCGACAAGAACAGACGAACGGACGAGCAGCCAATAAGGGCGCTCCCATCGCCGAACGTCGACGTCAGCCCTCCAGGATCCACGTCCTATCCCGCTCATCGACGCCATAAGCATCGAAGACGAGCTGGTCGAGCTGCTGGCGAAGCCCTGGGTCGGGCTTTTTGTGTAGGGCGCGTGCGAGTTCGGCCAGCGGCGAGGACCAGAGCTGGGGCGCAACAGGGAGCGCCTCGAGCATCGACACGCTCACACGAAAGGAGCCCCGCGGAATACGCGCACTGGCAAAACGCCGCCGCCACCACCAGTTCAGCAGCCTGCTCGAGAGCAAAGCGCTCAGGACCAAGATGCGCTCCGCGTCGAGCGCGACCCCATGCACCGCAACCAGAGGCGCGCAGCGCCCTTTGAGATCCGCGTATCCTCCGAGCTCTCTACACACCCCCGACACCAAGACCTTGGGCTGCTGAAACCAAGCCCAAGTGGCGTCCGACAACGACGCAGGGCGACGTGCCAGCACCGGCCGCAGCCATCGCGTGCCGCCCAGACGCAGCGGCTTCTGTCCCCACAGCGAGGCGAAGGGTCGCAGCAGTCCTGGGGTCATGAGCGCGAGCGGCGCCGGCTCCCATGGCAAGGAAGCCTGCGCCTGCGCCTCCTGCACACAGGCCAAGGTCTCGTGGTAATCGAAGCCCATGATGCCCGTGCGCCACGGCAGCAATGCCGGGGGCTGCTGCTCGAGCTGCGCGAGCAGCGCAGCAGCCCTCTCTGAACCATCCACCCACCATCGAGGGGATGCGGCCAGCTCTCGTATTCCAACTCGCCTGGCGGAGACACTCGACGACAGCACTGGAGCGACCGTCTCGAGCAGCGGCGGGATGGCCTGCTCGAGCGCCTCGACCGGCTCCAGCGTCTGCGCAAGCACACAGCCCTGCAGTCCCTCACCCGCTCCTCGTTCCTGCGTGATTCCTCGCTCCTGCGTCGTTCCTCGCTCCTCGTTCCTCGTTCCTCGTTCCTTCCGAAACAGACACAAGGCCACATCGACCTGCTCGCCAAAGCTGCGGTCTGCGGTCAAGTCCATGAGCAGCAGCGGCGGTGCCTCTCGACACAGCAGCGCGCGGAGGGCGCTGGCATAGTCTGCCGAGAAGAGCTTGGTGGGCACCAGGAACGCGGCGAGTCCCTGAGCGGGGAGCGCACGCACGGCGCGCTCGATGAAGGGCACGAAGAGGTCGAAGCTCCCTGTGGTCGTCGAGAAGGCATTTCGAAGCGCGTTGCCGCGCCGTGAGGCGCGGAGGTAGGGCGGATTGCACACGACCAAGGCTATCTCGGGCCACGGCTCTTCCAGGCCATTGGCGAGTCGACAAGTCAAGCATAGCTCGAGGCCGCTCGCCGAAGCCGCAGGCAGCAGAGTGCTCAGCGCGGCGCGACAGGCGTCGAGTCTGCGTGGGTCGAGGTCGAAGGCGCAGAGCTCGAGCTGCCGCAGGGACGCTAGCCGCGACTGCAGCGGGCGCAGCGACGCTGGCAGGGAGCGGAGAGGCTGGCGTATGCGGAGGAGGTATTCGAGCGTGGCGAGCAGCAGCGCCCCGGCTCCAGCGGCGGGATCGAGCACGCTGAGCTGCGTCGACTCGGCGGGTATGCGCGAGAGACCGGCCAAAGCGAGGGCTCTGGCGACGCGGGGCGGCGTGAAGACGGCCCCCTCCTGGGCGCACTGGTGCAGCCCCGCTTGCTCACAGCAAGCCCAAGCGGCGAGGATAGCATCCGAGCACTCGTTGGAGTTGGCCATTAGGGCGCGAGCAGCTCGAGAGTGATGGTCTTTTGTCCGCGCCGCGCACCCTTTTGGTAGAAGCGCAGGAAGAAGATAGCGGTGTCTGCGCCCTCTCGGGTCGAGATGAATTCCAAATTGAGCTCGCCCGTTTCCACGTCGACGGGGAAACGCTTGCTGTTCTCGCCGTCGACGGAGATGGGGCTGGTGCCGCCGCTAAGGACGAGCTCGATTTCGACCTCGAGCTCGCTGAGCAGGTCTTTGCCATCGGCGCGGGCCAGGCTGACACGAACGGGATAGTGGGTGCTGCCGTCGCCGATGAAGGGAATGGGCTCTCCGAGCTCGTCCTGCGGGTAGTGCAGCTCGACATCGACGGCCAAGCCGTCGACCTTCTTCTCGGCCAGTGGGTTGGGCTCGGTGCCGATGATGTAGGGCGTCAGCAGGAAGCGCGCCGTGTCCTCGAAGGTGTCCGCAACCAAGGTGAGCTCCAGCACGTCAGTGAGCCCCTCTTGGTTGGTCCAGCTCTGCGAGGGCTGCGCGTGAGAGCCTGGAAAGGGGTAGATGAAACCGATGAGCTGGCCAGCGATGGGGGTGCGGCTGATCGACTCGGCCTTGATCCGCATATCCGGCATGGCGATGGCGTTGCCGCCGCGCATGTACAGGACCTCACGCAGCTCGGTGTCGAGCTGCACGAGCGCAAACACAACGGGGTCGGTGTAGACCTCGAAAGTGTCCTCTGGCTCCTCGAGCTCGTCCTCGAGGGCTTCGTCTTCGACGAGCTCGAGCTCGGGCTCGAGCTCTTCGATATCACTCTCTTCCTCGAGCTCGATATCGGGCTCGACGTCGAGCTCCTGATCGGTGGTGTCGAGCTCGCTCTGATCTGTCTTGGGGGGATCGTCCTCACCACAGGCCAGGAACGCGAAACAGAGTGCCGAGAGGATGACGAGGAGACGAGTTGAGATGAGGCGCATGATTCCACTCCCGTGTTGCGCGCGCCCAAGCAGTGTAGCGTCGAATCCATCGCGCCACAACGAGGAGAACATAGAAGCCATCGATACGAGGAAGAGTCGGATTCCACAAGGGGCCGCTTGCTCAGGTGCTGCGCATCACCTGCAACTCGACAGGGATGTGGGCCGAGGAAGGGAGCGAGCGGGCGCAGTTCGTCTTG
>JAVFAO010000204.1:0-12240 GCA_034002465.1 Myxococcota bacterium
CGTCCTCGCCTTGCCCAACGGCAACCTCAGCTTCAACATCATCAATTCCGCCGCCTCGGTGATGCCCCTCAAGCCCTTTGACGTCAAGCTCTACTACACCAAGGATCTGGCCTGCCGCTTCTTCAACCCCCTCAACATGCCGCCCGACGAGATCGTGTTCGCCACCGCACAAAAGGACGGTGACAAGGTGGTCTTCGAGCGTCTCTTGACGGGCTATCCGTACACCGCAGTTGGCGTCGCCTACGGCCCCAACGGACAGATCGCTGCCAAGGCCTGCATCGACCAAATCGAGACCATGCCCGACACCACCACCGAGCTCGACCTGATCTTCCAGCTCATCCCCCTCAACCCCGTCGGCACCTACCGCGTGCGCTCCTACTTCGACTTTGGTGACGCCATCGCCGGTACTGGCGCCGTGGGTGAATGGCTCGTGCGCATCTTCGATGGCTTCGACAACCCAGGCAAGCTGCTCTACGACCTCATCCTCGATGATGTCTGCTCAGCCTTCATCCCAGGCATCCTCTGCGACGCCATCGACCTCATCAGCGGCGTGACCGGACTGCGAGACGACATCCAAAACTTCATCACCGACCTCGTCATGTCCTCCAAAACAGGTTGCTCCATCGTCCGCGCCGGTTGCGACGTGCGTGGCACCATCCGCACCCTCGAGGTCCTCTCTACCCTCTACATGTCCAAGCTCGGCGCCGACTTCCGCATCCTCGGCACCACCAACTTCACAGGCCTCGCTTTCTATTGGCGCTTCAACTGCACCATCAACGATCCCCCAGACTGTGGCCGACTCGAGCTCGACTACAGCGCCATGCTCGACCTGCAGCTCGTCTCCGGTGACTGGGAAGGTACGGTCACCGGCTACGACAAGCTCGTCATCGGCAACCACGGCGTCGATCTGCGCTATGGCAAGCTGATCGTCTACATCATCAACCAGGTCATCCTGCCCGCCATCGCTGGCGGCGCCACCACCTTCCAAGCAGCGCTCGAGCATTGGTTCAACTGCGATGCCTTCGCCAACTGGCTCTCTGGCATCGAGCTCTTCGGCGCCAGCCTCAGCTACGACGCCTCCTACGGTGTCTGCTCAGGTGCCCTCGGTCTGCTCGGCAACCTGCTCGGCTTCGGCACCGCCCTGCTCAGCCTGCAGGAGTTCTCCTCGGTCATGAACATGAACGGTGAGGTCACCTTCGTCGAAAACACAGGCGATTTCCTCGTCGACGAGCTCGTCAAGGGCACCTGGGCAGGCACCCTCAGCTTCGGCTCGGGCACCTCCGCCATCACCGGCGTGTGGACAGGCTGCCGCATCGGCGAGAATGGCACCTGCGACTTCCCAGAGCTCACCCACTCGCCTGTCCAAGGCAGCAACACCTGCCGCTGCGACGCCAACTGCAACTGCAACTGAGCCCCTCTATCCGGTCTGTACGCGGCTCGCCGATGGCAGCGTCTGTCGCGGGCGCATCCGATGCGCCTGCGCAGCCCTGCGAGGGTTTCGCGAGAGCGTTCGCAACAAGCCAGGACCATCGCCAGCAACGACACGAATTCAAAGGGATTCCAAAGGGCACAGCCCTTAGGCGGGGGGTGGGGCAGCGCCCCACGAAGCCGAATCCCTGACCCTCGTCTCAGGCAGCCTTCGCGGCCCCAGCAGCTTCGCTGCGGAAGAAGAGCAACGCGCCGCCCACCAAAATCGCAACCGACATCAGGCCAACCAAGCCGCCCCAAAGCCAATAGGGACCGCCCAGCGCTTGCGACATCTGCCCAACGTCCGAGGGCATGGGCCCCGCCGCAGTGTTGGCGTACTCCACAAACAGGTAGTCCCCGCGGGAAAACACGGTCAAACTCAACTGCACCGCCAAGAAGAGCAGAAAGAACTGCGCTATCCGCTCCCCTCCCAGGCGCGCAACCGCCGCGCACACCAGGGCCACCAACAACACGAAGCCGACACCAAAACCATTGCGCACGAAGAGCAACACCGCCACAACCGAAGCAGCGGCAAAGCCATACAGGGCCAAGCGAGACCAGAATGCACGCCGGGAAAGCAAGAAAAACACTGCCGCCAGGATCGCCGGCCCAAGCAAGCCGCCAGCCGCCACCACCCCACGCGCGAAATCACCGTAGTTGCCTGCGTGCCGGGCCACACCCGAGCCATCGGCCCACATCTGAAAATCGAGGAAGCTGCCCCCCATCAGAATCGCCGCGATACCATGCCCCATCTCGTGCGCGTAGGTCGAGAAGAGCATCACCGGGTAAATCACATACTGCCCGTACGGCACGAAAAACAATGCCAAAGTCAGCGCCACCACGCCGCCAAAGGCCCAGCGTGCCTGCTGCTGCAGCGGCTTGAGTTCTTTCTCTGTCATCTGCGCTCTCCGAACAGCGCCCCCGAACTTGGAGCGCACCGACGGCCACAACACTTGGGCGCAAGGCGCACATTCCGCGACTTAGTTGCCACCAAGCTTCTTGCCCTGCTCGCGCAGTCGCTCACTTGCTGAACGCAGGCGCTCGGAGAGGTCGTGGATGACGTTCCAGAGGAGCTTGGTCGCCAGCGGACCCGTCTGGGTCAAGCGCTCGAATTCATTCCGGGGAATCACCAACACCCGGCAATTCTCGTTGGCCACCACCGTCGCCGAGCGCGGCCGGTTATCGACCAAGGCCAGCTCGCCAAAAGCCTGCCCGGTGCCAATGCTCGCGATGCTGATGCCGCCAGAACGCACATCACAGGTGCCTTGCACCAGAAGATAGAGCTCCTCTCCCGGATCGCCTTCGCGAATGATCACCTCTCCCGCCTCGATCCGTTTCTCGTAGGTAATCGGCATCACCTGCAGCATCTCTTGATAGCCAAGGTTGCGGAACAAGGTGATGTTTCCCAATGCGCTGATCTTGGAGTCCGTCTCCACGAAGGTCGGACGCACCCCCGGATCGAGCACCTCGACGCAAATGCAGGTCACGTTGTCCTCGCCGCCGCTCTCGATGGCAAACTTGCACAGCGTATCTGCAGCCTCCTGCGGCTCTCGGTGGCCGTAGAGTTGCGCCAGATGAGTTGGATTCTTGAGATATCGATACAGACCATCCGAGCAAAGCACGAGACGATCCCCAATGCGCAAGTCCAACTGCAGAGTGTCGATCTCTGCACCACCCGACATGCCCAACGCGCGGATCAGCTTGTCCTTGTGTGGATGACCTGCCACCTCCAGCGGCGACTTCCCCTGTGCCTTGAGGTAGTTCGCCACGGTGTGGTCGACCGTCAGCAATCGCCCCGTGTCACCACGCAGCAGATAAACACGGCTGTCCCCAACATGCGCAATGAAGGCCGTGCCAGCGGCCAAGAACACCAGATCGCAGGTCGTTGCCATGCCCTTGCGCTCAGGCACCGCAGCGACCGCATCGAAGATGTTCTTCTCCGCCGTCACCACTGCCCCGCGCATCGCCGATATCAGGGTCTGCCGAGAGTCTGGCCGACCGTCATCGGCGAGCTTGGCGAGCTGCTCTCGGTGCGGCAGCAAGACCCGCACGATACCCTCACAGGCGAGTCGACTCGCGATCTCTCCCGCCGCGTGCCCACCCATGCCATCGGCCAACACGAACATGAAGCCCTTCGGGTCGACGCCGTAGAAATCTTCATTGTGATCACGGACTTTCCCAACCTCACTGGCTCCGCCTGCACGAATCCGCATGCTGCCTCCCTCCGAGCGCCCTGGCCATCTTAGCAAGTCCATCCCAAAGCGCACAGTTTCGAGGCTCGAAAGAGAGCCGCCCCCACTGGCGCCGCATCGAGGCGTCGTGTTGCGCACCCCCCTGGAGCGCACCCTTGGGGCTCGCTTCGCAGCGCGTCTTCGCCATCCGGCTGCGACGCTTGCTCCTGGAAACCCGCGGCATGCCCTCCAACAGAAGGCCGAGCGCCATAGGCCGCCACACCACCACGACCGCCAACGCTTGCTTGCCATCGAGCGCTGTTTCGAGGTATGCGTGCCGAGGCGAGGCACACGCGAAGGACGTCGTCTGCGTTGCCTCTGCTCGGTGACCTTGTCGCCTTGGAAAGGCAGCCGAAACCGCCTGGGCTAACCCCCACGAAAGGGTCCACGCAACAGCCCATCGACACTCACGACAGGAGAAGGCATGCGACAGAGTGGCATCATCTTGCACCCCACCAGCCTCCCCAGCAGCGGCGGCATCGGCACCCTCGGCGACGCAGCCTACGCCTTCGTCGATTTCCTCGCCGAGGCACAACAACAGCTCTGGCAGGTCCTGCCACTGGGTCCAACTGACGAAGGTCACAGTCCCTACATGTGCACCAGCGCCTTCGCTGGAAACCCGCTGCTCATCGACCTCGACCGGCTCCGCAATGACGGCTGGCTCGCCGCCGAAGAAATCTACGACCGGCCGCCCTCAGGGCCCAAGGTCGACTTTCCTGCAGTGCTCACCTTCAAGACGCGCTGCTTTGCGGCTGCTCACCGCGGTTTCCGCGACAACGCCAGTGCGCACCATCGCGGTGAATTCGAGGCGTTCTGTCGGGAAGAGGCGGATTGGTTGGATGACTTCTCCCTGTTCACCGCGCTGCGCGAAGCTCACCAGGGGGCTCCTTGGTGGACCTGGGAGCTCTCACTTCGCCGACGCGAAGCTGATGCCCTCCAACAGGCCCGCTCTGAGCACGCCGAGCTGATCGACCGCATCTGCTTCGAGCAGTGGGTCTTCTTCCGCCAATGGCATGCGCTACACCGCTACGCCAACACCCGAGGCATCTCGATCATCGGCGACATGCCCATCTTCGTCGCCTCCAACAGCGCCGATGTCTGGGCCAATCAGCCCATCTTCCAGCTCGACGAGAACGGTCACCGCACCGTCGTCGCTGGCGTCCCGCCAGACTACTTCAGCCCAACTGGACAGCTCTGGGGCAACCCGCTCTACCGTTGGGACGTGCTCGCCGAGCGAAACTACGATTGGTGGGTCAATCGCTTCCGCGCGCTGCTGCGTATGGTCGACAAGTGTCGCATCGACCATTTCCGCGGCTTTGAATCCTTCTGGGAAGTGCCTTCGGACAGCCCCACTGCAATGACAGGTCGCTGGGTGCCCGGTCCGGGGCGCGCGCTCTTCGATGCCGTGCGTGAGCAGCTCGGCGAGCTACCCCTGATCGCTGAGGACCTCGGCATCATCACCGAAGCAGTGGAGCAGCTGCGCGTCGCCCTGGGACTGCCAGGCATGAAGGTGCTGCAGTTCGCCTTCGACGGCGATCCCACCAACCTACACCTGCCGCACAACCACCACGCCAACGCCGTCGTCTACCCAGGCACTCACGACAACAACACCATCGTCGGCTGGTACCAAGAGCTTGGCGCCGAGGCTGGCGACCAGCTGCGGCTCTATTTTGCCATCGACGGCCGGGACATCGCCTGGCAGATGCTCACGGCGGCATGGTCTTCGGTCGCCGACACCGCCATCGCCTCCATGCAAGACCTGCTCAGCCTCGGCGGTGAAGCTCGCATGAATACGCCGGGCTTGAGCCAGGGGAACTGGGCCTGGCGCCTGCTCTACTGGCAGGTGAACTCCACCTTGGCGTTGCGCCTGCGCGAGCTGACCCGTCGTTTCGCCCGCGCTGCCGATCAGGTCATTCGTCCTCGACCGGACGCCTAAGCTCCGAATCGAATACGCTGGCCAGGAACCCATAGCTCCGTAACCGTTCGATGGGCAGCGCCTGCATGCAGCGCTGCAAAAAGAGCCCTGCCTGCACATCGAAGCGAAGCAATCGAAAGTGAGCGAGGGGCACGCATCCTCTCGACATTCCGAAGGAATTGCTGCTGTCGAGAGGTCGGTGCCCTCGAGCGAACGAATGCAAGCGATCGGCCTGGGCGCTGGGCTCGCCCACCTGCAGTTTCTTGTCGATTGAACGCTGCTCTCCCAACTTCGTGTCCATTGGGCGCTGGGCCTGTCCCCCCAACTTCTTGTCCATTGGGCGTTGGGCCTGTCCCCCCAATTTGTTGTGCGCCGAGCGCAGAATCCCCGACAGCGACGGCTCACTGTGCAGACGCTGAAGAGCGCGCAGCAGCATTGCATCCACAGGTGCATTGCCCGCACCGCGCAGCCCCTCAGTCCATGCGCCGTCCTTGGTCTGCGCTTCCACCTCGACACACGACGGGCACAGCAATCCCGCCCGCGCCAAGCTGTGATGTGCATCCCCGGTCAGGGGCAAGCCACAGTCCATGCATGCAAACAAATCGGGAAGCAGCCCTTCCTCGGCGAGCACCCTCAACTCGAGCCAGCGCAAGGCGAGCAGCGCGAGCGGCGCCGGCTCGTCCGCACGGGCATCGAGCTCAGCCAGGAAGGTCCACAAGAGCGCATAGAGGCTGCTCTCGCGCTCTTCGCAGGCGAGCTCTCGCACCAACTCGAGACCACACGAGGCAACGCCCAAGCAGTGCAGCGAATGGGTAATGCGGTGCAATGGCTGAATGGGCTGGGCCTGTGTGAGCAGCACGACGCCCGAACGCCTGGGGACGACCTGCCCTCTGTAGCTGCAGAAGAGCTCGAGTCCCGCAGGGAATCGGCTCTTGCTGCCCCGTAGTCGGCGGGCGTATGCGCTCACCTTGCTGCCATCCTCTGCAAGCAAGGCGAGCATGGCGTCGTGCTCGCCTTGCTTGACGAGGCGAGCGACGACGAAGACGAGGTCGTACCCTGGAGCGCTCACGAATGGTCCATGGGTCGGTCGGCACCTTCGTTGACGAGGGTGTTTCTCTCGCACGCCCGCCGAGTCGTTTCTAACACAGTCAGAGCGGCGCTTAGTTTTTGCAGGCGCTCTTCACCTGCGAGAGGCGACTCTTGGCCTTCTTGTCGCCGAGATCGACGAGGGTTTCGAAGGACTTGATCGCGATCTCGCAGTTTCCCAGGGCGAGGGCGCTCTCGCCCATGATGGCGATGGCGTCGTTGCGGTAGCTGCTGTTTGGGAAGCTGGTGAGTAGACCACGGACGGTGGTGATGGCGTCTTGGTGCTGGCCAGCGGCGGCGCTGACCACGGCCAGCCTGTAGGTGGCTTCCTCGACGCGGGGGTCTGAGGAGAACTTGAGGATGAATTCTTGGTAGCCAAGCTTCGCCTCGGCCCAGTTCTTTTCACCCTCGCGCTGTTGCGCGAAGGTGAAGAGGGGCTCGGACTCGGTGGGCAGCAGCACAGCGGAGGAACCCACAGAGCCAAGGGAGGCGATGATGCCTTGCACTTCTTTGGAGAGCAGCGAGACGTTGCGATCGATGCCATCGAGGCGGCCGCGGAGCTCGGCGAGCTCGTTGCGTTGATTCTCGATCTGCAGGGAGAGATCGACGCTGTTGCGGGTCAAGAGCTCGTTGGCTTTTCGTTGCAGCTCTTCGAGCTCGGCGAGCTTGAGGTCCGCGCGGACGATCATCTCGCTGAGCTGGGTCTGCTCGTTGTTGACACGTTGCTGAATCTCGACGAACTGCGCCCGCAGCGCATCGACCTCACCTTCGACTCTTTCGACCCGAGAGGCACAGACGAAGCCCGGCGCAAAGAGCGTCACGAAAAGCAATCCAAACAGCCAACGCCAACGGGTCATGTCGCGCTCTGGAGTTGCGGCGACTTCAGGTCGCCTGCTGGGCCGGAGGGCGCGCTCGTGGACCTGCCGCAGAGCACTCGCCCGGACCGCGCGACGAACTCAGTCGCGCACGCGGTGACAGCACTCGCTCTTCTATTATTCGAACTTGGTCTCAGCGCGACGGTTGCGAGCATGCTCGCCCTCGCTGCGGGCATTGGGAACCACAGGCTCCATCTCGCCGCGGGAGTTGACGCGGATCTTCTTCTTGTCGATGCCGAGCTTGCGGTAGAGCTTGTCGACGGCGTTGGCGCGACGCTGACCCAGACGCATATTGTACTCGTCGGTGCCGCGGTCGTCGCAGTGTCCCGTCACGTTGACGTTGTTGATCTTCTCACCGCGCTCCTGATAGCAGGAGTAGTTCTCCTCGAGAGTACGCTTGGCGAGAGAGGTGATCTCCGATTGGTCGAAGTCGAAGTTGACCTCGCGGGGCTGGCAAACCGTCGGCTCGACGCACTTCTGATTCACGCAGATCTTGCCATCTGGGCAATCGGCGTCACTGAGGCAGTCCGGTGGCGGGGTGCAACGGCCGTTCTCGCAGGTGAAGCCAGCGGGGCAATCTTCCGCAACCGTCTCGGGGAAGCACTCAGGTCCGCAGCGCCGATCACGGCACTTCTGACCAGCGGGGCAATTGAAGCCCGCAGCAGGATTGCAGTAGCCAGCAATGCGGTGACAGGTACCCGCGTTGCAGACGTGGGCCTCATCAATGGCTTGTGAGCAGTGCCGGTCGTCACGGCACTGGGCACACTTGCCATTCAAACAATATTGTTTCTTCTCCGCGCAATCTTGGTCTTCGAAGCATGCGGGGTAGCTCGGCCCACAACCCGAGAACAATGCGAGCAACGCGATGCCTGCAACTGAGAACAAAGTCGCTTGGAAAACTGCCTTCATCCCTGCCTCCTCGATGTATCCGCTGTCGTTTGACAAGGTTCGTCGCGGGTGACCGTCCACGACAAGCCACCACTAGCGAAGCGGAAGCGCAATGTAGACTACCGACGCTGCACTGTCAACGCCTACTGGTGGTCGCCGGTTGCTTTGGCCCGCTCTACCGCTTTCTGAGCAGGGTTTGACCCTGAGGATCCTCCTCGAGAGCCTGCAGGTAGACCTCAGGTGCAGCCGCAAAGGGACAGGATTCCTCCATAATCCGCTCTCGAATCAGCCGCAAGGCTCGTCCCACATCCTCTCGCTGCAAACCAAAACGCTCTTCGAGAAGCGCCCCCAAACCACTCGGCAAGCGCACCGCCAGCAGCCCCTTGGACTGCAAAGTCAAGAAACACTGAAAACTCCGCTCGACCCATGCTGCATCGGCTCGCGCCTGCGCGAGCGCCCGCCAAAGCGGCCAGAGCTGTACCAACGCATCGCCGAGCTCGTCGTGCAGCCGGCGCAACGCTAGCCTCTGCGCCGCTTCGCTGTGCGCCTCGGCGAGCGCAGCCATTTGCGGCAATGAGCGCAGAAGGCCCAGCAACAGCGCCCGCTCCTCATTCGAAAACTTGAAGCGACGCGCCATCTCCTCTGCCCGAAAACGCCCCAAGCGCAGACCTCCCTCCCAGCTCAAGGAGGCAGGGATGCCGCATCCGTGCAGGAGCGCTGCCCAGCGCTGCAAAGGCGCGGCCGGCAACGCTCCCAAGAGCTCGACGCTGCAGTCGAAGAGCGTGCCTGAGCTGGCGAAACCCACCTGACGCGCAAGTACGCCGTCCAGCCCGACGAGCTCGGGCAGACACAGAAACAACACCCTGGTCTGCCCCAACCAACGGAGCGCCGCTGCCGCGTGCTCACCACAGATGGTGCGCTCGAGCTCCGACTTCCAGCGCTCTCGGCTCACCTCCAAGATGGCCGCAGCCTCCTGCAGACAGGCCTCGCTCAGGGCCTCATCCACCGTGAAGCCAAGGCCCGAAACAAAACGCGCAACGCGCAAGATCCTCAGCGGATCGTCCCGCACGATTTCGCGGCTCTTGCTGAGCCCGCCGCCCGGCACCCGCAGCCGACGCGCCGCCAGATCCTCCAAGCCACCAAAGGGATCGACCACATTTCCCTGCACACCCATGGCCATCGCATTGATGCAGAGATCGCGCCGAGCGAGGTCCTCTACCAGGTCATCCCCAAACTGCACAACCGGATGACGAGAACCCTTGGTGTAGGACTCCTTGACCCGATACGTCGTGATCTCGTAGCAGCCACCCTCCATCAGCGCCGCGATGGTTCCAAAGGCCTCACCAATGGGGACCCACCGAATGCCAGCCTGCTGCAAAATCCCCTTGATCTGCGGCGGACGCGCAGATGTGGTCAGATCATAGTCCTTGGGCGCGACGCCTCTCAGCGTGTCGCGCACGCAGCCTCCCACCAGAAACAGCGCCTCGCCAGCTTCCTGAAATGCGGCGAACAAACGCCGCAAGTCTTGTTTGGCAATGCCCCCCAATGGTGACGCTTCTTGTCGATTGGACGCTTGGCCTGTTCCCCCAGGCTCTTCGCGCTGCCCTCGCGCCGCCTTTCCACCTGACGCCGATTTCACTTGAGCAACTCTGCTTTCAAAATGTAGTCGAGCTGAGGGAACTCCGCCTTCAAGTAGGCATTTCCCATACTCTGAATCTTCGACTGGTCCGGGCCACGCCCGCGAGGCGCTCCTTCTCCATATTCAGAATACAGCGATTCGACCACGTCCATCCCTTCCACGACCTTCCCTATCGGCGAAAAGCCCATCGCATCCAAGTTGCTGTTGTCAGCATAGTTGATGAAATATTGGGTGCTCCGCGAGTTTGCACCTCCCATCGCATAGCTCACCATGCCACGCACATTCGACTCGCGGACAGGCTCGTCCTTCAGCGTCGCAGTGCGCCAACGCGCCGAAACCGCCGGATCACCGTGAATTCCAAACTGAGCCATGAAGCCGTCGAGCACACGGAAAAAAGCCACATCCGTGAAATAGCCAATGCGCACCAGGTTGTACAACCGGTCCACCCCCTGCGGCGACAATGAACGGGTGGCCTCCATCACGAAATCGCCTTTGCTCGTCACGAAACGAACGCGAAACTGCTCAGGTGCCGTCTCATTGGCCAAAGCTGGAGAGAGCAACGGATCACCAGGCTCCGCTTTTGCGGCCTGAGCTGGACTCGGTTTCTGCGTCGACTCGTTCTCTGACTGACAGGATACGGTCATGCTCACCAAGACCAACAAACACGCCGCCCAAATGCCCCCGAATACTGAACCCTTTGCCATCGTCGGCTCCTTCTTCGCACTCTCGAAAAGGAGTGCAGCCGGTCAACGAAAGAGGTTGGGAAAAGCGAACACAAAAAACGCACCAACCCCGAGACTGATGATGATTGCAAGCAAAAAGAGAAGCTTACGCTGCTTCGCAAGGCGCTCCCGGTCACCCAATCGCAGCGACTCGATACTCGCCACGATGCCCAGCTGCGCCCGCTCCGCCATCTTCTCGAGTTGCCGCCGAGCATGAACGTCGTCGGGACGGTCCGAGGCCCGAAAGCGATAGCGTCGTCCCGCGAAATCGTCGAGCCCATGCTCCAAACAGAACGCCGAGAACCGTCGATGCGCGGCCCAGGTCCCCTCTTCCAAGGCCTGCGTCCAAAGCGATGACGCCTGCTCGGCGTGCTCCGAATCAGCAAGCCTATCCCAAGCCATCTTGCCTTCGACATCGTTCGCAAACACGAAACCACAGCGCGTACACGCGTCCGTTGTCTCCTGCCGATGCCCACACTTGCGACACTGCACCGGCGCGACCGCATCGGCAACAGCCGGGTGGCCAGGGACCACCTCCTCGTCCAGTTCGCTCTCGCCAAGCTCCTCCTCGGATGACGACGCAGCAACCTGCGGCAACTCAGCAAAGCCATCGCTCGCCGCTCGCTCATCAACGGCTGCTGCGCGCTCCGGCACCGACAGCCCGTGCTCCACTGAAACACCCAAACCGCCCATGCGCTCGAGCCTGTCCAGGCGCGCCTCTACACGCTCGAGCATCTCGGCGAGCCCGTCCGCGCCCACCGGCATCGCCTCGGGCTCCCCCTCCACAAGAACACGGTTGAGCGCACCACAGTGCGCACACTCCAAGGCCGCATGACGCCCGCGCAACCAAAGCTGCGACGGTTCATCGACGTGCTCACAGCGCTCGCAAATCATCTTCATGACTGAAAGCCCCCTAACCGCTCAGTCAACGCCGCATGATGCGTCACAAGGTTGCACTGAATCTGTTGAAACACTGGGAAACAGCAATCCACCCGGAAGAACTCAGCTTCGCGAGGCAGCATCGGCGCCACTCAGGAACGAAAACAGACAGCGGCTACCCGTGCTCAGTCTACATGAAAGACAAAATCAACTCGTAGAGCATGGGCAGCACGATCGGGCGTGGCACGAAGGTGAGCAGAAAAAACACCAAGCACAACGCCCCCACGCCCCACGCCCACCGAGGTAAGCGCTGCTCCTCCGTCAGTTCGGGATGCTCCACACCCGTCAGCTTCAAAAAAATGCACAGCACCAACCAAACAGGATGAAACAGCAGGCCCGCCAGCACCAAAAGCAAAAACAGAGCGCGCGCCACCCGATGATAGGACCGACCAAACAGCGCAAAACCAAAGAGCCCACCATCGAGCTGGCCAATCGGCACCAAAAAGAGCGCCGTCACGAAAAAACCGACCCAGCCCCC
>JAVFAO010000205.1:0-12152 GCA_034002465.1 Myxococcota bacterium
ATACGCCCGCCTCGGTGTCGTAGGCCGTAGCCATTGGAAGGCTATTGAGCTCGACCTCGACGTCATTGATCGAGAACATGTCAGTGTTGCGATGCCGATTGCCGTCAGACAGGGTGCTGTGAAAAACGAAGAAGCCCGTCGCGCTCTGCTGGCTGAGGGTCTGGTAGTAGATGCCTGTCAGGAAGTACGGAAGGGTCACCCCCTTGTCGTATTCGAGCTCCGCGATATCGCTGTAGCCAACCCCCAGAGACTGCCAAGATGCATCGAAACGTGCCAAGCGGTAGTTCAGCCCACTGATGCTCGCCCTGTACGCCATGAACAGCGCAGCGAAGCCGGTTTGGTCATTGACCAGGGCCCGCTTGGATTCGACGTTGGCTGCGTCACCCGCCACCGCAAGGGCGCTGCCCGTGGGATTGAGCTCTGAATCGAGCTCGATCACGCGCAGCATGTAGTCCTGGGGCGCTGGGGTTGCCGCATTGGGCTCGGCCCGAAACAGCAGCCAGGCTTTCTCCTGGGCAAAGTGCAAGCTCGACTGCCCAACCTGAGAATACGCCGGCGGCAGACTCCGCTCCTCGAAGTTCACGCTCACAGAGGCCGTTGCCACGTCCACAGCCCCTGCACGGTACTGTCCCCCGCCACGATCCCAGCTCAGCATCAACAGGCTGACCCCGTCATAGGCCACGGAGAGCGTGTCGAAACTCTCGTCTTGGTTGAGCAACAACGGCTCTGACACAGCGCCGTCGGCGATTGTGACGCCCAAATAACTCAGGCCGGTCGGCGCATCGGGAGACTGATGCAAAATGCCGAACACGGAGCCCAGTGCGAGCACCCGCAAGGTGCCGTCTTGCACAGTTGTCGCGATGCGCTGGCTCGCTCCAGGCTGCCCGCTCGCGTCGGCGAGGGTAAAATAGACTCCCCAAGTTCCGGCGTCGTCATCTGGGGCTATCCAAGCAATTCCAAACTGGCTCGTCCCCTCATCGAAGGCAATGCTTGGGCGCATCCCGATACCATCCGAGACATCGCGCGGCGCACCGTTCACCGTGGCAAAGCGGTCGACCCGAGCCAAACGAATCTTCCGCTGCTGCGGCGTCTGTTCCTCCCAAACAAAGGCGTAGGACGAGCTCACCCCACGAGCCATGTCCGCAGAATCAACCGTGTGCTTCGGCTCTTGCAGCAGCACAGCAGACTGAGGCGCAAAGGCGGGGTAGATGCCATCGCAGTTGCGATCTTCTGCGTTGCACACTTCCTCGCCCTCAGGGTGGATATCGTCGCGGGTCTCATCGCAGTCGCCACCTCCTCTCAAACAGACCAACGGGAAACGCCCGGACACCTGCTCGACCTCGAGCGCCGCACTGCAGAAGAAGTCCCCGTCCACGTTACAGCCTTCGTCAGCACCGGAGAGCAAGCAGTTCTCTCGCAGATCGTTGCAACGCTCCTGTGCACCAGGGTAGGCATCGTCGCGTGTATCATCGCAGTCCTCGCCTCCCAAAGGGCACACCTGAGGGGAGCCGACGCGTTGCATCGTTGCATCGCAGTAGTCGTCGCCATCGTCATCGCAGCCTTCGTCGATGCCATCCTGACAGTTGTTGTCAAGGTCATCACAGAGCTCAGTGGCTCCAGGAAAGACTGCATCATTCTCGTCGTCGCAATCACCAGCCTGAGGCGCATAGCCTTCGGGAGCGATGCAGGTCTCTTCGCGCAGCTCCTCGAGCCCGTAGCCATCGTCGTCGCCATCCAGGTACCAGACAGGTGCGTTGAGCGTAGGATCGGTGTCATCACAGTCGCCGGGGCCAGACGGACAGACACTCGGCGGTGGGTCGCTGACGATCATCTGTGGATCACAGTAGCCATCGTCGTCGTCGTCGCAGCCTTCGTCTGTGCTGCCATCACAGTTGTCGTCGCGATCATTGCACTGCTCTTCGGCCTGAGGGCTGAGCAGCGGATCAGTGTCATCGCAATCGCCACCTCCATTGGGGCACACCTCAGGTTCCCCCACGCGCTGCATGCTGGCATCGCAGAAACCGTCGTCATCGTCATCACAGCCTTCGTCGACCTGGCCGTTGCAGTTGTTGTCGAGGCCGTCGCAGAGCTCGTCTGTGGGGACACAGGCCTGACACTTTCCATCGACACAGAGCAGCTCATCAGGGCAAGGGTTGCTCTCGGAACACGGGGGTGTCGAAGGAGGGTCATCATCGCAAGCCACGGCGAGCGCCCCCAAGAACAGAGAACAGAGCAGCATCCAGCGCCAGGCGTCGAGGAACTGCGTCATGATATCCTCCACAGAGCAATGTAACGAGCAGGTGGCGCCGCGTGGCTGGCGTCAAAGGCCAACGAACGCGGCCGGAAGCGAGCAAAGAGAACGTATCCTCTCGATATTCCGAAGGAATTGCCACTGTCGAGAGGCCGGCACCCAAGAGCGAACGAATACGAGCAAGCAGGCCACCGCAGAAGGAAGCGATTACTCGCAGTCGGCCGAAAATCCCAGAACCCGGTCATTGTAGGGCGCGATCACGGAGACCTCAGCATCTGCAGAACGCAGAACAGTGCTCATGTCCAATCGGGTTGTCGAGGTATACTGCAGCACCGACTCCGAGACGAGCTGTCCGGCACCGTTGATAGAGAGCAAGCGTTGCCCCCAGGGCTCCGGCACGGCCAAGAGGCGCAGCTCTGGGCTGCCCCCCATGCCCACTCGGCTCACATCCGCAAAGGTCCCGAGTTGCAGGGGCTCAGCCAGCAGCTCCGTTCCCTGATTGCCAACAATCTGCAAGACGTAGTGGCGCTCGGACTCAGTGACCTCATCAACGCCCACGAGGAGCATGAGGTTTTCACCATCGGAGGCAACACGATGCAGGGAGATGGCATTCTCAGCGGTATTCGACACCAGCACCGCGTCGTGGGTCTCGATGAGCACAGCATCCTGTTCGGAGAGCACCCGTACTGCGATGCGCTCGGTATCGGGAGTGCTACGCAGCTCCTCAGTGACGATGTAGAAGCGTCCATCAATGAAGACGACGTCTTTCAACATCACGGCAGCGGGCTTGGAGATGACGCCAACGGGCTGTGCGGGCTCTGCGGAGCCATCGGAGCCGATGTGAATGGCGTTGATGACCCACTGAGAAGGCGTCTCGATGAGATACACCAGCAGGTGCGCGCTGTCCCCAGCGAGCAGGCGAGCCCCCGCCAGCGTCTCGCCGGCCTGGCGAGTGTAGACGACGCTGTCGCTGACTGCCGCTGGCGTCGCGATGAGCAGCCGAAGGCCGGTCAGCTCGGCGTCGCTCCAGAGGGCCATTGGACCAGAGCTGGTGATGACCAGCGGCTCTGGGTACGGCAGACCTGCTGAACAGATCCCCTTGACCAGCTCGGCAGCGACCGTGAGCGTACGTTGAGTCCAGACGTTGTTGAGCAAGCGTCGGATGGTCCAATCGGCGCGACAGACACCGCCGTCGATGGCGAAGTTCTGGCAATGGAATTCCCCGTCTCGGGTGGCAAACACCGAGCCGCCGAAGCAGTCGACCTGGGCTCCGAGCTCTACAGGGGTCTGGACGGCGCCAGTGGGTTGGAAGCTGACCATCTGCCAGCTGCTGGGCTCATCCTTCTTGACCTGAATGCGGTGCACGGTGTTGCTTGTTTCGTCGTAGTGCGCAGCGACCAACTGGCCTGAGAGCTCGGGTTCGAAGACGGCTGGAGTGAGCACCTGCTTGTTGACCAGCAGGTTGCCATTGGGGTGGACACCCAGTTGGTGGAAGAAGCCGGAAACGGGATCGATGGCTGCGGTTTGCACCAAGGTTCCATCGATGTTGAAGAGTGGGTGCTGCTGGATGGAGCGAGGGTAGTCCAAGGTCTCGAGGGTGGTTCCCCACTCCTCGATGAAGTTCAGGTCACTGTCCAAGCGACGCATGTGGTAGATGACCTCGGTGTCTTGCTTGGGGTAGAGCAACACGAACTGCCCTGCGCGGTGGAAAAAGCCGAAACCGTACTCCCCTGCAGCCGCATCGCTTGCGACCTCTTTGGTGCTCCCGAAGACCATAAACGGATCGTAACCCATGACAATCAAACGTCTTTCCGGGTTGGCCATGGTCTGGTTCTGGAAGAGCAAATAGCCGTTCCCACCCTGGAAGAAGACGGTGAAGCCGGTTGAGCCGGAGTTGTACGGCGTTGGGAGGTTGCGCTCTTGGAAAGGAGCACGCAGCTCACCGGTGTCGGCGTTGATCGCGCCTGTGAAGGCGCGCGAGCCGGTGGCCCAGGCGAGGTAGAATTGACCGACCGGGTTGGCGGCGATGGAGGCGTAACGCAGGGTTTTGCCGCTAACCAAAGTGAGGGCAGAACCTGCGCTGCGGTTGGCGATATGGAAGGGCAAGTAGCGCACCAGATCCTGCCCATCATTCTGCTCGTAGAACACACCGAAGTAGGCGCCCGCCGCCAGAATTCGCACATTGCGCTGCGGCATGGCCTCATCGAGCACCTGCTCGTGCACGATGCTACCGGTTTCGGAGAGCAGCATGAGGTTCACCGAGAAGCGCTCGTGCTCCGCGTCCGGGCCCAACCAGGCGACGCCGTACTGCTTGCTCTGCGGATCGTAAGCAATGGAAGCCGCGTTGACGGCCTGCTGGGGCACCGTCAGCTCTACAGGGCTGCCAATCAGGCCACCTGTCGAATTGGTGAGGGCAAAGAAGAGTTGGTTGTTGTTCGCATTGCGTTCAACCCACACATAGGCGAGCCGTGTATCGCCGTCAGTGGTGACGTCGAAGTCGGGTGTCGATGGGGTCGCCCCCCGCAGCACGAACGGGCCATCGAGCACGGTCGAAGGCGGCAGACCATCACAGTCGTAGTCCACACCAGGCTCTGCGCCGGCACACTGCTCGGTGATCCCAGGGTTCACGTCAGCGCGCTCGTCATCACAATCGCCGCCGCCCATGGGGCAAATCGCAGGTGTACCCACGACGCTCATGTCGAGGTCGCAGTAGTCGTCGCCGTCATCGTTGCAGCCCAGGTCGGGCGCGCTGGCGTTACAGTCATCCAGGATGTCGTTGCAGCGTTCTACGGCGCCAGGGAAGACCTCCCCATCTTCGTCGTTGCAGTCGCCGCCACCCTGGGGGCAGACCTCGGGAACGCCAACCAGAACGAGCGCTGCGTCACAAAAACCATCGCTATCATCATCGCAGCCCTCGTCGATTCCCCCGGCGCAGTTGTTGTCCACGCCGTCACAGGCCTCGGCGGCATCGGGGTTGATGGCTCCATCTTGATCGTCGCAGTCTCCGGCACGAGGCGCATAGCCACTCACAGGCGTGCAGCCATCGATGCGCTCCGACTCGAGGCCATATTCGTCGCCATCTTCATCGCGATACCACACCGCCGAGGTCAAAGCTGCATCGCTGTCGTCACAGTCGATGCCCAAGGGACAAACGCTTGGCAGAGGGTCGGAGACCTCCATGTTGGGATCGCAATAGTCGTCTTCATCATCATCACAACCCTCGTCGACGGCATCGCTACAATTGTTGTCGACGTTGTCGCAGCGCTCCGCGGCACCTGGATTGATCCCTGCTTCCTCATCGTCGCAGTCACCACCACCTTGCGGGCAAATCTCTGGGCTCCCAACGAGCTGCATGGCCGCATCGCAGTAGCCGTCGTCATCGTCATCACAGCCTTCGTCCACGGTGCCGTTACAGTCGTTGTCGACACCGTCACAAAGCTCGACACCCGTCGCTTCGCAGGTCTCACCCTCCACGAAGCTCGTCGAGGAAGGGTCGTAGGCCGTCACGCACCCCGTCAGCGCGAACGCCAACGTCAAAGCGAAAATGTGCTCGAGTGTTTTCATCGGCTGCTTTCCTTCGCTAACAACGCATCCACCCACTGGCCGGAAGCCGACCGAGGAGAGTGAAAGGAGAAAAAACCAGCTACAAGGGGCCTACTGACAGCACCCCTCCCAGGGCGAATCGTAGCAAAAATCCAGCGAGGCGCAACGCTGCGAAAATTGGAGGGTGCTCTCGCCTGCGTCATCGCTATGGGCAAGGCCAAGTTCAGCGCCGTTCGCGACGCAACAGCGCCATCACCGAATCGGCGCTGGGCTCTACCCACTGCCACCCCATGGCACACTGCTCCCGCTCACCAGCCCAGAGCAGAACAGGGCTGCTCCCACGCTCCACTGCTGCCGCCTGAATGACGAGCTGCTCGGCAGGCTCACCCAAGAACAACAGCGCATCGAGCTCCTCGAGGTAATCGCTCAGGAGTGGGCGCCAAGACTCTCCAGTTCGGGGCTCCAACACGGCTAAGCCCAGCCCTTCCAGTCCTTGCCGAAGCTGAGCGCTAGCACCCACCAGCAATAGCAGCAGCTCGCGTTGCGCCTCACAGATCGGGAGCTCGAGCACGAGACCAGTCCCAGGCAAGAACTGCAAAGTGCCGCCCATTCGCTCAACGGCTCGTCGCAGACGAGCTGAAAGCACCGGCAACTCACTCACCCCCTCGGGCAGACTCACCGCCACCTGCGCCCGCTGCCCCTCGCGACGAAGCTGAAGACGCAAGCCATCATGACTCTCGGCAACCGCGTCCGAGGTCTCGCTGAGCATACAGAACAAGACATGCAGAAAGTCAGCGAAAACCAACTCCGCCTCGAGCGAATCCGTCTCGCATCGAAGCTCGATCGGGCGAGGGAAAGTGGGCCGCAGTAGCTCGCAAGACCACTGCGCCAAGTCCCGCACATCAATCACCGCCCGCTCTGGCCACACCCCCCGCACGAAGGGTTGAAAAGCCGCCACGCTGTGTCGGCCTCGCTGCATGGTCTTCTGCAGCACCTCGAGCCACTCCGCGGAGCGCTCCGGACGACGCTGCAGAGCCTGCGTACTCCCCCACCCAAGGTGGAGTAGATTGTTGATCTCATGAAGAAAAGAACGCGTGGCCAAGAGCAGAGTGCGCATCGACTCGAGCTCACTCAAGTCGAACGCGGGCACACCACGGCCATCGCCCCTTTCACTCACTACGAACTCCGCCCACCTCCGAAGCCCAAAGCAACGCCTCCCGCACCGGCTCGAAGAGCAACCCCTCCAGAATCCGCAACGGCGCCTGGGAGGCCACCAGACGCTCGGCTTGCTGGCTCGGCAGCGTGCCAAACAAGACGATGGGACCCTCAAAGGAAAGTTTGCGAGCACACTGCGCTAGGAATACGCCCTGGAATCGTCGAAGCTGCGCCAACGCTCGCTCTCGATCACCTCCAAACCTTACACTCTGTGCCAAAGATTCAAGATCACCACACAGCGTCTCGGCCTCACCTTCATCGAACTGCATGTCGAGAAGAAGCAAATCAGGCATACGATGCGCGAGCTGCCGCTGCAGACCCGTCGCGCTCGAAAAGACCTCGAGCTCCAGCCGCGGCAGACGCTCCGCGTGAGCTGTCAGGAAATGCGCGTACTCACCTTGTGCGCCGCGATCGTCTACGAGGTAAGTCAGCATTGGACTCCAACCCGTGCCGTGATTCGACCTCACACCTGCAACCTAGACCAGAACGGCATTGTCCGCAAGCCCAGCCTCCCGACCGCAGCAGCACCGCCATCACCGGCTCGACCAAACAGGCGTGGTAGCGGCTGCTGCAACCTGAGCTCCACGAGCGGCCACGAGGCACCATAACAGAAGCCGACCCAGCTAGAACACGAAAGCAAGGGGATTCCAAAGAACCCAGTCCTTTGGCTGGGGCGGGACGCAGCGCCCAACACTCATGCCCCCTAGGACTGCTGAGGGCCCCGCTCCCGCAGACCCGGCAAGGTATCCTGCACCGTATCCGCCCGCTCAGCTTCGCTATGCCGCCTCGAGGCCAGGAGACCACGAGCCATGCCCGCGTCCAGGCCGTCGATCTGGGTCACATCGTCATCTTCGTCCAAATCAGCCAGGCTCGCCTCTGCGACTGCAACCTGACCCTCGGAAACACTCACTCCAACCCTCAGATGCTCGACCCCGGAGCCCGACCTCGGAACCGCTGCCAAGCCTTCAGACGATCGAGACGATACAGACAAATCGCTGGCTTTCGATTGCGCTGTACGACGCGCCAGCATCTCTTGTGGCGGAAGCGTCTCTTCGTCATCGCCTGCCAAGCCTGTGCCCCGTCGCACGCCACCGCGACCTGCGCCCGCTGCTTCGCTGCCTTCGAAGCTTCCACCTCGATAACTACCCTGACCCAGCAACGCCGCTCCCGTCCGACTGCGACTGCGCTCGTCCCCTGCACCGCCACCCGGCAACAAGGGCGTCACCGCATGGGAAACGGGACGACGAAAAGCGAGCTCTTCAGCATCAGGGCTCTCAGCCGAGCCCCGCGAAGGAACACGCATCGCTGGCGATGACTCCAACACCGAACTTGCTGGAGCTCGAATACGCCCCGCTGCCGGGGATGCCGGCACCAGCTCCCCGGCACCCGAAAATGCGGCCGTGGCCACGCTACTGGGACGCCCTATCGCCTTACCAGGCGCAGTGATCTCACCGCTGTCTGCAGCAACGTCCCACAGCGCCAGAAGCTCTGCGCTGCTGCGGTGCTCCCCAAAACCTGCCAGGTCCCGGCTGTCATGAGCCAGAATCTGGGCCATGTTCCACAACAGACGAGCCGCCAAGCGATGATCGTGACGCAAGAGCTCCAAAAAATCGCGACGCGTCAGCGTCAAACATGAGCTCGCACGCTCCGCCACGTACTGCAGATGCTTCGGCGCAGCGCCCAACACCGCATGCAACCCGAAACACATCCCCGCGCTGTAGCGACCGAGACGCTGCTGCCCACGCTGGACCTTGACACTACCCGCCAACACCAAGTGCAGCGCAGCTTCACTCCCCTCATCAAAAACGGATTCACCCGCTGCATACTGTGCATGCGCCGCCACACTCATCACCCGCGCCAAATCGCTATAGGGCAAATAGCGAAACAGCTCCGCCTTGCGCAGCGTGCTCATCCCCAAACGCAGCAAATCAGCCCGGCCCTGTTCGTCCTGCTCGCCGACCTCCACCAACACCACGCTCACATTGTCCTTGCCACCCGAACGATTCGCAAAGGCCACACACATCTCAGGAATCTGATTCAAGTGTGGATGGTCGAAAAAGCGCTGCAGAGACTCCGGCTCCAGATATCCGTGCAACCCATCCGAACACAACAGAAAACGATCTCCCTCCAAGACATCGAAATCCGCCGTGTCAACCTCCACCTCCTCGTGCACGCCAACCGCACGCGTCACTGCGTTCTTGACAGGAAGCTCCGCGATCTCTCGACTGCTGAGCTGACCTCGCTTGAGCAACTCATTGACCAGCGAATGATCCTCGCTCAGCTGATGAATCTGAGAATGCCGATACAAGTACACTCGGCTATCCCCAACGTGCGCCATGAACCCCCGATGACCAAGCAGCAGCAATGCGCTCAGCGTGGTCCCCATCCCGCGCCGCGCGCGCTCGGCCTGCGCCATCCGAAACACCTCGGCGCTCGCCGCACACACGGCAGCTTCCAACGCCTCGAGCACTCGCTGACGCAACGCTGCCGTCGGATTGGCTCGACATTCCGCCAATAGACTCTGCTCGCGAAGCATCTGTTCATGCACCCAGCGAGCTGCGGTCGCGCTCGCCACCTCCCCGGCGGCATGCCCACCCATTCCATCGCAAACTATGAAAAGCCCTAAGGATTCATCCGCAAGAACGGTGTCCTCGTTGCTTCCCCGAACGCGGCCTTGATGCGTCGCATGACTGCTCTTCGTCGTCATCTCGATACTCGCTTACGGCGGCTCTCGCCGCCACCAGTCTAGCCGGACTCGCCACTCGCTGTCGAGTCAGGATGTGACCGATTCGCTTGACGAATGCGCTCGAGAAGAAAAACAAAGAGGGTTTGCACGATGGAGGCCACCGGCACCGCCAACAAGGCTCCAAAAATGCCGAAACTACTCTGCCCGGCGAGCAAAGCGAAGATGATCACCACAGGGTGCATCTTCGAAGAAGAACCCACTATCTTGGGCGTGAAGAAATTCGCGTCGAAAAAATGCACCACCAAGATCCACAGCAACACCAAAAAGGCCGTCGAAAAGCCTTGCATCAGGCCCATCAACACCGCCGGAATGGTACTCACGATGGTGCCGAAGATGGGGATCAAGCTCAATACCCCAGCAATGATCCCCAGCATCAACGCAAAATCCACGTCCAAGACCCACAGACCCACGCCCGTCAGCACGCCATTGATCAAACAGATCACCAGCTGCCCTCGAATCACTCCAGACAAGCCTCGATTCAGAGAGGTGAGCAGCTCACCGTACGCCGTCTGCGCCGACTCCGGAACGAATCCTCGAAAAAAATCCATGATCTTCGGAAGATCGATTGAAACGAAGGCAGCCACCATGAAGGTCAGGATGAGCATCACGAATGCACTGAGCACATACTCGATCACCGTCTGGACAAACGACAAAATGTCGAACGCATAGGCCGTTCCCGACTCGATCAGATGAGAGACGCTGCGCATCAGCTCACCCTCCAAGTCGAAACGTGCCGTCGAAGTCTCCCCTCGGCCAGCGGGATCGATACGCAACGTCAGTGAGCCATCCTCCTGTGGCACCAAGCGCAGCTCGTTGCCACCAGACACCAACCACAAGCCCTCGCCGTTCGGGTTCTTGACAATGCCAAACAAGACCCGCGATTGCCAAGTCGCCTCCTGCGCAGCCCGCTGCTGATGATCAGCATCCGCCAATTGTGGCCGCATGCCATTCTTCTCGATCAGCAACAGCGGTGAGGCGCCACTGCGGTCCACGAAGGGAAGCTCGTCGAGCTCCTGCACCATCGTCGCGCGCTGAAGCGCTATCCCCACCTGCTCCCGCGCCTCAGCCACAGCAGGCTCCAAATCCACATCCGCAGTGGACTTCGAACGCCCCAAGAAACGCTCCAGCTCTGCGCTCCAACGCGGCAAATCCTGCTCTCGCACCCGGTTCAGATAGGCGGGAATTTCCTCCGCTGCCGCCCCCAGCTCCGCCGTCAGCGGCGGCAAAAAGATCACACTGAAGAGCGCAACACTCGAGAAGAAGCCCAAGTAGACCGTGACCACCGCCGCCCATCGAGGAACCTGACGTCGCCGCACATGCAGATGACACAAGCGCCGAACCAGTGGCTCCATCAAAAACACAATCACGAGCGCCAAAATGAAGGGCAGCAACACACTGCGAAAAGCATACGCGATGCCCCCAAAAAAGAGGAGCGCCAGCAACGGCAACCCCCAGCGCCGACGATAGCGCTCCCAACGCAGCTCGTTCAAAGACCAACCCCTACTGTGCATGACGACGAGCCCGGCGCTCGACACACGCGAGACTCAGCGCCGCTTCACTCACGACCAGGACAGGCAAGTTCGACCCGACATCACCCAGCATTGACACTCGGCAGCATCGCAGTCCTCCCAAAATGGCCCTCGGCCGCTCCTCGCGCTAAGCTCGAAGCAACCCGAGCCATTCTGAACCAGCGCTCGGGCTGAGTGCAACAAGCATCGAAAGAATTCGCATCCAAGACGCTCGCGACCGTCGAGCAGCGCTCGCTTGCAAGGGGGAACAGCATGGGCCTGGGCCAAAAACTCATCGGTGCGCTCTTTCAGTACGGTGGCGACAAGCTCATCATCGCTGTCGACGACACCGTCACCATGGTCTCCAACGGGCAAGCTGCCCCCATCAGCGCGCGCGCCATCGCGCAAGAACAGTTCGACAGCATCGTCCTCGAGCTCGGCCCCGAGGGCTTCACCCCACTGCCTGGCTCGAGCTTCGTCTATCGCGGCGCCGAAAAGCCCGTTCGTGGCGTGCTCACCGCAAACAAGCTGCTCGAGCTCACCGTCGCCAGTGACAGCGACAGCGCGCTGAGAATGCCCCGCCTGCTCGACCCGCCCTCGAACCCGGAGATCTCGACGTTCCCGCCCAGACCCCCTAGCAGCACCGCTGGCATGAAAGAAGCACCCACAGCCCCACACGACGCACCCAGCCAGGCAGACACGCGCAGCGACAGCCCGCCCTCGTTCACCCCTCCCGCCCCACCAATGCCCCCCGCAGCGCCCGACCTGCAGCCGAGCCAGACAAGCAGTCCCCCAAGCTCGGCCGAGAACTTGGGGGAACAGGCCAAGCGCCCAATCGACAAGAACTTGGAGGAACAGGCCAAGCGCCCAATCGACAAGAAAACGCCAC